>DASTYE010000018.1:0-10081 GCA_035765135.1 Gemmatimonadaceae bacterium | reverse complement strand
ATCACCCACACCCGGATCTCCGGCTTCACCTCCGCGTGCAGGCGAACCGGAATCTTGTAGACGCCGAGCGACTTGATCGGCTCGTGCAGGTCGATCTGCTTCTTTTCGATGTCGAAGCCCTGCGCCTCCAGCTGGTGCGCGATGTCGGCCGACGTTACCGAGCCGAAGAGCTTCTCCTCCTCCCCGACCCGCGCCGAGAAGGTGAGCTGCACGCCCTCCAGCCGCTCGGCCAGGGCCTGGGCGGCCTTGATCCGCTCGGACTCGGCCGCTTCGAGGCGCGCCTTCTCCATCGCGATGCGCTTGCGGTTGCCGGCCGTTGCCTCGTAGGCGAGGCCGCGCGGCAGCAGGTAGTTGCGGGCATAGCCCGGTGAGACTTTGACGATATCCCCGGGCTTGCCGAGGTTCTCGATCGATTGCCGAAGGATGATTTCCATGGGTAGAGCTCCGATGGTGCGGTGAAACGAGGTCAGGATGCGGGTCGCATGCGACGTCGCCAGTCTCCCCACGCGTCGCTCACGCCAAGCACGGCGAAAAGCGCGAGGATGGCGGCAAGCGCCACGAGCGCTGCGTACGGTTGAGGCCAGAGGATCGCGAGCACGGTGACGATCGCCACCGACACGGCGCTTCGCCGAACGAAGGTGTCGATCACGCCGAGTCCCCGCAACGCGTATAACATACCGAAAAACAACACCAAGTTGTGCCCCAGTCGCGCCAGAGCGCCGAACGCCGGAACCAGCAGGAGAGTGAGGCCGACGATCAATCCCCACGCCAGGTGGTCGTGAAACTGGAACTGTCGGAGCGGCGCGAGCGGCGGTCCGATGCGAGCCCGTGAGAGACGGTGGTAGAGCGTCCACGCGAGCGCGCAGACCACGAGCGATTCGAGGGCCAGCAGCGCTGGAAACAGCGGCGACGCCCGGCCCGAGAGGCGGTGAAGCTCGAAGGCGGTCTGGTCCACCTGCGAGTCGGTCATGGCGTCGCGCATGGATGGGATCCGTTCGACGACGCTCTTGAGCGATAACGCCAGCGCGTCCATCGACTGTTGATTGCGTGCTTCGTACTGCTCGTCGAGGATGCGCTCGACGCGCCGAAACGAGGTCCGTCCCGCGGCGACGTGTCCGAGCGCGACCACGAGCGCCAGCCCAATCGCGGAGAGCGCGCGTGCGAAGAAGGGACCCTGCTTCCCAAGGATGCAGATGACGCCGAACGACCCGGCGACCAGCAGCCCCCAGGCACGCGCCAGATCGTAGTACGCGCTGGTGCTGGTCGCGGGCGCCTCCTGAGCCAGCACCCACGCGGCAAAGCCGAGCCACACCAGCGCGAGCGAAAACCGACCGCCAGCCCACCATCCAATCAGAAAGCAGACGGCGATAGTGGGCACGAGGAGCACGAGCGTGTGCTCGATCGGGAGCACGGCGCGAACGGCGGGAAAAAGCGGAATCAACAAGAACGCCGCGAGAGCGAAGGCAAGTCGTGCCCACCCTCGCTCGCGCGGCGCCGGCGCGAGGCCGTCGGCCATGCTCAGGTCTGGTGGTGGCCCTTGATGTACGGAATCAACGCGAGGTAACGCGCCCGTTTGATTGCCGTCGAGAGCTGCCGCTGATGGCGGGCGCACATACCGCTCAACCGGCTCGGCAGGATCTTGCCGTGATCGGTGATGAAGCGGCCGAGTGTCCGGTCATCCTTGTAGTCCACGTAGCGAACGCGCGATTCGCAGAACGGGCAGGCTTTCTGGGGTCGGCGCATCATCATTCTTCGTCCTCCTCGTCCTCATCGCGGCGACGCAGGTTGAGCTCGGCGCCGGGCTCGATCGCGGGAGCCCCGACCTCGTGCTCGTGAAGCGTGATCAGGTAGCGGACCACCCCATCGTCGAGGCGAAGAGCGCGCTCGTACTCGGGGAGCGACGCGGGATCGGCCTCGAAGCGCGCGATCGCGTAATAGCCGTTCTCGCGCTGGCCGATCGGATACGCGAGCTGCCGGCGTCCCCAATGGTCGACGGCCACATCGCCGGTCGCCGTGAGCAGGCCGTGCAGGCGTGAGATTTTGTCGTTGATTGCGGTGTCTTCGAGGGTCGAGTCGAAGATGTAGACCGCTTCGTACTGGCGGGTCACAGTGGCAAGCCTCCCTTTGGTCGTAGTAGCCGCCCCCCGCTGGTTGCCGGAGCAGGAGGAGGGTATCGGTTGTGAGTCGAGAAATGTAGCGAGGCGGCCGCGGCGGGGCTACTGCTCAGACGTTGAATCGGAAGAGGATGACGTCCCCGTCGCGCACGACGTACTCCTTCCCCTCGGAGCGCACCACGCCACGCTCGCGGGCGCCCTTCCACCCTCCGGCGGCGATGAACTCCTCGTAACTCGCCGTCTCCGCGCGGATGAAGCCGCGCTCGAAGTCGGTGTGAATGACGCCGGCGGCGCGGGGCGCGGTATCCCCCTGGTGGATCGTCCATGCCCGCACTTCCTGCTCACCGGCGGTGAAGTAGGTGTGGAGTCCGAGCAAGTGATAGCCGGCGTGAATCACCCGGTCGAGCCCGGCTTCCACGAGCCCTAACGAGGCCAGAAAGTCCGCGCGATCCTCCGGCGGCAGCTGCCGGACCTCGGCCTCGATCTTGGCGGAGAAGGGAACCACCTCCGCGTGCTCGCCGCTGCGCGCGACCGCCTCGCGCAGCGCGCGAAGGTGCGGCCCCTCGGCGCCCGCCAGCTCGCTCTCATCGACGTTCGCCGCGTAGAGCACGGGCTTCACCGTGAGCAGCCCAAGGGGAGCGAGCAGCGCTTCCTCCTCACTCGTCAGGCGGGCCTCCCACAATCCACGTCCTTCGGAGAGAAAGGCGTGCGCCCGCTCGATGACCGGAAGCTCGGCGCGCGCATCCTTGTCGGCCGCGCGGGCGGCGCGCTGCACCCGATCGAGCCGCTTCTCGACGGACGACAGATCGGCGAGCGCAAGCTCGAACTCGATGACGTCGCGGTCGCGCACTGGATCGACCGCGCCCATCACGTGCAGGACGTCCGGGTCCTCGAAGCAGCGAACGACGTGCACGATGGCGTCGGTTTCGCGGATGTTCGCGAGGAACTTGTTGCCGAGCCCTTCGCCCTGCGCCGCGCCTTTCACGAGGCCGGCAATGTCCACGAACTGCACGACGGCGGGGACGGTGCGCTGCGGCTTGACGATCTCGGCGAGCCTGACGAGTCGGGGGTCGGGCACCTCGACGATCCCCACGTTAGGGTCGACGGTGCAGAACGGGTAATTCTCCGCCGGCGCGGCGGCGGCGGTCAGCGCGTTGAAGAGGGTCGATTTTCCGACGTTGGGGAGGCCGACGATTCCGAGCTTCAGCATTTAGGTTCGATCTGAACGGCAAAGATGTCAGATGTCAGAATTCAGAATTCAGAATTCAGGCAGATCTATGTACGGCGCGCTCTCTGTGCGAGGACCCGGTGATCGACTTTCATGATCTTAAGGTATGGCACAAATCGCATGCGCTGACTTTGAATGTTTATCGAGAGACGCACCATGCGCTTCGAAAGGACCGCAGCCTTGCCGCGCAGACGAGGCGGGCCGCGGCATCGATCAGCGCCAACATCGTGGAGGGCTGTGGCGGAGCCAGCCAGCCGGAACTAGGGCGCTTCCTGGGCATCGCGCTAAAATCCGCGATCGAGCTGGAATACCATCTTTTGCTCGCCTACGACCTTGAGCTCTTGCCCCCCGCGCGATATCGAGCGCTTCGCGATGGGACGCACGAGGTCAAACGCATGCTGACGGGGCTGATCAAGAGAATCAAGAAACCGGGGTAAGCAATTTCTGAATTCTGAATTCTGAATTCTGACGTCTGACGTCTTTGCCGTTGATTCTGACATCTGACGTCTCTGCTGTCAGGAAATGAACCACGGAGCCAGCACCAGGCTTACGACGCTCATCAGTTTGATGAGGATGTTCAGACTCGGCCCCGCCGTGTCCTTGAACGGATCTCCGACCGTATCGCCCACAACAGCCGCCTTATGCGGCTCCCCGCCTTTTCCCCCGTGCGCTCCCCCCTCGATGTACTTCTTCGCGTTGTCCCAGGCGCCGCCGGCGTTCGCCATGAAGAGCGCCAGGACGACGCCGGTCACCGTTGCCCCGGCGAGCAGTCCGCCGAGCGCCTCCACGCCGATGAAACGACCGACGACCACCGGAAGCGCGACCGCGCTCAGCCCGGGGATGATCATCTCGCGCAGTGCGGCCCGGGTCGAAATGTCCACGCACCTCGCCGAGTCGGGCTTCGCCGTGCCTTCGCGAAGCCCGGGAATCTCGCGGAATTGACGCCGGACCTCGGCGACCATGCCCTGCGCGGCGCGCCCCACCGCCGTCATGGTGCTCGCTCCGATGAAGAAGGGCATGGTTGCGCCGATGAACAGCCCGATGACCACCATTGGATTGAGGAGATCGAGCCCGTTCGTCCCCAGACCCACGGCGCTCGCATAGGCGCTGAACAGCGCCAACGCCGTCAGGGCGGCGCTGCCGATCGCGAAGCCCTTCCCGATGGCCGCCGTCGTGTTGCCTAACGCGTCCAGCCCGTCGGTAATGCGCCGCACCTCCGGCTCCAGGTGCGCCATCTGCGTGATGCCGCCGGCGTTGTCGGCGATCGGCCCGTACGCGTCGACCGACATGGTCACGCCCACGGTCGCGAGCATGCCGACGGCGGCGATCGCGATGCCGTACAGTCCCGCCGCCATATGAGCCGTGTAGGTGGCGCCGGCGATCAGGAGAATCGGGACGATGACGCTCTGCATCCCGACGGCGAGGCCGCTGATGATGTTGGTCGCCGCGCCCGTGGTGGACGACATCGCGATCCGCTTGACCGGCGGCCCGGCCGTGTAGAACTCGGTGACGAGGCCGATGAGGATGCCGGCGAGCGTTCCCGCGACAACCGCCCAGAACGGACCGATCGCCGGGTACAGCGATCCGTCGGGATGCCGCTGCTCCACCGGGATGAGGAGCGTCAGCGCGAAGGCGAAGAGGAGAAAGAGACCCGCCGCCGCGAACGTCGTCAGGCGAAGCGCCTGCGCGGGGGCGCCGCGCTCCAGCACGCGCATGAGCGCGATGCCGGCAATCGACGCGATGAGGCCCGCCATCGAGTACGCGATCGGCAGAGACACCGCGTTGAAGTTGTTCGGGATCGCGGCCGACGTCGCCGCGATGGCGATCGTCGCGATTACGGCGCCCACGTAGCTCTCGAAGATGTCCGCGCCCATGCCGGCCACGTCGCCCACGTTGTCACCCACGTTGTCGGCGATGGTCGCGGGATTCCGCGGATCATCCTCGGGGATCCCTTCCTCCACTTTGCCGACCAGGTCCGCGCCGACATCGGCCGCCTTGGTGTAGATCCCGCCGCCCACGCGCGCGAACAGCGCGACCGAGCTGGCGCCCATCGCGTACCCGGCGATCGTTTCGGAGAACTCTCGCCAATGAACCGGAGTCACGATCCCCGGCACGAGCCAGCTGAAGATGACGCCAATGCCGAGTAGTCCCAGGCTCGCGACGCTCAGTCCCATCACCGCTCCGCCGTTGAAGGCGACGCGAAGGGCCCGCCCCTGTCCCTGATCGCGCGCGGCCTCGCTCGTTCGAACGTTGGCGCGCGTCGCCGCCTTCATCCCGGCCAGCCCCGCGAAGATCGATGACAGACCACCCGCCACGTATGCGTACCCCGTCTGCTCGCCGATGCCCGTATACAGGAGCGCACCCACGACGAGCAGAAACGGCACGACCACCATGTATTCGCGCCGGAGAAAGGCCATCGCGCCGGCGTGGATCTGGTCGGCGATGCCGCGCATGACGTCGTTGCCCTGCGGCTGGCGGCGGATCCACACGTAGAGAACGATCGCGAGGATCATCCCCGCTACCCCCGCCCACCACGCGAAGAACGCGATGTTGCTGAGCATTACTCGGGCGACTCCCGGTTGTGAAGGTTCATGGCGCGCTCGATCCCGTGGGTGAGCCACGTTTCCACCGCGCTCGTAATGCGCGACAGCTGCGCGAGCACCACCGGGCGTTCGTCCTTGCCGAACGGTGAAAGGACGAAGTCCGCGAGATCCCCTTGGCGCCGGTTCGGGTCCACCGGTGCGACGCCGATGCGCGCGCGCGCGTACTTCCGCGACGACAAAGCGGACTCGATGCTCTTCAAGCCGTTGTGGCCGCCGGCCGTTCCCTCGCCCCGCAACCGAAGGCGGCCGAGCGGGAGCGCGACCTCATCGACGATGACGAGCAGGTCCTGCGTGGGATCGAACAACGGCCGCCGAAGGTAGGGTCGCAGCGCGTTGCCGCTGAGGTTCATAAAGGTCTGGGGCTTCACGAGGCGCACGGCACAACCGACAACGCGGCCCGCGGACACCAGCGCATCGCCGTCACGGCGCCAACCGTCGAAATGCCAAACGTCGGCCAGATGATCGACGACCATCCAGCCGACGTTGTGGCGAGTGAGCTCGTATTCCCGGCCTGGGTTGCCCAGGCCCATGATCACCTTCAAGCGCCTGACGAGGGATGCTACTCGCCCTCAGCGCCCTCTTCCTCATCCTTCGGCTTGCGGATGAGCTCCGGCTCAGGGGCGGCCTCGACGACACCCTCGGCCGGCGCGGGCGCTTCCTCGACCGCGCGCGGCGGCGCGACGACGGCGACGGTCGCTTCCACGTCCTCCAGCAGCTCGACGCCTTCCGGCACCTTGATGTCGCTGACGTGCACGGAGTCGTTGATGCCGAGATGGGAGATGTCGATCTCGAAATGGCTCGGGATGTTCGCCGGGTCAACCTCGACCGAGACCTCGCGCATGACTTCCTCGACGATGCCGCCGTCCTTCACGCCCGCAGCCGTTCCGACGAGGTGGATCGGCACGTTGACGGTGATCTTCTCACCGGCGACGAGCTCCTGGAAGTCGATGTGCAGCACCTGCCGCTTGTACGGATGGCGCTGAATCTCGCGAATGAGGGTCTTGGAGGTGCGGCCGCCAAGGTTGAGCTCGACGACGGTCGTGCCCGCCGCGATCGAGCCGAGCAGCTTCTCGAGCTCGCGCGCGTCGATGGCGAGCGGGGTCGCCTCGCGATGGTGGCCATAGACGACGCCAGGGATGCGCAGGCTCGCGCGCAGCTTGCGGGCGGCGCCCTTACCGACGTCGGATCTCGGGGTGGCGTTCAGGGTGGCGGTTGCCATACATCACTCCGTACCAGGTAAAGTTCGTTACGGCAAAGAAGACAGAGTTCAGAATTACAGAATTCAGATTTCAGGAACTACCCGGCAACACGACAGGTTCGCTTGCTGAATTCTGAAATCTGAATTCTGAACTCTGTCATCTTTGCCGTGCATCATTCGAAGAGCGAGCTGACCGACTGATCGAAATGCGTATACCTGATCGCCTTCGCCAGCAGCTCTCCCACCGACAACACCTTCAGGTTCTCCAGCCGCCGGCGATCCTCGGGGATCGCCACCGAGTCGGTGACCGCGACCTCCGCGATCGGCGCCTCGCGGATCCGATCCACCGCTGGTCCCGAGAGCAGCGCGTGCGTTGCGCACACGTAAATGTCCTCGGCCCCGAGCCCCTTCAGCACGCGGGCGGCCTCCGTCACCGTTCCCGCCGTGTCGATCATGTCATCCGGGATGAGACAGTCGCGTCCCTCGACATCACCGACCACGTTCAGCACCTCGGCCACGTTAGGCGCGGGACGACGCTTGTCGATGATCGCGAAGGTCCCGTTGAGACGCTTCGCGAATCCCCGTGCCATTTTCGCCGATCCCACGTCGGGCGCTACGACCGCCAGCTCCCGCAGCTGCTTCTTCCGGTAGTGCGACACGAACACGGGAGCCGCATAGAGATGATCGACAGGAATGTCGAAGAACCCCTGCAGCTGATGCTGGTGGAAATCGATCCCCAGCACCCGGTCCGCGCCGGCCGTGACGATCATGTTCGCCACGAGCTTGGCCCCGATCGCGACGCGCGGCTGGTCCTTGCGGTCCTGCCGCGAGTAGCCGTAGTACGGCATCACGCACGTGATTCGCGCCGCCGACGCACGCCGAGCCGCATCAATGAGGAGCAACAACTCCATCATGTTTTCGGCGGGCGGATTCGTCGGCTGCACGATGAACACATCGTGGCCGCGGACGTTCTCGTCGATGCGGACGAAGCACTCACCGTCCGCGAACCGACTGACGGTGACCTTCGCCAACTCGGTCCCGAGACACTGCCCAATTTCCTCGGCGAGCGCCCGGTTGGCTGTTCCCGCGAGGAGCTTGAACCCGCGACGCGGGACTAGAAGCTCGTCCATTGGCTACAGCCTTGAACGGTAAGCGGATAGAGAGCGGAGGTCAACGCTTTTTGGGGGTCAGGAGTCAGGAGTCAGGGCTCAGGGGGGATCGGGGATTCGGGTGCAGGAGATATAGCATAGGCGTCACTGCGATTGGCCCTGACATCCGCTGTGAAGGCGTCGGCGAGCGAATCCCCAAACAGCGGGGGTTGCAGGGCAGTGTTCCCTTACACCTTCAACCTGATCCCCCGGAGCCCTGATTCCTGACTCCTGACCCCTCAATTGCCCCCGGTGGATTCGAACCACCATTCTCGGATCCAAAGTCCGATGTCCTGCCATTGGACGAGGGGGCAGCAGCCCGGAAAGCTACTCGTTCCCCGATGTCGCGACAACACGCGCAGGTACGCGCGCCGGCAGCACAGGAGCATTGCATGCACGCGCGATCTCGGCGACATCGGGCTCGTTCTCGAACAAGCCGAACATCGCCGACCCCGACCCCGACAGCATCGCCAGCCGCGCGCCCGCCTGCTCGAGTGCCGTGCGATATGACTCCATGATGGGAAATCGCTGAGCGATGACCGGGTCGAAGTCGTTGCCCGCGATTGCGGCCAGGTCGTCCCAGCTCCGCGACCCGCGGCGCAGAGATCCGGCGTCCAGCCGAGGCGTCTCGCGCGAGCTTTCGCGGTGCGCATCGAGCCACGCGTAGGCATCGGCGGTGGCAACGGAGAATGGTGGGGTAACGATGGCGAGCCATCGCGGCGCGAGCGCGGGGAGCGGCTCGATGACATCACCACGCCCCGTCCCGAGCGCGAGCGGCGCTGTCGAGGTGAGGAACGGGACGTCCGCTCCGAGGCGCGCGGCGATTCGCAGAAGGCGGGCCTCGCCGAGGGGGCGCGGCGCTAGAGAATCGAGCCCCCGCAGGACGCTCCCGGCATCGGAGCTGCCTCCGCCAAGTCCCGCACCAACGGGAATGCGCTTTTCGATGTCGATGGCGCAGCCGGATGGCCACCGGGCCTCATCCATGTACGCGAGCGCCGCGCGCAACCCGAGGTTCTTTTCGGCCGGTCCTACCGACTCGTCAGGCACGCCGTCGCGCGTGACGCGGATGCGCGTTCCGCTTCGCAGCGTGCGAACCACGACATCATCGGCGAGATCGACGCGCGCGAAAATGGTCGCGAGCTCGTGGTAGCCATCCGCGCCGCGCCCGCCAATGTGGAGCGCGAGATTGACCTTGGCCTGCGCGGCGAATCGCGCGGCCGGCACGCTCACGTCGCCGGCTCCGAAGCCCTGCCGAGGTCGCGGAAGTGGAGACCGAGACGGACGAAGTAGTACGCGCCGATCACCGTAATCGGAATGAACGAGAGGAGGTGAAAGCCGATCGCCCACGTCACCGCGAGCGTCGGATCCACGCCATACAGTCCGAGCCCCTCACGCCCGAGCGCCTCGAAGACTCCGAAGAACCCTGGTGCCGACGGAATGGCGACCCCGATGGCGATCAGCCCCTGAAGCACGAACATCCCGCTGAACGGGACCTCGATTCCCACTGCCGCGCACGCGATCCACCACGCCAGGGCGTTGAGCACCCAGTGCGCGATCGTCCACCCCAGCACGGCGATGAAGCGCCGCGGCGAGCGCAGGACGCTCAGCCCCGACGCGAAGGCGAGGAGCACATCCTTGCCGCGTTGCTCGAGACGTGGGGCGACGCGCCGCGCGAACGCCTCGTACAATGTCACGATCTGCTGCGGGAAGAACACGAGCAGGTACACGATGACGAGGAAGAGGACCGCCGCAATCGCACCCCAGGCGACCCAGTGCGACACGAGCTGACC
>DASTYE010000017.1:0-8313 GCA_035765135.1 Gemmatimonadaceae bacterium | reverse complement strand
CCCCGCTCACGCCCCACGGCCGGTGCCTGTTCGGCGTTGCCCCTTCGCTCCCGAACCGTCTTCCCTGTGTAGAGGCGGAGTTCCCCGCCTCCGCCCCCGCGTCCCCGTAGCGAAGGAGTACCCCCATGCGGTCGACACTTGCTTGCGTGCCGCTCCTTGTTCTGAGCGTCGCCTGTCACCCGCGCGCGGTCACCCGCCTGGATGTGAGCGCGCCCTGTCTGGAAGCCGAAGCTGGAAAGGCAGGCCAGAGCGCCTGTCGTGAAGCCGTTGAAAGCAATCCGAGCGAGCCCCGGCTGCGCACGCGGCTCGCGGCCTCCCACGTCGCCCTGGGTCACGATGCCGAAGCGCTCGTCGAGCTCGAGCACGCGATTGGTCTCGACCCGCGCAACTTCGAGGCACACTATGGTGCGGGGATCGTGCTCGCACGCATGAATCGGACGGCCGAGGCGCTCGAGCATTTCCGCGAAGCACGGACGATCGATCCCTCGCAGCACGGCGTGACCTGGCACGTCGCCAACGCGCTGCGCACGCTCGGACAGCGCGAAGAGGCGTTCGCGGAGTTCCGCGCGCTCGTCGTGCGCGACCCCGAGAACTCGTCAGCGTGGAGCTGGATGGCGATCACCGCCGCCGAGCTTGGCCGTCACGCCGAGGCGGTGTCCTACTGGCAGCGTACGCTCGAGCTGAACGTGCGGCACTTCGATCTGATGCAGGGAACCGAGAAGGCGATGTTCGAGGAGAGCCTTCGCATTGCGGGCGCGCAGCCGCCCGCGCAGCTCGACGCGATCACGAAGCCCTGACGCTTCGTGGGGCTGATGCAAACGAGGGCGGCGCGATGCAGCGCCGCCCTCGTTCGTTTTGTGTCGACAACCCGCGGCTTATCTGTTGAGCGTGTTATCGAGGAATGGACGGTTGGTGGCCGTGGATGAGGTTATCGTGATGTCGCCGCGGGCGGTGATCGTGTAGATCCGTCCCGCGCTGAAACCGACCCCGGTTCTCGAGATCTTGTTGGTCGTCGAGTCGGTGTACCGCGTGGCCAGATTGTAGGTGGCGGGCGGAACGGCCGTGAATGCCCCGGCAGCCTTGTACGCGACCGGGCCGCCAACGGTAATCACGTTGCCCGACGTCGGCTCCGTGATGTACATCGTCATCGGTTGCGAGTTCGAGATCGCATTGACGAACCGCACGTACGCGACCGAGTAATCGAACTCGTCGGGGAACGGGTCCTCGACGATGAAAGCGTCGACGGTCTTGGCCGTCGTGTTGTAGAACCCGCTCTGGTAGACCGAGTACTTCTTCCCGTCCTCGAGCGTCGCGGTGAGGTTCGAGATCGGGAGGTCCTTGTCGGTGGTCGCGGCAATGCGTCCGGAGAAGGTGTATTGCCCCGGGTCGATCCCGGCATACAGCCCCCCGGATCCGACGGCACCGTAGCTCACGCCAGTCGTGGCCTCGACGCCCGTTCCCGAGCTGGTCGCCGTCATCTTGGTGTCGTTGGCGTAGAAGTTCACCGACGGAGCATTCACGCCGAAATTGAAGAACCTGACGCGCGCAGCGGGCAGCGGGCCGGTGATGTCCTGTACCGCGTTCTTGTCGCACGCGGACAGTGCAGCGGCGCCCAGCAGCAGCACGAAGAATCGATAGCGAATCATGGCCGGGTTACGGTTTGGTGATCCAGAGGGTGTCCGTGTGGTAGTCGAGATCGAGCCCGCCAATCGCGTCGAGACTCGCCCGGTTCCACACGTATTCTGAGTTGTATCTCGGCCGGAGGCGTTGGACCACCTTGCCGCTGTTATCAGGGTAGAGAGATGTTGGCGGCTCGAAACCGGGGAAGACCCGTTTGCCGCCCGTGGGAGCCATTTCCGTGTAGCCGTAGCGGCGCAGGTCCATCCACAGCTCGAGATGTCCCCAGGCCCACTGAGCGATGTACTTCTGGGACATGATGTGGGTCAACGTGAGGTTGGCCGCGACGGGGACGATGTTCGTATCCGCGAGGAACGCTGCCTTTTCGGCCGCCGTGATGGCCGTCGGAAGCTGGTTGTTGTCGTTGTTTCTCGCGTTCACGAAATCGATGTGCGACGATATGCCGTTAATGTACGCCTGACGAGCGAGCGCCAGGTCGCCCATGTGGTAGGCCGCCTCGGCCTTGACGAACTGCAGCTGGGCGTACGTCATGGCGGGGACCTTCGCCTTGTCGTCGAACAGGTACGTACCCGGGGCTTGCTGCCCCCCGGCGCCTTCGTACCCGAACGGATTCTTCGGCCTCTGCGCCGTCGTGAGGGCGCCGAAACCGACGACATCGATATCGAGACCGCGGAACTGGCCATCGGGTGACGGCACCAGCATCCGGCTCATCCGGGGGTCGACCACTCCACCGAAATGGGTTCCGTTCATCAGGTTGACGATGAACTCCGTCTGGCGGTAGTTGGTGAAGTTGTTTCTCGTTCGGCCAAGGAAGTTGATGTCGTCGTTCTGCGTATTCGGATACGTCAGCAGCGCGTCATCGGCGTTACTTACGAACGAGCTATCGACCGCGCGGATGACGGCGGCCGGATCGTAAGAGGCCTTGTTCGAGAAGTGGTTCCGATGGATCGCGAGCATCCCGTACGCGAACTTCAGCCACTTGATGCGGTCGCCATTGTAGATCTTGTCGCCGCGCGCGACGTACGTCGGATTGATCTCGCCCTCCGTCATCTTCAGGAGCACGATCGCGCTGTCCAGGAGCCGTTCGACTTCCTGGTAGACGAACTCCTGCGTGTCGTAGTTGAAGTAGAACTTGGTCGGGTCGAACGCTTCCTTCACGATGATCTCGCCGTGGAGGTCGGTGAGCGTCTGCCATCCCCAGGCCTTGAGGATGTAGCCGATGCCGAGCAGGTCCCAGCGCTCCTGCTCGCGGGAGAGCTTCATCATGTCGATCAGGTTCTGGCCGAACGACCAGTACACATCGCGCCAGAGCTGGGCGCCGTTGTCACTCCCCGGATCGTATCCCATCCGATCCCACGTGCTCAACGACGTGCCTGGCAGCGTCAGCTGCTGCGTGTATCGCGCGATGAAGCGTCCCTCGAACTGAGGCGACGTCACCAGCCAGTGCAGCATGGGCGGCAAATAGAGATTTGGCGCAACGACTTCCGGCGCGTTCGGGTTGGTGTTGACATCCAGGAAATCCTGGCACGCCGCGAACACGCTCACGAAGCCCGCGAGGACGATGACGCGTCCCGCTCTCATTGGTTTTCCGTTGAAGAGTCTCATTGTTACAGTCCCACCCGGATGCCGAAGTTGTAGCCACGCGGAACCGGGAAATTGCCCCAGTCGATACCCGCCGCCCCCGATCCTCCCACCGCCGCGGTGTTGCCGCTCACGATCGGGTCCAGCCCTGAGTAGTTGGTGATGAGCAGGAGGTCCGTCGCGGTGAAGAACACGCTTCCCCGCCGCATGAGGCGCTCGGGCAAGTCGTAGCTCACCGTCACATCCCGAAGCCGGAACCAGTTGATGTCCTTCTCGATGAAGAGCTCCTCGCTGATCGCGAGATAGTAGTTCGTGTTCACCGCCGGCACGACGACGATGTTGTTGCGTGTCGGGTTGTCGGTGTTCTCCTTGCCGTCTCGCAGTACGCCTTCGATGACCCGCGGCTCGTTCCGGTCGAGCGTGCGGGGAGCGAGACCGCGAGCGGTGAGAAAATGCTCCGTCCCGTTCAGGACGTCGCCGCCCCTTCTGATATCGATCAGGAAGCTCAGCGAGGCGCGCTTGTACCGCAGGCTGTTGGTGATGCCGACCATGAAATCGGGCTGCCGGTCATAGCCGCGATCGATGAAGATGCTCGAGCGCAGCGGAAGACCGCTGGTCGGATCGATGAGCAGATCGCCCTTGTCGTTCCGGAGGTAGAAGAAACCCGTCAACGAGCGGGTCGAAAGGCCGGGCTGTGTCCCGTTGCGGATGTTCCCGTACAGCCAGGTGTCGGCGATGTACGATTCCGGCAGCTCGTTGGGCAGCTTCAGGACTTTCCCGCGCGCGCGATCGAAGTTGGTGAGCACGTCCCACGTGAAGTCGCTCGTAGTGATCGGGGTAGCACGCAGACTGATCTCGACGCCGGTGTTTCTCGTGACGGCGCCATTGAGGTTGAAGAGAATGAACCCGGTGCCATAGCTGCCGCGGACGTCGTTGACGATCTGGTCCTTCGACTGCTTTTTGTAGTACGTCACGTCGAGACCGACGCGGTCATTGAGAAAGCCCAATTCGGTCCCGAGCTCGTAGGACCTGGTGAACTCGGGCTTGAGGTTCCAGTTCGGGCCCCAGAAGGTGTAGCCGTACCCGCCGTACGAGGTCGTCTTGTACTCCAGTGACGGTCGGTACGCGTAGGGTCGCGCATCGCGGCCGACCTCCGCGTATGCCGCGCGGAGCTTGCCGCTCATGACTCGACCGAGCGCGGGAATGGCGTCGGTGAAGACGAAGCTCGAGGAAATCGAGGGGTAGAAGAACGAGTTTCGCTCCTGGGGGATCGTCGAGGTCCAGTCGTTCCGGCCGGTGACGGTCACGTACAGGAGCTCCCGGAAGTCCAGCGTCGCGCTGCCGAAGAGGCTGACGAGGCGGCGCTGCGAGATGGTCGAGCGATTCGATCGAAGCGTCGTGTTGTTGACGGAGACGAAATTCGGATCGAGGAAATCCTGCCCCTTCAGCGCGTCCGTCGTCGATTTGCTGTCGGAGATCGCGTTCCCCACCATGCCGCTGACCGAGAAGCTGCTGGTGAGCGGGCGGCTGTGGACATTGAACAGAACCTGCGTGTTGAGATTCCGGGTGATGTCGTTCGCGACGTCGATGACCCCGTTGACCGAGTTGCCGAGCGCACTCTCGGGGTGGCGCATGATCAGGTTCTGATTCGTGTAGCTGTCCAGCCCAATATTGGTCTTGAGGCTCCCCCAGGTGACCGGCGTCAGCGTCAGCCCGAGGTTGGCCAGGATGCGGTTGTTCTTCGAATTGATCTCGTTCTTGTTGACGCTGAAATACGGGTTGTCGACCTCGGAGGCAGCGCCGAGATTCGTCAGGCGACGCCGCGTTCCGTTCTCCGAGAGAAAATCCTTCGCGTTGTCGTTCGACGGCCACACGAGCAGTCCCAGGAGGGGACCACCGGTGCCCTTGAACGGCTGATCGTTGTTCGAGTAGGTGTAACCCATCGACAGGTCGACGTTGAGCCAGTTGTTGAGCTGGGCCTGCGACGCGCCCGTCAAGTTCACCTTGCTCAGCGTCGAGTTCGGGACGACGCCTTTCTCGTTGGTAATGGACGTCGCCAGCCGGTAATTCACGCGGCTGTCGGCGGTCGCGCCGCTGAACGAGAGATTATGCTTCTGCGTCAGCGCCGTCTCGAAGAAGCCATCGACGTTGTCGTAGAACTGGGTTCCCGGCGCCCACGGCGCGCCCCAGTAGAGGAATGTCGTGCTCCCGACGGCGCTCGGGCTGTAGACGCGCTGAATCTCCGGAACGTCGCGGACCGCCTCTATTCGGAAGCTGTTGCTGTATTCCAGACCGCCGACCCCCGGCTTGCCACGCTTGGTGGTGATCACGATGGCGCCGTTCGCCGCGTCGATCCCGTACAGTGCCGACGCCTCGGGACCCTTCAGCACGACCACCGACTCGATGTCTTCGGGGTTGATGTCGGCGGCGCGGTTGGTGAAGTCCACACCGCGATTGCTGAACGCCGTGGCCGACCCGGGCGCGTCGGATGCGAGCACGCCGGTGTTGAGCGTCTTGTTGTCGATCGGCAGGCCGTCGACGATCATCAGCGGCTGGTTGCTCGTGCTGAGCGAGCTGACGCCGCGGATCGTGATCGACGAGGATGCGCCCGGCACGCCCGAGGTGCTGATCACCTCGACGCCGGCGACGCGTCCCTGGAGCGCATTGATAAAATTGGTGCGCTGCGTCTGCGAGATCGCCTGCCCTTCGACGCTTTGCTGCGCCGTGCCCAGCGCTCGTTGCGCCTGCGTCTGGCCTAACGCAGTGACGACGACTTCGTCGAGCGCCATTGCCACGCGGCGAAGCTGGACGTTGATGACGTCCTCGGCGCCGACGGTACGCTCTTCGGCGGCGTTGCCGATCTGACGGAACACCAGCACCTGCCCCACCTGGGCGCGCACCGAGTAGTTGCCTTCGCTGTTCGTCGACGTGCCCTGGCGTGTGCCTTTCACGACGACGGACACACCGGGCAGCGGGCTGCCCTGCTCACTTGTCACTCGGCCCGTCACGGTCTTTTGCTGCGCGAACGCCGGAGTGGCAAGGAGCGTGATCCCCGTCAACGCCATGAGTACAAGTTTTTTCATAACGAGGTGCACCTGGATGGTGGTGAGCTGCGGATCAGCGCCGACCGCTCTCACGGCTGCCGGTCAGGCCGATGCTACCGAACGCGCGCCCATTCTGCGACTCGAATGGAGGAACCGCTGATGCAGGTTGAACGGGAAAAGCCGCCAGCGGCAACGACGCGGCAGCGTTGCTTCGCGGGGAAAGAGAGCCTCGACGGCGAGGCGTTTCGTGATTCCGGATGTCGATGATCGGCACTGCTTCTGGTGCAGGGACAACGCGCGGGGATGCGGCGGGCGCACCGGCGAGCGACGACTATGGTGGCATTTGTCCCGTATCGGCGCAATACCCAGCATGACACGACTTGTGACGTCGACTCGCGGCCGCTTCACTGGCGTCGGAGTATCACGGCTTTGATTCGGTGGCGACGTCGTCACGGATCCACTCGCACGGGCGTGCACACTCACGGAGTCGGCGCGAGCATGTGGCGAGTACTCGACAGCGCGTCGGCGCGCTGAGGCTCAGGCAAGCCCTCGGGAGTGCGTCGGGGATGACCCGACCGGCGGCGCGAATCGCGCGTCGTGAGGCACTGTCCGGAGGTCGTGCATGCCCGGGGCCGGACTCGAACCGACATGGGGTTGCCCCCAGGGGATTTTAAGTCCCCCGCGTCTACCGGTTTCGCCACCCGGGCGCCTGACCTCAGGAGCGAGGAGTCAGGACTCAGGGATCAGGGGGTGTTAGGGGCAAGGAATCAGGGGTCGCCGAGTAGTCCCCTGACTCATGCACCCCAACACCCCCTGACTCCTGACTCCTGCGCAGCGCGCGAAGCGCGCCTGCGCACAAGCGGGAAACGGGACTCGAACCCGCGACCCCAACCTTGGCAAGGTTGTGCTCTACCAACTGAGCTATTCCCGCGCGAAGCGAAAACTAAAGCTCACACGCGCGCCCGACAAGCATGAGCGTTCATGGGCGCACGCCGAGCGCATGCACCGCGTACCACACCGAGCGCGCGATCAGCCCCGAGAGTGCGGCGTCGCCACCATTGGCAGTCGCACGACCATCGGCATCGACGATCTCTGCCGCCAGACCATGATCGAGCGGCGCACGCCGGAGCCATCGCAACACATCGGAGGCCTCCGGTCCCATCAGGCGGGCGCACTGATGCGACAGGTGCTCGGGCGTGGACGCCACACCACGAACGGTTCGGCGGTACACCGAATCGTCGCGCTGCACGGCATCGTAGAGCGGGAGCCAATACGCCGACGCGATCGGGTCGTCGCCGTTGGCGGTGTGTCCCTCGAGATCGATGGCGCTCGCCAGCGCCGGCTTCCCGCCCTTGTCGGTGGCGAAATGCCGCGCCAGCGCCGCGCGCACGGCGCTGGGATCCTCGAGACGGTTGGCCGTCTCCTCATCGAGGGTGCGCCGCAGCACGTCGAGCATCTGCGCGACAACGGCGTTTCCGTGCAACGTGTATGGCAGCGGCGCCACCACGCCCGATGGAAGAATCTCCGTCGCGTACAGCGGCACGTCGGCGTCGCGCCGAGTCGCGAGGTCCTCCGACGAGACGTACAATGTTTCGGCGAGCACCGGCTCCTCGACGATCTGATCGTCGTTGGTCTCCCGGATGTAGCGATCGGTGGCGAGGGCATACGACGCGAGTCCTTCCAGCGTGAAGCCCGGCTCGAACATCGTGCCGTCGAAGTAGTGCAGCCCCTCACCGGGGACGTAGCCCAGCACTTCACAGGCGCGCAGCAGCAGCTCGCGCGCGAGCGGCGGATCGGCCAGCTGCACGGCCGGAAGCGTCCACGACAGGGCCTCCCAGTCGCGAACCGTCACCCCATACCCGTGCCATGGGGCACGCGTCCGTACGAGGTAGAGATGCCCGTCGTCGATGGCGCGACCCGCGCCGTAGAAATAGGCGAACAGCAAGTTGCTGTTGATGAGCCGGTCCACTCCCTCGTGCCCGACCGTTTGCTCGAGCGAACGAAGCGCATCACGAGTGGCCGCGAGCAGCTCGCTCCATCCGCGCCGTCG
>DASTYE010000016.1:0-4752 GCA_035765135.1 Gemmatimonadaceae bacterium | reverse complement strand
CTCCCGCTCTTTCGGCTCAGCGATTCCGCCGAGGACTCCGTCATCGCGTACGAACCGCCGACCGGTGGACGATGGCGGGTCCTGCCGAGCCCCGGGGAGCGCCTTCCCGGCACCTTCGATCAGGACGTCTACATCGAGCTCTGGCATCGGTGGCAGGAGGCGAGCTGCCCCGAGGACGGCGTGATCACCTTCACCCTGCACGCCTTTCTGCGATCGATGGGACGCCGAGTCGACGGACGCACCTACGAGCAGCTGCGATCTGCGTTGATGCGGCTCGAACGCACGACACTCGAGTCACAAGGCGCGTACTGGAGCGCCAGCAGTGAAGGCACGATCGACGTCGCGTTCACGCTGTTGACCAGCGTATCGATCGATCGACGCCGTGGGTCGGACAGGGATCAGCTCACGCTCTTCCCGACTCTCACAGTCTCGGAGCCCGGTGTAGCGCGTGTCACCCTCTCGCCGCTCGTGCGGGCCAACGTAAACGCTGGCCACACCGTGTCACTGTCGGCGGCCCACTATCTTCAGCTCTCCTCGCCGGTGGCTCGCCGCCTTTACCGCCTCCTCGAGGTTGCCCGCATGGAGGGCACGGTCACATGGCGCGTTGGCCTCGAGCAGCTCGCCCTGCAACTCCCGTTGACCCAGCGCTATCCCTCGCATCTGCAGCGAGTTCTGCAGCCGGCGCATGAGATGCTGGTGGAGGCCGGACTGATCCGCGACGTGGTGGTCCGGCAGCAGATGCGACGTTGGTTCGTGGATTACGTCCTCGCCTCGAGGGCGGCCTAGAGGGCCTAAACGTCCGAATGCGGAATGCGGATTGCGATACGGATCCGCGGAACGAGCACGGAGCACCGACGCGAAACAGTCCGGGACGCGGCTTGAGGCCCGCCATCGTGGGGTAACGCCTTCCCCCGAGGGGGCCGTTCAGTCAACTTCCTCGGTCCTCGGTGCTCATCCCTTCGTTGTCCCACTTTCAAGAACCGGAGCCCCTCCCGCAATGACCACGAAACTCGACAAGACGCTGAAGCGCGAAATTGACATCGACGGGCAGCCCTACACCGTGACGATCTCCCCGGAAGGTGTGAAGCTCACGCAGAAAGGGTTTCGCAAAGGGCGCGAGATGTCCTGGCGTTCGCTGTGGCAGGGCGGGACGGAAGAGGGTTCCGGCGGAATGAGTGGCTAGAACCGGAACCTCGACCCTGCTCGATCGTATTTAAGGAGAAGAGTTTCTCCCCACCTCTGCCGGCAGTCCCATGAATCGCTTCCGGAAGCTCACGCTGATCGCAGCCGTCGCCGCACCCGCTCTCGTTGGCGGGTTCGTCATTCAGGATCGCGCCGCGCGCGACGGCGCACGGCTGTTCGACCAGGTCCTTTCGCTCGTCGCCGACCGGTTCGTCGATACCGTCGATAACGCTGCGCTTTACGAGAAGGCGGCGCGCGGACTCGTCGAAGAGCTCGACGATCCCTACTCCGAGCTGCTCACTCCCAAGCAGCTGCAGCGCTTCTCGACGAATTCGACGGGACGCTACGGCGGCATCGGGATGCGCATCGAGGACCAGGACGGCGTAATCACCGTCGTGCAGGTCTTCCCGAACACACCGGCGGAGGCGGCTGGCATACAGGAAGGCGATCGCATCGTGCAGGTCGACACCGCGTCCACGCGCGGGTGGACCACGGAGCAGGTCTCGAACGCACTCATTGGAACGCCGGGCACACAGGTTTCGGTGCGGTTCGTTCGTCCCGGTGTCTCCGAGGTGATCCAGCACCGCCTGACGCGGGCGACCATTCACATTCCGGCGGTTCCGTACGCGCTCGTGCTGGACAACAAGATCGGGTACATCCCGCTCCAGTCGTTCAACGAGAGCGCGGGGGAAGAGCTCGAGACCAGCGTTGACCAGATGCTCAAGGCTGGTGCGACCGGAATCATCCTCGATCTTCGCGGCAACCCCGGCGGTATCCTCGATCAAGGTCTCGCCGTCGCCGACATCTTCCTCACCGGCGGTGACGAGATCGCGAGCGTTCGTGGTCGCGGGATGATGTCGCAGCAGTTCGTCGCCAAGGGCAAGCCGAAGATGCCGAACATGCCGCTGGTCGTTCTCGTCGACGGCTACACCGCGTCGGCATCGGAGATCGTCGCCGGCGCGCTGCAGGATCACGACCGCGCACTCGTCGTCGGCACGACCTCGTTCGGCAAGGGTCTCGTGCAGACGGTCTTCCCTCTCGAGGGTGGATATGCGCTCAAGCTGACCACCGCGAAGTGGTTCACGCCCAGCGGTCGGTCGATTCAGAAAGATCGCAAGGACGACGCGGCCGAGCTGCTCGCATCGGGCGGCCGTCCCGGTGACACGACCGCGGCTGCACGCATGGCCACCGCGCGGCGGCAGGACGAGCAGGTCCCCGACTCACTCGAGACCGACGCCGTGAAGAAGAATCGTCCGATGTATCGCTCGGATGCCGGTCGCATCGTGTATGGCGGCGGCGGGATCACGCCCGACGTGATCATCCCGGATGACACCGTCACCTCACGAGAGCAGGAGTTCCTCAAGGAGATCGGGCCGAAGTCGCCACAGGTTCGGATCGCCCTCTGGAACTACGCACAGGAGCTGAAGGCGCGAGTCTCCGACCCCTCGTTCCAGGTTCGTCCGGAGTGGCGGGAAGAGCTCTACCGTCGCCTGATCGCGGCGAAGGTGGATGTCGACAAGCAGCTGTTCGACGCGGCCCGCCCGACGGTCGACAAGTGGATCTCGCACTTTGTGACCCGTTTCGCCTTCGGCGATTCCGCCGCGGCGCGTCGCGAGGTTCCCGACGACCCACAACTTCAGCGCGCGATGGAGCTCATGAAGAAGGGCTCGACACAGAAGGATCTTTTCGCCGTAGCTCGCGCATCCCGCTGACGCTGACGTAAATTGTCGGCATGAGCCGACGCAAACCGATCTCGATCGCGACGGCCACCCTCTCGGTGGCCGTCGCCGCATGCAGCCCCGCCCCCGCTGCACGCAACCCCGAGGCGCCCGCCGCGCAGCGCACCGTCGCGGCCGAGCCTGGCGAGCGACACCTCGCCAACATTCGCCAGCTGACCTTCGAAGGGGAGAACGCCGAGGCGTATTGGAGCGGTGACGGACGCCGGTTGATCTTTCAGTCGACTCGCGACGGACGCACCTGCGACCAGCAGTACATCATCGACGCCGATGGCCGGAATCTCCGCCGCGTTTCCACCGGCACCGGGAAGACCACCTGCGGATACTTCTTCGACGGCGACCGGCGCATCTTCTTCTCTTCGACTCACCACGCCGACACGGCCTGCCCGCCCCGTCCCGATTTCTCTCGCGGCTACGTCTGGCGTCTCGATCCATTCGACATCTACACAGCCGACGCCACCGGCACGAATCTGCGGCGCCTCACGAGTTGGAACGCGTACACGGCCGAAGGCACCTTGTCCCCAGACGGATCGCGGATCGTGTTCACGTCCACCAAGGACGGCGACCTCGAGATCTACACGATGCGCACCGACGGCAGCGACGTGAGGCGCCTGACCAACGCGCCCGGATACGACGGGGGAGCATTCTTCTCCCCTGACGGGAAGAAGATCGTCTACCGCGCGCATCACCCATCCGATTCGGCATCCATCGCGGAATACCGCGCGCTCCTCGGGCAGGGGCTGGTGCGCCCGTCGCGGATGGAGATCTGGACCATGAACGCCGATGGCAGCGACCAGCGACAAGTTACCAGCCTCGGCGGCGCCAACTTCGCTCCGTATTTCACCCCCGACGGACGCCGGATCATCTTCGCGTCGAACCACACCAACCCGCGAGGGCGCGCCTTCGATCTCTACCTCGTGAACCTCGATGGATCGGGCCTCGAGCAGGTGACGACGCACGCCGATTTCGACTCGTTCCCCATGTTCAGTCCCGACGGTACGAAGCTCGTTTGGGCCTCCAACCGCCATGCGGCGCAGCAGGGCGGCACGAACATCTTCGTCGCCGACTGGCGCGACTGAACGTCAGGCCCGTAGAATGAGAATCCCCCTTTTCCGGGAGTAGGCATGCTCATCGCGCTCGGCCTTCTCGCGCTCCTGGCGCTGCTGATTGGGACGAAATCATTCAAGATTGTCGGGCAGGCCGAGGTGCTGGTCATCGAGCGCCTCGGCAAATTCAATCGTGTCGCGCGCTCCGGATTCAACGTCCTCATCCCCTTCATCGAGCGTCCGCGTCCCATCGACGTCCGCTACTTCGAGGCGGACGTCAACGGGGTGAAGAAGATCACGTCCGGGTCGACCACGCGCATCGACCTCCGCGAGCAGGTGCTGAACTTCCCCAGCCAGCCGGTCATCACGAAGGACAACGTCACGATCGACATCGACGCGGTGCTGTACTATCGGATCGCCGACCCCCAGAAGGCGACGTACGCAGTGCAGAACCTTCCCTACGCCCTCGAGACCCTCACCCGCACGACGCTCCGCAACATCGTGGGCGAGATGGAGCTCGATCAGACGCTCGCCAGTCGCGACATGATCAACAAGCGTATGCGTGACGTGATCGAGGAGGCGGCGGTGAGCTGGGGCGTGGACGTCACTCGCGTCGAGTTGCAGGCGATCGAGCCACCCAGGGACATTCAGCAGTCGATGGAGCTCCAGATGCGCGCCGAGCGCGAGCGGCGCGCCGCGGTCACCAACGCGGAAGCCGGAAAGCGCGCCGCCATCCTCGAAGCGGAAGGGCAGCGCGAGGCGCAGGTGCGCAAGGCGGAGGGCGAGAA
>DASTYE010000015.1:0-6861 GCA_035765135.1 Gemmatimonadaceae bacterium | reverse complement strand
TGGACGCCGTCGCGGATGGCGCCCCCGCGATGGACACCATTCCGACTGGGTTTCCGAGCCTCGACCGCGCACTTGGCGGCGGCCTGCGGCGCGGGGATCTCGTCGTGCTTGGCGGAGACATCGGCGTCGGAAAGTCGGCTCTCGCCCTGGCGATCGCGCTTCGCGCCGCGCACGGTGGACACGCCGCCACGTTCTTCACCGGTGAGGCGAGCACCGAGCGAGTGGTGGAACGTGCGCTCTCGCTCGAGGGTCGTGCTCGCATCGACGACATCCGCGCCGGTACCATCGACGAAACCACGCGCGCGGCGATTGGCGCCGCGGCCGTCAAGCTTCGCGATCGCATGCCGGACGTGTACGGGATCCCTCCCGCCGGAGTGGACGCGCTCGCGCTCGAGCTTCGTTCGGTCGCCGATCCCGCACTGATCGTCATCGACCCGCTGCAGGCGCTCGCGGTCGGCTCGACCACGCAGGATGAGCAGCTGGCGCACGCCGTTCGCGAGATGAAGCGCGCGGCCGTGGAGCTGAACATCGCGGTGCTCCTCACCGCGCACGCCCCGTATCTCGTTCCCACGCGACCCGACCCCCGCCCGACGCTGGCGGACCTGGGCTCGCTGGGGGCCCCGCAACAGCACGCGGATATCGTGCTCGGTCTCTTCCGCGAGGAGCTGTACCCCGCCCTTCAGGGAGCCGAAGGGGCGACGGAGCTGTCGATCCTGAAGAACCGGAATGGGCCGAGCGGGATGTACGTGGATCTGTACTTCTACAAACAGTGGCTCAGGTTCGAGGACATGGCAGAGTAAGGGCAATGAGGAAGTAAGAATGAGGACAAAGGAATTTGGTTGAGTGGCTCCTCATCCAGTCGAATTCCTGGTTCCTTCCTCCTCATTCCTCGTTGGTTCCGCTTATATTTCCCGGCCTCACCCTCCTCGCGCACGCCCGATGGCTGGTCACAGCAAGTGGAAGCAGATCAAGCACTACAAGGCAGCCGCCGACGCGAAGCGTGGGGCGCTGTTCACGAAGCTCATCCGTGAAATCACCGTCGCCGCCAAGGCCGGTGGCGGCGATCCCGATGGAAATCCCCGGCTGCGCACCGCGATCGAAGCCGCGCGGGCCGCGTCGATGCCCAAGGACAACATCGAGCGGGCGATCAAGAAAGGGACGGGCGAGCTCGAGGGAGTGAGCTACTCCGAGATCACCTACGAGGGCTTCGGACCGGGGGGCGTCGCGATCCTCGTGCACACGCTGACCGACAATCCAACACGCACAGTCGCCGACCTTCGCCACAAGTTCTCCCGGCTCGGCGGCAATCTCGGCGCATCGAACTCGGTCGCGTGGATGTTCGAGCGAAAGGGACAGATCTACGTGGACGCGACGCGTTTCAGCGAGGACGCCGCGCTCGAAGCGGCGCTCGACGCGGGCGCGGAGGATCTCAAGCGCGAAGGCGACCAGTTCATCATCACGACCGACCCTACGTCACTGCACCAGGTGAAGGGCGCGCTCGAGGCGAAGGGGATCGCGGTTCAGGAATCGGAGATCGCGAACCTGCCGAAGAACACCGTCCGCGTCGAAGGAAAGACCGCCGAGCAGCTGCTCAAGCTGCTCGAGGACATCGAGGATCACGACGATGTGCAGAAGGTCGCGGCGAACTTCGACATGGATGTGAGTGAAATGGCGGGCGCCTGAGGCAAATGCGGAACGAGGACGAAGGCCCGAGGAATTCAGTTGAGCCGGCCCCGCGCTCGGAGACACTGCAAATGAATTCCTCAGTGCTCGTTCCTGATTCCTCATGGTAGTCCTCGGTATCGACCCCGGAACCGCGATCACCGGCTACGGGGTCGTTCGCGGAGAGCCGTTCGGATCGCTGGCGCTCGTCGAATGCGGCGTGATCCGCACCAGCGCACGCGACCCATTACCCGTGAGATTGCGCGAGATTTACGAGGACGTCCGCGCGCTTCTCGAGCGGCATCAACCCGAGGCGCTCGCCGTCGAAGATGTGTTCTACTCGCGTAATGTGCGCACGACGGTGGTGCTGGGACACGCGCGCGGCGTTGTACTGCTCGCGGGGGAACAGGCGGGCGTTTCCATTCACGAGTACCCGCCAGCCGAGATCAAGAAGTCGGTCGTCGGCACCGGCGCGGCGACGAAAGAACAGGTGCAGTTCATGGTGACTCGTCTGCTGCGACTGAAGACCGCACCGCAGCCGAGCGATGCCGCCGATGCGGCGGCCGTCGCGCTCGCGCACATCATGACGGCGCGCGTTCCACGGATCGGTGATCTCGCAAGCGGGACAATGCTCGCGCTCGGTACGCGCGCCACGCGAAGGCGGAAAGCATGATCGCGCAGGTCCGTGGAAAGCTCATCGCGAAGGACCTCGAGAAAGTCGAGATCATGACGGCGGGCGGAACGGGCTACGAGCTCTCGGTGCCACTGTCCGTGTTCGAGACGCTGCCCAAGGTTGGCGAGGACACGTCGCTGCACACACATCTCGTCGTCCGCGAGGATGGATGGCAGCTGTTCGGCTTCGCCACCGTCGTCGAGAAGCGCGTATTCCAGCGCTTGCTATCCGCGTCGGGAATAGGCCCCGCCCTCGCGCTCGGCATGCTCTCGACGCTCTCGGCTGACCGGCTGGTGCGCGCCATCCGTGAGAAGGACCTGCCAACCCTTCAGGGGGTCCCGCGTGTCGGTCGGAAGAAGGCCGAACGGCTCATTCTGGACCTGGCCGACAAGCTCGATGACGTGCAGGGCGACGTGAGCGGCATCGCGCGACCCGATGGCGCTGGTGCGGACGATGCGATTCGTGCACTGGTGTCACTCGGCTACGCCTCGGTCGATGCGGAAAAGGCCGTACGCGTCGCTCTCGACGAGGGCGGGCGTGGTCTGTCGGCTCCCGAGCTCATCCGCCGCGCGCTCGCCAAGGTCAGCACTCGGTAAGGAAGCCCGATCGAGTCCAACGAAGGGCGCTTTCAGAGCGTATCATCTCGATGATTCTCACGGTCGCCATTCTCAGCCTGGCTGTCGTCCAGCAGGACACGCTGCGTCTCTCGCTCCCCGAAGCCGTTACGATCGCGCTTCGCGAGGCCGACGAGGTGAGACGCGCGAACGCCGACGTCAAGTTGACCGAGGCGCAGGTGGTGACGTCGCGTGCAAGCGCACTTCCACAGCTTCGCCTGACCGGCACGTACAACCACGTCTTCGCCAACGCGCGCGCGCGGGCTGTCAATCAGGTCTTCAATCAGCCGAACACCTACAACCTCAACGCGAATCTGTCGCAGACGCTCTTCCAGGGCGGACGCGAGTTCGCGTCATGGAGAGCGGCGCGGCGCGTACGTGAAGCTGCGCGCCTCACCGCCGGTGAGACCCGCGCGGAAGTCGCCGTCGGCGTGCTGCGCGCCTATCTCGGCGCATCGCTCGCCGAGCGTGTCGAGCGCATTCGTGGGGAAAACCTCATCCTCGCGAGCCAACGGGTTACGCAGTCGGAGCAGCTCTTCAACGCCGGCCGCGTGGCACGGTACGATGTGTTGCGCTCGCGCGTCGAGCGGGCGAACCTCGAGCCACTCGTCATTCAGGCTCGCAACGATCGCGAGATTGCGCTCCTCGACCTTCGCCGTCTGCTGAATCTCCCGGTCGAAGCGCCGATCGAGCTGACGACGACGATCGACTCCTCGACCGTATCGATGATCCTGACCGCCGCTTCGCAGCCCGATTTCAACCCCGAAAATCGCGCCTCCGTTCGGGCTGCCGAGCTCACCGCTCGCGCGCGACGTGACGCCATCGCGGCGGCACGCGCGGACTGGTTGCCGACCATCACCGTCTTCTTCCAGTCGGGCGTGCAGGCCTTTCCGCAGAGCGGCTTTCCGCCCGGACGCGGCGAGACATCGCCACGCTTCTGTCCGGATGGAGCGCCTGCTGATCGGTCGTGCCAGAACGGAGGCTGGTTCGGCGATCGCACGATGGGCGTGAACTTCTCGTGGCCGCTCTTCGACGGCTTGCGGGCAAAGGGCGCGATCGATCTGGCGCAGGCGAATCTCGAGATCGCCGAGCTCGCGCTGGCGCAGGAGCGCGAAGCCGTGGCGCTCGAGATCGCGCGGGCACGCGCCGAGCTGGCGCGTTCACGATCGATATTCGCAGCGCGGCGGCAAACCGTGACCGAAGCGGACGAGGCGTTCCGTCTCGCGTCGCTCCGCTATTCGCGAGGTATCGGCACGTCGCTCGAAGTGTCGGACTCGCAGCTACAGCTTCTCATATCGCAAACCGACGAAGCGCAGAGCGCCGTCGATGTCTATCTCGCCGCCGCGGAGCTGGCGCGGGCGCTCGGGCGTCCGATCCCGCTGCCGGGTGGCGAGACCATCTCACCACAGACTACAGCAAATGCACCATAGATCGCTCGCACTGCGCACCCTCTTCGTCATCGCGCTCGCGAGCAGCGTCGCGTGCGGGGATGACAAGGAGGATCAGGCGCAGGCAGCCCAGGGTCCGAATGGCGGCGGCGGCGGAAGCGCCGGCGGCGCCGTTGCCCCCGGAGGCGGAGGCCCGTCGGTCGCCCTCTCAACGGAGGACGTCGCGACCGCGCGGCGCGCCCCCATCGAGGAGAGCGTTCCCCTCACGGGCGACCTCCGTCCCATCGAGACGGTTGACGTCCGCGCCCGCATCGAGGGCGACATCATCGGCGTCTACGTCCGCGAAGGCTCGCACGTTCGCGAGGGTCAGCTCCTCGCGCAGTTCGAGGCGGCGGACCAGGAGAGCTTACGGCAAAGCGCGCTCGCCTCACGAGCGGCCGCCCAGTCCGCGCTCTCGACCGCCGAGTGGAACCTCGATCAGACGCGCGAGCTGTTCAAGGCGGGCGCCGTTCCCGAGCGCGACGTACGATCGGCCGAGCAGGCGGTCGCGTCGGCTCGCGCCCAGCTCGCCGCCGCGGAAGCGCAGGTGCGGGCGGCCTCGACGGAAGCGCGCGACACACGCGTGGTCGCACCAACCACCGGCACGCTCGAGCGACGCCTCGTCGAAAGCGGTGAGCACGTGACGCGCGGAACGCCACTCTTCACAGTCGTGCGAACGAACGCGCTCGAGCTGGCGGCAACCGTGCCCGCGCGTTATGCGAGCAACGTGCGCACGGGACAGACCACCCGCTTCACCGCCGACGGGCGGAGCATCGAGGGGCGCGTCGTGCGGGTGAGCCCCACGATCGATCCGGCAACCCGCTCGATCACGGTGTACGTGCAGGTTCCAAATCCCTCCGGCGCCCTCAAGGGCGGAACGTTCGTCGCGGGGCGCGTCGTCGGTCGCTCCATTCCCGAGGCGCTGGTGATCCCGGGCGCGGCCATTCGCCAGGATCAGGATGGAAGTCCGTTCGTGTACACGATCGAGGGCGAAACCGTGGCGCAGAAGCCGGTGAAGGTCGGGATAGTGGACGACGCAACCGGCATCGTCGAGATCGTGTCCGGCCTCGAGGAGGGCGATCGCGTGATCGTCGGCAACGTCGGCACCCTCGGCCGCGGCATGCAGGTCCGCGTCGTCGGTCCGACGGACCAACCCGTGCGCCGTTAGGCGGAGACATACCATGTTCCTGTCCGATGTCTCGATCAAGCGCCCGGTGTTCGCGACCATGCTCATGGTCGCGCTCGTCGTGCTCGGCGTCGTGTCCTACCAGCGACTCGCGATCGATGAATACCCCGACGTCACGTACCCCGTGGTCGTGGTGCAGACCAGCTTTCCCGGGGCCTCGCCCGAGGTCATGGAGCGCGAGGTGTCACGGCCGATCGAGGAGGCCCTCAACACCGTCCAGGGGCTGAAGGAGGTCACGTCGACGTCGTTCGAGGGGAGCTCGATGGTCCGCGTCCAGCTCAACCTCGGCGTGAACGTGATGGAGTCGCAGCAGGACGTGCAGGCCAAGGTCGCACGCATCCGGCGACAGCTGCCACGCGACATCGAGGATCCGGTCGTCATCCGGTTCGATCCCAACGAGCGGCCGATCATGTCGATCGCGATCCAGAGCTCGGAGCGGCCGCTTCGCGAGCTCACGGACATTGCTGAGGAGATCATCGCGCCACGACTCGAGGCGATTCCGGGCGTGGGCGGGGTGAACCGCGTGGGCGGCGTCGAGCGACAGATTCGCATCCAGCTCGATCACGCGGCCATGCGGTCGTACGCGGTGAGTCCCACGCAGGTGTCGGCCGCGCTCGAGCGCGAGAACCAGGAAGTACCCGCGGGGCGCGTGCAGTCCGGGCAGATCGAGCGGCTCGTGCGCGTCACCGGTCGCGTGGAGCAGCCGGCCGCCTTCCGCGACATCGTGGTCACGGTCCGCAACAACGCTCCCATCCGCCTGTCGGACGTCGCGACGGTCGTCGATGGCACGGCGGATCAGCGCAGCGCTGCTCGCTTCAACGGCGATCCGGCGGTCGCGCTCGACCTGCTGAAGATCTCGGGGGCGAACACCGTCAACGTGGCCGACGCCGTCCGCGTGGTGGTGGATGAGATCAGCCGGCAGATGCCACCCGACATCAAGCTGGCGGTCATCCGGGACGACTCGCGGCGCATTCGTGAGGCGCTGAGCGACGTGCAGCTGACGATCCTCCTCGGCGCCGTGCTGACGATCGCGATCATCTACCTCTTCCTGAACTCGTGGCGCTCGACGGTCATCACCGGACTCACGCTTCCCGTCAGCATCATCTCGGCGTTCTTCATCATGTGGGTGTTCGGGTTCACCGTGAACACCATGACGCTGCTCGCGCTCTCGCTCGCCATCGGGCTGCTGATCGATGATGCGATCGTCGTCCGCGAGAACATCGTCAGGCACATCGAGATGGGGAAAGACCACCATCGCGCCGCGCGCGAGGGGACGGACGAGATTGGTCTCGCGGTGAC
>DASTYE010000014.1:0-46171 GCA_035765135.1 Gemmatimonadaceae bacterium | reverse complement strand
GAGATGAGCACGATCATGATGCCGAGGACGGCGACGAGCGCGGTAAATCCGGCGATGGGGCCGATCTCATCCTTCGCCATCTGCCCGAGCGACTTTCCGTTGCGTCGGACGGACGAGGCGAGGATCACCATGTCCTGCACGGCGCCACCGAGCGCGACGCCAACGATGATCCACAGTGCGCCGGGGAGAAAACCGAATTGCGCGGCGAGCGTCGGGCCAACGAGCGGACCCGGACCGGCGATGGCGGCGAAGTGATGGCCGAAGACGATCCAGCGATTCGTCGGGACGTAATCGCATCCGTCCTCCAGCCGCTTTGCGGGCGTGGGGCGGCGCGAGTCGAGCGCGAACACCTTCGCCGCGATGATCTTGCTGTAGAACCGGTACGCGACCGCGTAGGTGCAGAGCGCGGCGATCAGGAGCCAGGCGGCGCTGACCGTCTCTCCGCGTGACAGCGCGAGCCACGCGAACGCGCCCGCGCCGAGAAGAGAGGTCGCGGTCCATCCGAGGATCGACAACGGCTTGCGCATTGAAGAGGGCTCGCTGAGGGTCGGCGGATGCGGAATGTGGGGCGCGCTAAGTTGTGCGTCTTCCCCGTGCGCGGTCAAACCGCCGCTGCCGTGCGACCCTGCGCGTGGTTAGCTTGGGACGACTCAACACGACACGCGTGAGACGCCTTGCTTCCATAGCGATCCTGACGGTGGCCGCCGCCTGCTCGCGCGGCCCCAAGCCCGATTCACAGGTTGCCCCGCTGCCCAATCGCCCGCTGGCGGGGCTCGCGGGACAGCAGGTCATCGTCCTTCCCACTCACTACCTGCGACCAGGCGACAGCCTCGGCTGGGCCGCGGCGGTCGAGCGTCCGCGCCAGCTCCTGCGCGATGTGGACGACGAGCTGGCGTTCGCGCTGGAAGAGCGGGGCTTTCGCACGAAGTGGGTGCTCCCCGATCAGCTCGCCCGGTCGGCGCAGCGGAACGCCCCGCATTCACCCGATCCGTACGCGCTGGCGGCGGAGGCCCTGCGCCCGATGGCGCGCCGCCCCTCGGATGGCCGCCTCACCGAGCCGCTCGCGTCGCAGGTCCGCGCGCTCGTTGCGCTTCACGGCGGGCGTTATGCCCTGTTCCCGGTGGAGCTGCGCTTCGAGAAGATCGGGGAAGCGGGGCGAGCGGTGCTGCACGTGCTGCTCCTCGATGCCCGGCTGTCACGCATTGCGTGGGGCGGTGACATCAGGGGCGACACGGCATCGACGTTCGGGCGCGGGCTGATCGCCAGCGCGGCGAACAACCTCGCTGACTTGATTGCTGCTCCGTGACAGGCGGAACCGCAGAAAGCCGCAGAAGCCCGCAGCCGTGCTTGTCAGACCGCAGATGAACGCAGAGGACGCAAATTGGCTCCGGCGACGGGACTGACCCCGCAGGTGTTCACAAAAAAGCTTTGAGAACTTCATGTCGCATGGCTATCGAGCCAACGGAAACAATCTGCGTTCTCTGCGTTCATCTGCGGCCTGGCCAAAACACCCTTCTGCGGCCATCTGCGTTTCCATGACACCAGCGCGATAGCATGGCCACTCAGGTAACACTCATCCCCGGGGACGGCATCGGTCCCGGCATCACCGACGCCACCGTTCGCATCCTCGAGGCCGCTGGCGCACGCATCACCTGGGACCGCAAGCTCGCCGGCATGGCCGCCGTCGCCGCGTTTGGCGACCCGATGCCTGACGAGACGCTGGCGTCGATTTCACGGACGCGGCTGGCGCTCAAGGGGCCCCTCGAGACGCCGGTCGGCTCCGGCTATCGCTCGGTGAACGTCGCGTTGCGAAAGAAGTTCGATCTCTACGCGAACGTCCGCCCGGCGCGATCGGTGACGCAGGGGCGCCGCCGCTACGACAACGTCGACCTCGTGCTCGTCCGCGAGAACACCGAGGGGCTCTACGTCGGCGTCGAGCACTACATCAAGATCGGCGACGACCCGCACGCCGCCGCCGAGTCGGTCGCCCTCATCACGCGATTCGGCTCCGAGCGCATTCACCGCTATGCCTTCGAATACGCGGTGAAGCACGGGCGCCGAAAGGTGACCATCGTGCACAAGGCGAACATCCTCAAGTACTCGCAGGGACTCTTCCTCGAGGTGGGGCGACAGATCGCCAAGGAGTACACCGGGCGGGTCCAGGTGGAGGAGAAGATCGTCGACGCCATGGCGATGAACCTCGTCATGCGCCCCGAGGACTTCGACGTGATCGTGACGACGAACCTCTTCGGCGACATTCTCTCCGACCAGATCTCGGGGCTCGTCGGAGGGCTCGGGCTGGCGCCGGGCGCGAACATTGGTGCGAAGGCCGCGATCTTCGAAGCGGTGCACGGCACCGCACCCGACATCGCTCACAAGGGAGTCGCCAATCCCGGCGCGCTCCTGCTGGCGGCATGCATGATGCTCGATCATCTCGACGACCACGAACGCGCGAAGCGCATCCGCGACGCGATGTACGCGACCATCCGGGAGGGAAAAACGCTGACGGGGGATCTCGGTGGGACGGCCAGCACCGATGAGTTCACCGACGCGGTCATCGCGAGGTTGCGATGATTCGAGTCCTCCACGTCTCCGACCTGCATTTCGGGAAGCCCGCCGTGCCCGAGCAGATCGAGGCGATCGAGGACATCATTCTGCAGCAGAAGTTCGACGTCGTCGCCATCTCCGGTGATCTCTCGCAGCGGGCGCGCTCGGGTGAATTCCAGCGCGCCCGCGCGTTCATCCGGCTCGCTCGCAGCGTCAGCGAAACGATCGTCGTTCCCGGCAACCACGACGTGAAATGGTGGCGCGCCCCCCTCGAGATTGGCGGCCACGAGGCCATGTACCGGAACTATCGCAAGTACGTCGACCAGGACCTCGAGCCCGTGCTGCGCGTGCCCGGAGCGACGTTCGTCGGCCTGCTGTCGGCGCACGGCGTGTCGCGCCACACGATCACCTGGAACGTGCGTGACATCGGCGTGATTGGCGCCTTGCACAAGGAGCAGCTCGAGCGCGCCGGTCGCGAGTTCGAGAAGTCACCGCCTGACGACTGGCGCGTGATCGTGATGCACCACAACCCGGTAAAGGGCGAGCTCTCTCAGCGCCACGGCCTCCGGAACACGCCACGCGTGCTCGGCGCCTTCGCCGATCTTCGCGTCGATGCCGTCCTCTGCGGCCACGATCACCAGGAGGCGGTGCATTACATCGAGCACACGAAGCGCGGCACCGTGATTTCGACCGCCGGCACGGTTTCCAATCGCTCGCGCGGAGGGCGGCCGTCGAGCCTCAACGTGCTCGAGCTCAAGGAAAGCTCCATTCACGTCGCGACCTTGATCTGGTCGCGCCCGGCCGCCGCCTTCGTGGCGGGTCCCGAACGCACTTTCGTCGAATGAATGGCCTGACGAGGCGGCTTCTTTCCCTCGTAAACGCGCAGCTCGCTCTCGAGCTGGAGTCACCGCCGGCATCGGCGGAGGACCTGCTCGCGCGGCTGAGGACGATGGGACTGAAAGGAATCGACCGATGCGTGCTGACGCAGAACCGCTCGGTGATGATCTCCTTCCGGGGCGGGGTGCTTCGCTTGCACCGAGGCTACCTGCACGCGCCGGCGGACGTGCAGCGCGCCATCGTCACCTTCATCTCCGGGCGCACCCGCCACGCCCGGCGCGACGCGCAGCGGATTATCCTCGCACATCCGGTTCCGCTCGACGACGCTCCTCCGCGGCGCCAGCGCGTATTTCGCCTGCGGCCCTCTGACGTTCCGCTCGTGCAGGAGCTCACGAAGTGGCACGAGCACTACAACACCATGCTCTTCGGCGGCCAGCTCTCGCGGATCGCCATTCGCATCTCGGGGCGAATGCGCAACCGGCTCGGGCAATACACCGCGCCGTGCGCGAGCGGACGCCCCGCCGAGATCACGATCAGCCGCCGCCACATTCGGCGGCACGGGTGGGAGGAGGCGTTGCACACGCTGCTGCACGAGATGGTGCATCAGTGGCAGGGAGAGAACGAGATGCCCATCGACCACGGACGGGAATTTCGGCGGAAGGCTCGCGAGGTCGGTGTCGAGCCTACGGCGCGCCGCGTGGTCCCCGTCGACACGCTCCCCGTTCAGAAGCGCGCGTGACGACGGTAATCGCCTCCTGAGGCACAGCCCTCGAACGGTCGGGCACGCCTCAGGAGGCGATCGTGGCGCAGTGCGAAGTCTGCACAGGCGTAGACGACCGCGTGTGACTGCCGCGGTCGTCTACGCCTCAGCCGATCACGGGAACGGCGTGGTGTTGGTCGGCTGCGGTTCCTGCGGCCGCTCGCGAATCCTCGGCGCCCTGCCGTAGTTCAGCTGGAGCGTGAGCCACGCCGACCGCACGCCGAAACGGCGCTGCGTGATCTGCATGACGTTGTCGTCGCCCGCCTCGACGCGGAACTTGTTCGTGTTGAACGGATCCTGGACGCGCAATCCGATCACCGCCTTGTCGCCGTTGATCTTCTTGCGGGCGGTGAGGAACATGCCATGGACGGAATGGAACCGTCCACGCTCGATGTTCATCGGCGCGCGATAGAAGTAGCTCGCCTGGAGAATGAACGTCGGCGTGATCTCCGTCGTCCCGTTGACCCGGCCCATCCAGGACACCGCATTGGAGCCGAGGGCCGACTCGGAACCGCCGTCCGTCACCTGCTTGAAGACGTTGAAGCTCGCGAAGCCGTTGAACTTCGGTCCCAGGCGCAGCGAGCCGTTGAGGTCGGCGCCCCATGAATCGCTGGTGGCGAGATTCTGGAAGCTGATCGACGTGACCTCGCGTCCGGAAACCGTGTCGGCCGTGTTGATGTCGACGCGGATGATGTCGGTCGTGTGGCGATAGAACGGCGAGAACTGGAGTGAGCCCTTCTTTCCGGTACGACTCCACGAAAGCTCGATCGCGTCGGTGTACTCGGGATCCAGCTGAGGATTGCCGATGAAGACGTTCTGGATGTCGAAGAACGTCGGGAACGGATTCAGCTCCTGCGTACCCGGTCGGCGGATGCGGCGCGAGTAGCTCGCCTTGAGCTGCGACGCCTCCGACAGGTTGTACATCACGACGCCGCTGGGGAACAGGCTCGTGTAGGTATGCGGGTAGTCCTGGTCCCCCTCGAGCGCGAAGGTGCGACTCGCGCGCTCCGCGCGAAGCCCGGCCTGGAGCTGGAACTTGCCGGCGCTCTGCCCGAGCACGCCGTAAGCGGCGTGCACCGTTTCGTCGAAGTCGAACGCGTTGCTGAGATCGCTCCGGACCCAGTTTCCGTCACCTAACGAATCCTTCTCGACCAGAAAGTCGCGGTCGAGCCAGCGCGCGTTGCTTTTCCAGCCGGTCTCGAGCTTCAGGGCGTCGCCGAGCGGGCGCGTGTAGTCGAGCTGGGCGGTGAGCTGACGCGTCAGCGCGTCGGTCGTGTTCGTCTCCCACTCGACGCCCGACCCATCGAGGCCGCCGCTCGAGGTGAGCGGCTGGCGCCAGAACATTACCCCATCCTCGTCGTGCGACCGGTTGAGCCTGACCTCGGTGGACAGCTCGTGCTTGCGCGGCTCCATGGTGCGCTTGAACGCCATCGTGTAGTCGAGCATCAGCCCTTCGGCGCCGCTGTTCCGCGGACGATTGTAGGACGCGGTCGGCGAGCGCGTGTCGTCGAGCTCGACGTACCTGCTGACGGACTGATCGGTGTTGTCGCGGTTGTTCACCGCCAGCACGTTCGAGAGAAGGTTCTTCGGGGAGAGCTGAAGGTCGATCGTCGTGTTGAGGTTCTGTCCCTCGCCGCCGTTGCGACCGAGAATGTCCTGCTCGGTGATCGACTCGATGCCGCCCGACGCATCGTAGCGCTCGCGATCGTTGATTCCTTCGATCTCGCGATCGTCCGAGTACACACCGAGGTTGGTGAAGAGCGTCAGGCGACCAGCCTGGTACCCGACGTTGCCGGACGCATTGTAACGATCGGTCTCCGCCATGCCCCCGCTGAAGCCCGCGCTCAATCCGAGGTCGGCATTCTGCTTCAGCACGACGTTGATGATGCCGGCCATCCCCTCGGGGTCGTACTTCGCCGACGGGTTCGGAATCACCTCGACCCGCTCGACGACGTTCGCGGGAATCCCCTTGAGATACGCCGCGAGCTGTGCTCCACGAATCGGGGCGGGCCGGCCATTGATCTGAATGGCGACGTTCTCGTTGCCGCGGAGGCTCACCTTGCCTTCGCCATCGACCTGCACGGAGGGAACCGCCTCGAGAACGTCAGTAGCGTTCGCCGCGGCGGGGGCGACCTCTTTCGCGCGATACGTGTTGCGGTCCGGCTCGATCGCCATGGTCGGAGCCTCCTCCGTAACCTCGACGCCGGCAAGCGCGACGGCGATCTGCGACATCGCGATCGTCCCGACGTTCTGGCTAAGGGCCTGGGCGGTGATCGAGAACGGGTGGTTCTGCGGCTTGAAGCCGAGGAGCGTTATTCGGAGGAAGTAGGCACCTGGGCGGAGCCCGCGAATCCGGAATACACCATCGGCGCCGGTCATGGCGCCCGCCACGATCGCGGAGTCGGCTGCGGCCTTGACCGCGACTCCCGCATTCGCGAGTGGGACGCCGCCTTCAGCTGCGGCAATCACGCCCTGCACTTCTCCGCCGCCATTTGGCGGCACGGGCGGCCCGCCCGGACGACCGCCGGGTGCACCCTGCGCGAAGAGGGCGTTTACACCGACCAACGACGCGAGAATGAGGTTGACGACGAGGCGGTGCATGTGGAACTCCGCGAAGGCAGGTGGCGTGCGGCGCGAGTTTTTTCGTGATGACTGTTGCTGCCGGGCCTACGCGCGAGTGAAAGCGGGGTTTCAGGTTTCAGCGTATGGAAATTGTTAGCCTCTCGTGGGCCGCCGGACCCGGCGGCGACTCCCTCTAATCGGCTCGCCCGGCTATCATCCGGCCCATGCTAGACTTCTACAACATCGACTCCTTGCTCAGCGAGGAAGAGCGCGCGGTTCGCGACTCCGTGCGCCGCTTCGTCGACGACAACGTCCTCCCCGTCATTGGAGAGTGCTACGTCGAAGGACGGTTTCCAAAGGAGATTGTCCCCGGCCTTGCCGAGCTCGGCGTCTTCGGCGCCAATCTCCCCGAGGAGTATGGGTGCGCCGGCCTGAACAACGTGGCCTACGGGCTCATCATGCAGGAGCTCGAGCGGGGCGATTCGGGCGTGCGCTCGTTCGCGTCGGTTCAGGGCGCGCTCGTGATGTATCCGATTTATGCCTTCGGCAGTGAAGACCAGAAGCGGCACTACCTGCCAAAGATGGCGTCCGGTGAGATCATCGGATGCTTCGGGCTTACCGAGCCCGACTACGGATCGAATCCCGCCGGGATGATCACGATGGCCCGCGAGCAGCCCGACGGCTCGTGGGTGCTCAACGGGGCGAAGATGTGGATCACGAACGGATCCACCGCGAAAGTCGCGATCGTGTGGGCGAAGACCAACGACGACAAGGATCAGCGATCGATCCGCGGCTTCATCGTCCCGACGAGCTCGAAGGGCTTTCGAGCGAAGGACCAGAAGGGAAAGCTGTCGCTTCGCGCATCCGACACGAGTGAGCTCGTCCTGGAGGACGTGCGCGTTCCCGCGGATGCGTTACTTCCGAAGTCGGGAGGCCTGAAGAGCCCGCTCATGTGCCTGACACAGGCGCGCTACGGCATCTCGTGGGGGGCGCTGGGCGCGGCGATGGCCTGCTTCGAGGAGGCCTCCTCCTACGCGAAAACGCGAATCATGTTCGACCGCCCGATCGGAGGGTTTCAGCTCCAGCAGCTGAGGCTCGCGGAAATGCTCACGGAGATCGTGAAAGGGCAGCTGCTCTGCGTACAGCTTGGCCGCCTCAAGGACCGCGGAGAATTCACCCCGCAACAGGTCTCGCTCGCGAAGCGCAACAACGTCAGCATCGCTACCGACATCGCGCGTGAGACGCGGCGTCTCCTTGGCGCCAACGGCATTCTCGCCGAGTATGCGGCGATGCGGCACATGGCGAACCTCGAGAGCGTGTACACGTACGAAGGGACACACGACGTGCACACGCTGATCCTTGGCCAGTCGGTGACGGGCCTCAACGCGTTCGGAGCCTGATGTGAAGATTGCCGTGTGCATCAAGCGCGTCCCCGACATGGAATCGCGCTTCCGGATCACGGGCGATGGCAAATCCGTCGATGAGGCCGGCCTCAAGTTCGACATGAGCGATTTCGACGGGTACGCCGTCGAGGTCGCGTTGCAGATGACCGAGAAGCTGGGACAGGGCGAGGTCGTCGTCGTGTCGCTTGGTCCCGACGCCGTGCAGGAGGCGCTCCGCAAGGCGCTCAGCATGGGGGTGGCGCGCGCCATTCATCTGAAGACCGACCGTGTTCCCGTCGACGGTTTCGCGATCGCGACGGCCCTCGCCGCCGAGCTTCGGTCGGGCGGCTACGATCTGATCATGTTCGGCAAACACGCCATGGATTCCATGAACGGCGTCGTCGGCGCCATGACCGCCGAGCTGCTCGGCCTGCCTAACGTCAACTCCGTGTCGAAGCTCGAAGTGGCGGGTGGCAAGGGGACGGCCCGCCGCGAGCTCGAAGGGGGAGCCGAGATTCTCGAATTCCCGCTTCCCGCGGTGGTCACCATCGACGAAGGGATCGCGCGGCCGCGGTATCCCTCGCTCAAGGGAATCATGGCGGCGAAGAAGAAGCCGCTCGAGTCGAAGCCGGTTCAGCTCATCGCGCCGCGCCTGGAACCTACCCGGACCGAGCTGCCGCCCGAGCGTCAGGGGGGACGGATCATTGGCGAAGGTGTCGCCGCGGTGCCCGATCTGATCAGGTTGCTCCAAACCGAGGCGAAGGTACTCTGATGCCTAACGTGCTCGCATTCGCCGAGACGCGCGGCGGGGATCTGCGGAAGGTCGCCCTCGAGAGCGTGACCGCGGCGCGCAAGCTGGCCGACACCCAGGGCGGCGAGGTCCACGCCATGCTGGTGGGCGCGCCCGGAATCGGAGCGAGGGCCGACCAGCTCGGCCGCCACGGCGCCGACGTCGTCCTGGTGCTGGAGCATCCGGCGCTCGCGCAGCACAGCGCCGAAGTCGCGGCCGCGACCGTAGCGGCACGCGTGAAGGCGAGCGGGTATGACGCGGTAATTTTCAGCGCCTCCGCCCAGGGCAAGGACCTGGCGCCGAGGGTCGCCGCCAAGCTGGGAGTTCCCATGGGCTCGGATGTGCTGGCGTTCCAGCGCACCGGGGGCGGGATCGAGGTCAAGCATGCAGGCTACGCTAGCAAAGTCATCCATACGCTCATGCTGACCGCGAGTCCGGCGGTCCTCTCGGTGCGGCCGGGTGCCATTCCGCCGGCGGAGAGTCCCAAGAGCGGGCGGGTGGAGGCGGTGCAGGCGGCAATGGATCCGGGCTCCGCGAAAGTCGTCGTGAAGGAGATGGTCCCGGGTCGCGCGGGGAGGCCCGATCTGGGCGAGGCGCCGGTGATCGTGAGCGGCGGGCGGGGCCTCCGAGCCGCCGAGAACTTCCGGCTCGTTGAGGAGCTGGCCGACGCCTTCGGCAACGCAGCCGTGGGCTGCACCCGTGCGGTGGCGGACGACGGCTGGCGCCCGCAGAGCGACCAGATAGGGCAAACTGGCCGCACGGTCAGTCCTCGACTCTACATTGCCGTCGGTATCTCAGGGGCGATTCAGCACCTCGCCGGAATGCGGACGGCGAAGACGATCGTGGCCGTGAACCGCGACAAGGAGGCCCCCATTTTCAAGGTCGCGGACTACGGAATCGTCGGGGATGCGCTCGAGGTCGTCCCGGTGTTGACGGCTGCCGTCCGCGAGGCGAAGAAGGGCCACTAAATCACTTCTCCTTAACAATTTAGACACATGTAACGGACCGGGCCCGCGCCCGGTCCGCTTTCGTGTTTTGACCGGTGCGGGGCATGGACCGTGCGTTTTGGAGCGCGCGCCGGCGGCCGATTGAAGGGGCTGGCCAGCCGGTCAAACAATCAACAGTGAGGTCGTATGAAAAAGTCTCTTGTCGGCGTGGCGCTGGTGGCAGCGATGGCGGCGCCGCTCGCCGCGCAGTCGTCGGTGATCACGGGGCAGCCGAGCATTTTCAGCCTGACCCCCTATGGCGGCTACATGGCGTACGGCGATCACTTCGAGACCGCCAATGGCGCCGAGTTCACCAACGACAACGGCGCGATCTACGGTGTTCAGCTCGGGATCGACATGACGCCGAACCTGGCTCTCGTCGGCAACCTGGGATACTCCCGCACGAACTGGGAGTTCGAGTTCCCGGGGCCCGGTGAGGTGTTTGCCGGAGACGTAGGCGTGTGGCTGTACGACGGCAACCTGCAGCTGAAGTTCGCGTTGCCGGCCGGCGGGGGCACCTTCTCGCCGTTCGCCCAGGCTGGTGTCGGCGCGATTCGCTTTACCGCCGATCGCGATGACTTCAACGCCGACGGCACCACCAACGTCGCGTTCAACGCGGGCCTCGGTGCCGACTTCAGCGTTGGTGCGCTCGGTCTCCGCGTGATGGCGAAGGACTACATCTCGTCGTTCAAGTGGGATGAGTTCCGCAACGCGAACGATCCAAACGATCTGCGGGACGCTGGAACGTCGCACAACTTCGCGTTCACCGCGGGGATAAAGCTCGGCTTCTAACGCCGAACGCGGAATGAGGAACAAGGACCGAGGAATTCAATTGGGTGAGAAGCTGCCTGATTGAATTCCTCGGTCCTTTGTCATCGTTCCTCATTTGCCTCGAGCACCATTCTTGTTTGCTCCGCGAGCCCGGCCTACCTTCCGCGGATGACGACAGAGAACTTCCTCTTCCTGCTTCTCGTCGCCGCCGCGAGCGCCTTCTTCGCACTCAACGTCGAGCGGCTCGTCCGCTACCTCCGGATCGGACGCGAGGTCGATCGCAGCGATCATGCGCTGCGCCGGCTGCGAAACGTCCTCGTCGTCGCGCTCGGACAGTCGAAGCTCATGCGCGACCCTGCGCCGGGCGTGATGCACGCGCTGATCTTCTGGGGCTTCATCGTCCTCACCGCCGGCACGATCGAGCTCATCGCGCAGGGCGTCTATCCGCCGTTCTCGTACGGCTTCCTGCCGACGTGGGCGTATTCTGCCTACTCGATTTCACAAGACGTGTTCGGCGTTCTCGTGCTGCTTGCCGTCGCGTTCGCGATCTTCCGGCGCCTCGTCCTGCGGCCGCGACGGTTGAGCGGAGACGGGCTCGAGCAGGCGGACGCCATCGTGATTCTGTCGGCCATCGCCGCGCTCATGATCACGATGTTCTTGACGAACGCCTTTCTGCTGGTCAACGAGCCGACGTCCGTCGTTCGTGAGAAGGTCGTGTCGCACGCCCTCGCGAACGCTTTCCGCGGGATGAGCTCCGGGGCTGCGCTCGTGGGCCATGACGCAAGCTGGTGGGCCCACGCGATCATCCTCTTCGGCTTCCTCAACTACCTGCCGTACTCGAAGCATCTCCACATCGTCAGCTCCGTTCCCAACGTGTTCTTCTCGAACGCGCAGGGGATGCAGGGGAAGGGGGCGATTCCCCGGCTCGACCTCGACGCCGAGGGAGCGGAGCAGTTCGGCGCCTCGGACGTGGAGCACCTGACGTGGAAGCAGCTCCTGGATGGCTATTCGTGCACCGAATGCGGGCGATGCACGGCGGCGTGTCCCGCGAACATCACCGGAAAGGTGCTGAGCCCGCGAAAGATCATCATCAACACGCGCCAGCGGCTGATGGAGAAGGCGCCGCTGCTCGTCGGTGACGTGAAAGAGCTCGAACATCCGCGTCTCGCGCACGGAGAAGGCTCGGATGCCGCCGCAACCTCCGTCAGCGAGATCCTCGAGCATCGACTGCTCGACCACTACATCAGCGAGACGGAGCTCTGGCAGTGCACGACGTGCCGGGCGTGCGTGCAGGAATGTCCGGTGGGAATCGAGCATCTCGATACGATCATCGACCTGCGCCGGAACCTCGTGTTGATGGAGTCCCGGTTCCCCGCCGAGGTGCAGCCGGTCTTCGAGTCGATGGAGCGGCAGGGCTCGCCGTGGCCGTTCAGCCCCGGAGATCGCGCGCGATGGGCGGACGGGCTCGACATCCCGACGATGGCGGAAGTCGCCGCGCGTGGTGAATCGGTGGACGTGCTCTTCTGGGTCGGATGCATGGGCTCGTTCGACGATCGGGCGAAGCGCATCACGGTCTCGTTCGCCCGCATCATGCAGGCGGCGCGGATCCGGTTCGCGATTCTCGGGCAGGAGGAGCAGTGCAACGGCGATCCGGCGCGTCGCATGGGGAACGAGTATCTCTGGCAGATGCTCGCGCGGACGAACATCGAGACGATGGATCGCTACCATGTTCGCACGGTCGTGACGATCTGTCCGCACTGCTTCCACCAGATCGGCAACGAATATCCGCAGCTCGGCGGCGACTACGAGGTCGTCCATCACTCGACCTTCATTGAGCGCCTGCTCGACGAAGGGCGCATCCCGCTCGCCGAAGTGGACGGAGATGTGCGCAGCATCGTCTACCACGATTCCTGCTATCTCGGCCGCTATAACGACGTCTACGACGCTCCTCGTGAGGCGCTGCGGAAGGCGCTCCCGGTGGTCACGCTCGCCGAGCCGAAGCGCTCGCGATCGCGAGGTCTCTGCTGCGGGGCGGGCGGCGGTCGCATGTGGATGGAGGAGCGCGAGGGGAAGCGGATCAACATCGAGCGCACTGAGGAGCTGCTCGCCACCGGCGCCGATGCGATCGCGACCGCGTGTCCGTTCTGCATGACGATGATCGCCGATGGCACCAAGGCCAAGGATTCCGCGACGCCGGTGCTGGATATCGCGGAGGTGGTCGCGGGCCGGCTGGTGCGACGCTAGGGGACAGGTGTCGGGAGTCAGGAATCAGGGGGTGTCAGGGCTCCGATGGGAACGGGGTGCGCGCACCCAGGCACCTGAAACCCCCTGATCCCTGGCTCCTGGCTCCTGACCCCAGCACTAAAGCTTCTTCACGACCTCCGCGGCTGCCCGTCCACCCTTCAGTCCCAGACGCTTCATCGCGACCGCCAGCGCGAAGGAGCGCTCGGCGTCGCTCACGTTGCCGTGCTCGAGCCGACGAACGAGCTCATCGTAGATCCGCTGGCGCTCGGCTTCATCCATGGCCGCCGTTCGCTCGTTGAGCGGCGCGTCGGCGCTCAGCTCGCGGAACGTCACGTCGAGAACGCGCCGTTGCTCGGCGTCGTGCGGATCTTCACGCACCGTCCCCGCGGTCTCCCGCGACGCAGCGCGCTCGAAGAGCGTCTGCTGCGGCCGGGGCCGAGTCGGTTTCCAGACGCTTTCGAGAAAGCGGTGACCCTCGGCGTCGCGCGAGCCCCCGGAGATCTCGAGCAGTGAGCGCCCGATCCACCGGATGATGGCCCACGCGACGGCGAGCAACGCGGCCGCCTCGGCGAGGTACTTGGTGCTGAACGTCACGCCGAGGTGACGACGGCGCCGAGCGCGCCGTCACGATCCTTATTTCGCTGCGATGCGAATCGGGATGCTGGCCTCGGTGGTATCCCAGCGCAGCACGAGCGCGCCGGCGTCTTTCCCCGTCTGCTCGATCGCGATGGTGAACTGCTCCACCGGAGTGCCGAGCGTCCTCGCCTTCATCGGAATGCGCGCCAGGTCGCTGGTCTTGTCGTAGTCCGTTCCCCACTGACCGGTCTGCCGATTGAGGATCAGTGTCCAGCCTTCCCGGTCGGGGATGGTCCACAGAGTGTACGTGCCGCGGGGAACGCGAACCGTGCCGATCGTCAGGTCGTAATCGGTGCGGAAGTGGGTCGCCTCGTTCGCGCCCGTCCGCCATACGACTCCGTAGGGTACGAGCCCACCAAAAATCTCCCGCCCCCGTTTGGAGGGGCGTCCGTAATCGATGACGAGCCGCGCCGTGCCAATGGTCTGCGTCGTCGTGTCACGAGGGGACAACGGGCGAGGCTTGCTCTGCTGCGCGAGAAGCGTGGAGCCAGGCACCAACGCGAGCGTCGCGGTCACGAGCGCGCGTGAAAGAAACGACATGAGAAAAGAGCTCCCTGAATGCGTGGTTGGACGATGCGAAAAGGATGACCTCTCCCTGTACCCCGAAGCCAGTGTCATGGCTGTTATGACTCTGTTCGAATTCAGCGACGCGAGCTCGAGCGCTCCGAGGCGCGCCGGATGGAGTAGAGCGTGATCTGCTGGCGAATGGTGCCTTCCACGAACGGATGCGTATCCCGATCGATCCGCGTGAGCCCTCTCGCCGCGCAAGCGTCGAGGAACTGGCCGACCGCGATGCGCCCGGGATCGGCGATGATCGCCATCCCGCGCGGAGCGAGCGCACTTGCCAGTGCGTCGGCAATGAGCTCCGCGTACGTCATCTCGTACAGCACGTCTGCCGCCACGACCAGATCGAAGGTTCCGAGGTCGGGGGGCAGCGCCCGCCAATCCACCATGCGCACCGCCGGCTCGCGCTGCAGGTTGCGCCAGGCGTTCGCGCGGGTGAAGAGCAGCGCGTCCTCGTAGTAATCGGTGGAGAGCACATCGAACCCGGAGCGCATGGCGGTGATCGACACGATGCCGAGCCCGCAGCCGAGCTCGAGCAGCGTGCGTCCTGCCCCGGGGGCGTTGGCAAGGCGCGTCGCGAGAATCAGCGACGAAGGCCACACGTCAGCCCAGTAGGGAAGGCGTTCGTCACGAACATAGTCCGCCTCGCTGATGAGATCGTCGGAGTTGCGCGGCTTGAGGATCGCGAGGGACTCGCCGGCGACGCCGACGTCCACCGTCGTCGTGACGAAGCGGCGCTCCAGATCCTGCACCAGATCCGCGCCGATCGCACTCACAGTGAGAACGTGGCGGCGAGCTGCGTTTCCTCGGTGAGGAGAAACGCGCGCACGCGCTCACCGGCCTCCACGCGCGGCCGATCCTCGGGCACGATGAGCAGCGCGTCGGCCTTCGCCATCGAGGTGAGGATCCCCGACCCCTGGGGACCCGTTAGGCGTGCGACCAACCGGCCGTCGGCATCGGGACGAACGGTGGCGCGCAGGAAGTGCGTGAGGCGCGCACCAATGGACACGGGCTCCGCGAGCATGACTGCCACCGGACGCCGGAACAGCCGCTCGTGGCCGAGCATCTTGCGGATTGCCGGCCGCACGAAGAGGTCGAACGTGACCATCGTCGATACCGGATTTCCGGGAAGGCCGATCCATGGTTTGCCGCGCAGAAGGCCGAAGCCGAGCGGGGCCCCCGGGCGCATGCGCACCCGCCAGAATTTCAATTCCATGCCCATGTCATCGAGCACGCGTCGCAGATGATCGAACTCTCCCACCGAGATCCCGGCGGAGGTGACGATGAGATCACAGCTCGTCGCGCGCTCGAGGCGTGCACGGATGTCGGCGGGGTCATCGCGCGCCGTCCCGACCGATACCGGGATGCCTCCGGCCTGTCGGACGAGCGCATCGAGCGTGTAGCTGTTGGAGCTCACGATCTTGCTGCCGCTCCGGACTTCGTCGAACCGATCGAGGTCGACCAGCTCGTCCCCCGATGTCATGATCGCGACGCGCGGACGGGCGTAGACGTCGACCATGGCGCTGCCGATCGACGCGAGCACGCCGAGCTGCGCCGCGTGTACGGCCATCCCCGCGTCGAGCACGCGGGCGCCTTCACGGATGTCCTCGCCGCGATAGCGGATGTTCTTCCGCGCATCGCGCGCGTTGCGAATTGTCACGCGGTCGGTTCCCGCGTCCGTGTCCTCCACGCGCACGACCGTATCGGCGCCGTCAGGGAGCGGGGCGCCGGTCATGATTCGCGTCGCCGACCGTGGAGCGAGCGGGCGGGTGGGGAACGCCCCGGCGGCGATCGTCTCGAGCACCGGCAGGGTGACGGGCGTCTCGGCCGACGCCGTCTCGATGTCGGCCGCCCGAACCGCGTAACCATCCATGGCCGAGTTGTCCCACGCCGGAATCGTGATCGGCGAGTCCACGCCGGCGGCCAGGACGCGACCTAACGATTCGGCAAGTCGAACCCGTTCGATGGGGCCGCGGCACACATCGGTGATGATCCGGTCGACCGCCTCGACAACCGTCAGCACCTAACGGGCGCCGGCCGTCATGCCCGCGAGCCTGGCGACGATCGTGTCCTGAACACGCTCGATCGTTCGCACCGGGACCGTCCAGTTGTTGCAGAGCAGACTGTAGAGGAGCAGCCGGCCATCGGCGGACGTCACGTAGCCGGACAGCGAGCGGGCCTGGGAGACGAAGCCGGTTTTGGCGTGAGCGTTGGCCTCGGCGTACGTTCCCTTCATGCGGTTGGCGAGCGTGCCGTCGACACCCGCGACCGGGAGCGCCTCGTAGAAGACATCGAACAGCGTGTCGCGACGCATCACCTCGAGAACGCGCACGATCGTTTCGGGAGAGAGGTAGTTGTACCGGGAGAGCCCGCTTCCGTCGCGCACGACGAAGCCCTCGCGCGGAATGCCCCACGCCACGAGCTGTCGCTCGATGACGACGCGTCCACTGTCGGGACTGCCGACCCCGGTACGCTCGAGCCCGAGCGTTCGCAGCAGGATCTCGCCGATCTGGTTCTGCGATGGCTTCTCGAAGGCCGGCATGATCTCGCGAAGCGGCGGGGACAGGATGACCGCGATCGTGTCCCTCCGTCCCTGGGCGGTCCTTCGCGACACGGAGTCGCTGCCCGCGACCGGCATTGCGCGAGCTTCGAGCGCCTCCATGAGCGCCGTGATGTAGGCGGTTGGCGGTGAAGCATGCGCGAACCGCACCACCTGGCTGTCGCGCGGCGCCATCGTCCCGCGGACGACGACCGTCCCCGGTACCGTGTCGCGCTCGACTTGAAGCGACAGCGGGATGAAGATCGCGTCGCCAGCGGTGAGCGCGGAATCCGGAGGCGCCACGGTCCGCGCTTCCACGCGAACGCGAGGGTAGCCTCGCGACGGAGAGACCGACGCCGTGACCGGCTCTCCGGGAAACGCTCCGCCGCGAATCACGATACGTGAGAACCCTTCGTTGAAGTACAGCTCATCGACGCCGGCCGAGTACGCTTCGTCCACCTCGTCCCAGGACCATCCGTAGCCATAGATCGCGCCGGGAAACGCATCCCCCTCGGCGCGAATGCGTCCCTCGATGCGGATGATCCCACGGGCCGCGATCGAATCGGCGACCTCGAGCATCCCGAGCATCGCGTCCCCGCGCATGTGGTCGCTCAGGCTTGGGTCGCCACGACCGACGACGACGAGATCGCCGAAGAGCGTTCCATCGACGACTGGTCCCGTCGCGAGCAGCGTCGTGCGAAAGCGATAATCGGCGCCGAGTTGCGCGAGCGCGACCGCGCCGGTGACGATCTTCATGTTCGACGCCGGCATGAAGAGCTTGCTCGCGTTATGCGCGACGATCGTGTCGCCGTGCTCCGGATCGACTACCAGGATCCCCCAGTGCGCGTTCTGGAAGTCCGTCGCCGTGACTACCGAGTCGACCCACCACCGGAGCGCCGCGCGTTGACGCTCGGGCGTCGGCGTGATGGTCAACGGCGTCGCGGGTACGCAGGCCGCGAGGATGGCCGCGGCGAGAATTGCGGATCTGATCATGGCCGGCGAATGAAGTCCCGTTCGACAAAAGTGGCGAGGTCATCGAGCCACCGCGCCTCGCTCAGGCGAAAAATAGGCAGCGGCGCTCGGAAATCATCGTCATCGGTGACGATCCCGCGCCAGGCGGATGCCCGCGCGTCCCCGGGGTCCCACAGTGGCTTCGGGTGGGCCTCGCGGCGATAGATCTCGATTCTGGGAAGCGACGTGCGTGTGAATCCCTCGCACACGACGAGGTCAGCGTCGCTCATGTGACGAGCAGCGATCTCCTCCGGGGCGAGCTCGTCACTCCACCGCTCGACGAGCGCGAACTTGTCGGGCGCGATCATCGCCACCTTCTCGGCGTTCCCCTCGTGATAGTGCCGGTACGTGTCCGTCGCCGCGGGGTCGAGGTTGAACGTATGGGATCCGTGCTTGATCGTGGTGATGCGATGCCCGCGCCTGACGAGCTCGGCCACCAGCCGCACGACGAGCGTCGTCTTTCCGCTATGCTTGCGGCCGACTATCGAAAGCAGCGGCGGCGTGCCGTTCGGCCAGGGCGAGGTCATCCGGTGTGTTGACGTTCATGAAGAGCAGGGCGGGGTCGCCGAAGCGACGTACCTCGTGCTCGGGAATCCGCTCGACGCGAACGTCGGCGAAGAACGACACGACCTGCATGTCGCCCGCGTCCAGCCGGCGCTCGATCGCGGGCACGCATGCTGGTGAATAATACGCGCACAACGGCTCCACGCCTCGTCGCGATCCACTTTCGGGCAGCGCCGCATCGGCGCGCGCACCAGCGTCGCGCAGCACCCGCAGGAGCGGCGGCGGGACGAACGGCATGTCCCAGGCGACCACGACCACCGGGCCGCCCGCGCGGACGATCGCGGCGTGAATCCCACCCAAACTTCCGTAATCTTTGCGGACGTCGGTCGCCACGGGAACCCCTGCGAGCCACGACTCCGCGGCGGGATCATTGGCGATCAGCAGCAGGTCGTCGGTCGCCTCGCGCAACGCCTCGGCGACGCGGTCTATCACCCGCAGTCCCCCTACTCGCTCGAGTCCCTTCGGCCGACCTCCATATCGCGACGCCGCCCCGCCGGCGAGAATGACGCCGGTGCATCGCGTCACGGTCGATGAAACTGGGGCTGTCCACTCACGGCGCGCCCGATGAGCAGCGTACCGGCCGTGCGGGCGATGTCGACGGCGAGCGTGGACGGCACCGATGGCGTCGCGACCGCGCCGAGCCGAGCGCGAGCGGCCTTGAACGCGAGCTCGCCGGAGATACGTCCGGTGACGAGAAGCGTGAGCCCGTCGAGGGTGCGACCACCGAGAATCGCGGCTCCGATCACCTTGTCCACCGCGTTGTGGCGGCCAATGTCCTCCGCATGGTGGAGGAGCTGCTCTCCGTCGGTGAGCGCGGCGGCGTGGATGCCACCGGTTTCCTTGTAGCGTTCGCCTCGGGCGAAGAGCTCCTTGAAGAGCGCGCGCGTGCGCGCCAGATCCGGTTCCACCGCCGTCACGGTGCGCCGTGGCAGGGAGCTCATGGACCCGAGGATGGTGGTGACCGCGCCGCATCCGGACGCGAGCACGCGGCGGCGATCGGCGGCTTCGACGCCCTCGTAGCGCGCCGGGGGCACCTCCGCCCAGAACCCCAGCTCCTTCGCGCAGGGACGCAGCGAGAGGAGATCGCTCGTGGACTCGATGTACCCCTCGCCGTGCAGCCATCCCACGACGAGCTCGTCGAGCTGGGAGGGCGTGCACATCCAGGTCACGGCGGGCGCGCCGTTGACCTCGAGCCAGACCGCAGATTCTTCGACTGCGTCGAGGGGCTGGGTGGTGAGGGGGCTGAGGGACACGAGAGCATAGTGCATTGACCACGGGCCAGGGGCCAGGGGCCAGGGGGGCGGTAATGCGAGCGGCGGCGCAGTGCGCCGCCGCTTGCTCATCTGACTGAGCGCGGCTGCCGCGAAGCGGCGCCGCGCCTTTCCTTCCCCCTGGCCCCTGGCCCTTGACCCGCTCTTCCTACGGCTCTTCCCGGGGCTCGAACCCCTCCGGCGTCGGCTCGTCCGGTGGATTCCACGCCGTGCCGCGCTCGATCGCCGACTGCACGTCGTGCGTGCCGTACATGCGCGCGTCCAGATCTTCTTCGAGGTGTTCGGCTTCGTCGTCGACGTTCTCGGGCCGGCGACCAATCGGCTCCCCGGTCCGCTCGCGCGAGCCCGCGAGGTGATCGTCGATCGCTTCCGGCTCCTCGTCGCGGCGGATCTCGTCGACGACGAGATCGTTGCGATACCGCTTGAGCCCGATCACATCGGCCAGGATACGCTCGGCGATCCGCCGCTCCTCCTCGGTGCCGACGCGTCCGGCCAGCACCACCTCCCCGTTCGTCGCGGTGACCAGGATGTTGTCCGCGTCCACGGTCTCGTATTCGGCGAGCTGTTCCCGAACGAGGGCGCGCAGATCGTCGTCGTTGAGGTCCTCGAGCCGGAAGATGTCCTCGTAATCGCGCGCCATGGTCCGCTCCTGCCTAGCGAGAGATGATGTACGACGCTCCCACGCTGAAAACGCCGTTGTGCTTCCACTCCGATGTCTTGTCCGGCAGCACCGGTGGTCCGCCGCCCTGCGGGATCGCGCTGTAGGAAGCAGGATAGTTCAGTCTGAAAAGATGATCGGTGACGTCGAAGCGCAGTTGCCAGCGCCCGCCGCTCGTCCATCGCAAGCCGGTTCCCAGCACGAGTGCAAAGGGAGTGCCGATCGTGAAATTGCCCGGATCGCGCCGGCTCCCGACGTTCGCGGCCACGCCTGCGCCAAAGCGTGTGAACGGGATGATGCCGTGCCAGCTCTTCTGCCCCGTGAGATTCAGCGTGATCCCGGCGTCGAGGAGGAGGAGCGACACGTCCTTCGTTCCGCGATGCCGCGTCTCCGGCGGATTGAGCGGGTCGATCACGTCACGCTGCGAGAATGCGTGGCCGGCGTGCACGCTGAAGAAGGCCGGCCCTCCAATGCGAATCTCGTATCGCACCCCGGCAATCGGACCGGCCTGAGGTCCGACGCCCGCCGATCCTTCGGCCCCCGAGTACCACCCCGAGTACGTCGTGATCTCCTGACGATACGGCACGTCGCGAAACGGACTCTCCTGTGGGAGATGCCCCACCTGCGCGCTGACCGCCGCCGGTGCGATGCTGGCGATGGCTGCGAGTGCGAACTTGTTCACTACTCCGCTCCTTAGCTCGTGAAAACCGGAACCGCGGACGCCGCGCAAGCCCATGTGTCCGGTCGATCGCCAACGAATCTGCGTACACTGCGTTCATCTAGACCAGGCAGCGCTGCGGCGTTCTGCGGCCCTCTGCGGCTGCAGGCCCTGACACCAACTAATCTACTCCCGAGCGCAGATCGACACCCGTCATCTCCGCCGGCTTCTCGACCTCGAGCATCGACAGCACCGTCGGGCCGACATCCTGTAGCGACCCGCCTGATCGCAGCCGACGGTCGCCATCGGGATCCACGATCACGATCGGAACGGGATTCGTGGTGTGCGCCGTGTGCGGCCCGCCCGTGACCGGGTCGATCATCATCTCGCAGTTGCCGTGATCGGCGGTCACGATGACGCGCGCCGCGACACGTTCGGCCGATGCAAGCACCCGCGCCAGACATTCATCCACCGTCTCCACCGCTTTCACGGCAGCGCCTAACACGCCGCTGTGGCCCACCATGTCGCCGTTGGCGTAGTTGCAGAGGATGAAGTCGTGCTCCCGCTTCTCGATCGCGTTGCACAGCACATCGGTGATCCCCGGAGCGCTCATCTCGGGCGCCAGATCGTACGTCGCCACCTTCTGGCTCGGCACGAGCAATCGCTCTTCCCCCGGGTACGGCACCTCGAACCCCCCGTTGAAGAAATACGTGACGTGCGCGTACTTCTCCGTCTCGGCGGTTCGGAACATCGTCTTCCCGCGCTCGCTCAGCACCTCGGCCACGATGCGCGAGAGCACGAACGGGGGAAATGCCATGGGAAGGGTGAACGTCTCGTCGTACATCGCCATCGTCGCGACGCTCACGCGAGGGCGGTCACTGACGTCGAATCCGTCGAAGCCTTCTTCGGTGAAGACCCGCACGATCTGACGCATGCGGTCCGCGCGGAAGTTGAAGAAGAAGAGTCCGTCGCCATCGCGCACCCGCGCCAGCGGCTCACCGTTGCGCTCGACGACGATCGGCTTGATGAACTCGTCGTTCTCACCGCGGTCGTACGCTTCCTCGATCGCTTTCACCGGATCGGTCGCGCGCCCGCCTTCGCCGCGCACCATCGCCTTGTACCACAGCTCCGTTCGCGGCCAGCGCTTGTCGCGATCCATCCCGTAGTAGCGTCCGCCGAGCGACGCGACCACCACCCGACCTCGCGATCGCGCGACCGTTTGACGCATGAACTCCTGCGCCGAGCGGGGGAGGGTGTCGCGGCCGTCGAGCAGGGCGTGCAAGGCGACGCGTGGAAGGCGTTCCCGCTCCGCGAGGTCGAACAGGGCGAACAAGTGTTCGTCCACCGCGTGCACGCCGCCGTTTCCTGTGAGCCCGCAGAGGTGCAGCGTCGTTCCCCGTTTGCGCACTTCCGCGCACAACGTTTTCAGGACCGGGTTCTCGAAAAACGACCCGTCCCGAATGGCGAGCGAGATCCGGACGAGGTCGGTTGGCACCACCCTCCCGGCCCCGAGGTTGAGGTGGCCCACCTCACTGTTGCCCATTTGCCCTTCAGGCAGTCCAACGGCGAGGCCCGACGCCTCGATCAACGTACGCGGGGCGCGCGACCAGAGCGTGTCCCATGTCGGTGTCCGCGCGAGCGCGATAGCGTTTCCCTCGCGCTCGGTGCGGTAGCCCCAACCGTCGAGGACGACGAGCACCACCGGGCGCCGATGTCGATTCGGCATCTATGCTGATTGGTGTACGGCGGATAATTTCGGCGCGTCGGGCGCCACAGGAATGTAACGCGCCCTTACATACGGCAACCAGCGATGCTCGTCGTCTCCCTCCTCTTCGCGCTGCTCACCGCACCGTCACTCTTCGCCCAGACCACCGTGACCGCGGCGACCGAGGTGCGCGCGACGCCACGCGGGGCGGCCGATCAGCGGCAGGTGGCCCGCTCCGTGGAGACGAGTCAGGACTCGCTTCCCGCGCGCACGGTGGCGACGGCTGCTGCCGATGCGCTCACGCCGTTGCGTGCGACGTCCGTCCGATTCGCCCCCAACGGCGACTCGATAGGCGCATTGCGCCCCGGCGCCGTGCTCGTTCCGCTCGCGCGCGATCGCGAATGGGTTCGCGTTCGCGTCGAAGGGTGGGTGCGTGAGAACGAGCTGCATGCCCTCGACTCGACGGTCCAGACACGCGTGAGCGCGGCAGACCTGCGAGCGGACCCGGAAGGGACGCGTGGGGTACTCGTCCGCTGGAACGTGCAGGTGCTGTCGCCGGTCCAGCGCGCCGACCCCTTACGGCGCGAGCTCGCGGAAAACGAGCCCTATCTCATTGCCCGTGGTCCCGACATGGAAAGTGCGTTGCTCTATCTGGCGATCCCACCGTCATTGCTCGAGGCGGTGGCTTCCATTCCGCCACTGACGCCTACGGTCATTACCGCCCGTGTGCGCACGGGACGCAGCTCGCCGGTAGGTGTTCCCATCCTGGATCTCGTATCGATCGTCCGGCGGTGAGCTCCCGCAGTCGCTTTAGTGAGTTTCGACGCCGCCACCCCGGCTTTCTTGCCGCGGTCATCATCGTGCTCCTCGGCGTCATCGGCATCGACGCCTATCTGCTGCGCAAGCAGGCGAGATACCGCGCGGAGATCCAGCGCCTACGCGCGGGGATGAGCGAGTTCGAGAAGGGGCGGGCCGACGCGGCGCTCGCCTCGGAGGAAAAGCAGCTGCAGGTGATGGTCGAGCTGCTGCGACGGCAGTCGAAAATCGACAAGGAGATTCACCTCGCCGTGTCCGTGGACAGCGCGGTGATGGGGCTGGAGCAGGAAGGTGCTATCCTGCGGGACATGCGCGTCGAGGTCGGTCCCGAAAAGACCGTCGGCGCGTCGCCCGACACGGTGCACATATCGATTCCCCGGGGCACGCGTTCCGTCCAGCGGATGCTCGGCCCCAATGATCCCTGGGAAGTGCCTCGCTGGGTGTATGAGGAGCGAGGGCTGCCCGTGCCCAAAACCCGCACGGTGAGGGGAGCTCTCGGTCCAGCAGCGATCGTGCTGGAGGGGGGGACCGTCATCTATTCGGCACCCACCCGCGGCCCCCTCAGCGATTCCGCGTACGTGATGCCCGGAGCCATTCGAGCGAAGACCGATGACTTGCGCGCGGTCATACCGAACCTCGCGCGCGGGACGAAGGTGTACTTTTTCTGATCCGGAGCCTGGTGGATGAGCCTGATACAAGCATTTCGTGACGACCTCCGCATTGCCCTCAGCCTGACCGGCCTTGTGGTGCTGGTGCTAGGGGCGAGCGGCTTCCTCGTTCAGCGCGCCGCAATGGTGCGCTACGAGCGCGACGTGAACCGGATCGCATTCAACGACAACTGGGAGGTCCTCGACGACATCCGGAAACGGCTCGGCATGGTGAGTGACTCCCTCGAGCGGGCCCTGGAGGAGGCGCCGGCGCCTCCCGGCGAGCAGCCCTTCCTGGTGGTCAGCATCGAGGAGCGCCGTCTGTGGTTCAAGCAGGGTGACGAGACGATCTTCACGACCCGGGTGGCGACCGGGAGCGGAAAAACCCTGGTGAAGGATGGCGGGCGCGACGAGTGGAAATTCGACACGCCCCGCGGGAAGCTGGTGGTGCAGGGGAAGGAAATCGACCCCGTGTGGGTGCCGCCAGACTGGCACTTCTTCGAGTATGCCAAGCGGCGAGGCCTCGGCGTGAAGCAGTTGAAGCGGGGGGAGCAGCTGGAGACCCCCGATGGCGGCTTCATCACGGTCGAGGGGAACGACGTCGTAAGGCAATACCCGGACGGCCGCACCTATCCCCTCGAATCGGGGGAGGGGCGTGAAATTGTCGCGGCGGGCAACGTCGTCATCCCGCCCTTCGGCACCAACCAGCGTAAGTTCCGGGGGGTCCTGGGCTCCCACCGCCTGCTGCTCGGCGAAGGTTACGCGCTTCACGGGACGGACAAGCCCTCCTCGATCGGCCAGGCCGTCAGTCACGGGTGCGTCCGCCTGCGGAACGAAGACATCGCCTACCTGTATAGTATCGTTCCGGTCGGAACCCCGGTTTTCATCTACTGACTGACCGCGGGGTCAGTCGAGCAGGGGAGTCGACCGCTGGAGGTATGGCCCGAAGCCCTGATCGGGCTTAAATATACGAACGTTCTGCACACGCTTCATTCAGGAGGGAGCTTCAGTGTTCGCAGCCTCGTCCGGCTCGCGACCGGTTGTCCGGTCGCTCGCCGCCGCACTGATTTTGGCATTCGCGCACCCGGCCTTCGCCGGGGCCGACGAGACGACTGACGCCCCGACCTCCGAGGCGAACGTCGCCTCTGCCACATCCCTGGCTGATGTGGCCGGGCTGGATACACTGCGAGGTCGCAGCGGAAAGCTGAGAGCGCGCTTCCTTCCGTACCTCGCTCGTCTGGATCTCCCCTTCCTGAACGCCCTCCTCGACGACTCGGTCGCCAAGACGCCAGGTGTTCACGTCTTGCGCGACAGCAGCGCATCATCTCTCTTCACGTTCATCACGCTCCGCCCTTTCTCCGACAAGGTGAGAGGACGGGTGGGTGGGTACCGGATGGGGTACTGGCCGTTCGAGCGCCGCAAGATGGGCTCGGAGGCGTACGCCGGTCTCGACGGGTTCATCGAGGTGACGCCGGAAAACCAGGACACTCACGTCTCCGAGCATTTCCGGCTTCGTGATTTCCTGACGAAGGACCAGCGCGACGTCTGGCCGAAGTACCTGGTGCTCGACACGAAGCTGATCGACAAGCTGGAGCTGGTCATCGGGGAGCTGGAGAGGCTGGGGTACGACGTCGAGCATATGTCGGTTATGTCCGGCTTCCGGACTCCGCAGTACAACCAGCAGGGTGTGGGGCGCGGACGGGCCGAGGCGAGCCGTCACCAGTACGGCGATGCGGCGGACGTCTTCATCGACAACGATCGCAACGGGCGCATGGACGATCTCAATCGCGATGGCCGGGTGGACACACGCGACGCGCGCATTCTGCTCGACGCCGTAGAGCGCGTCGAGGCGGCGTATCCCGGTCTCGTGGGTGGCGTCGGGGTGTACGCGGCGACCCGAGCGCACGGCCCCTTCACGCACATCGACGCCCGCGGTAACCGCGCGCGGTGGGGCCGTATTTGAAAGCGCGCCTGCTCGCGGCGCTTGCGTCCCGCTGGATGACGGCGGCGATGTTCATCGTGGCCGCCCTGGCGGTACTTCGATTCTACGAGCCTCCCGCGAGCCTGCTTCAATCCCGATTCGGCAACCCCACACTTCCCCTGGTTCCGCCCGCATCGCCCTCCGCCACCGCCTTTGGGCGGAGCGGCGCGGTGCAGGTGCGCTTCGCCCTCCCCAGCGAAGGCGTCGAGTATCCGCTCGAGGTGCAGGGTGATCCCACGGCCCTCGAGTACGCCTGGGTGCGGGTCACCGACTCGGTCGGCGTCGACTCCATCCGTCCGCTCGCTGGCGACACGCTCGTTGCTCCATCGATTCCCGGCTTCTATCGCCTTGCTCTCGTTCGAGGCGTCGAGCGCCGCATCCTCGGTGGTCTGACGCTCGCCGTCATGGTGCCATTCGAGGAAAAGCGCGGGGGTATTCTCGATGGCTATCGCATCGGCACCTTCCGCTCGGAGCGGCGCGGGGTGACGGCTCCGCGCCCCAATGGCTTCGTGCAGGTTCTCCCGGAGCTGGTGAACTTGCAGCTCACGCAGCACCTCCGCCTCGGATCGTTCGTGGCGCCCGATGGGCAGACGACGTGGCCTCGTTATGCGGCGCTCGATCGTCGCCTCCTCGACAAGCTGGAGCTGGTGTTCCAGCAGCTGTCGCGGTGGCGTACCGACACCACGGCGGTGCGTCTCGCCATCTCCGTCAACTCGGGGTTCCGCACGCCGTGGTACAACCGCCGCGTTCCTCGTGCGGCTCGCGACAGCCGTCACCAGCTGGGTGACGCTGCCGACGTCGTGATCGACGCCAACGGCGATGGTCGCGTGACGCGCGAAGACGCAAACCTCGTCGCGGCCGCCGTCGAGATCGTCGAGCAGTCGCACCCGGATCTGGCCGGCGGCCTCGGCCTCTACGTCAGCGGCCGCTATCGCCAGCCGTACGTCCACATCGATACGCGCGGCAAGCGCGCGCGGTGGCGGGGATAGCTGATGGCCAACGGGGACAGGCCGGGACAGGACACGCATCCGTTCCTGCGTGACCGGATCATGCGCAAGCTCGAGACGCTCTCCAACGAGCGGCTCTATCAGGTGCTCGATTACGTCGAGTTTCTCGAGTCGCGCTACGCCGAGCGTCAACCGTCGCCGGCAAGCGTCTTTCAGCGCTTCACGGAAGGGCTCGAGGACACCATGCGCGCGGGCCGCCTGTCGGCGGACACGATCGCGCAAACGATGGGCATCATGAACCGGGCAATGGGTGTCCTGTCCGGCGTCGCCGCGGCTGGCAAGTCCGTTGCATCGGACGTGGTCAGTGGGTCGCGCACCGAAGGACGTACACGCACCGCGCCGAAGCCGACGACTCGCCCGCCTGAGCCGCGGGAAGGCCAGCCGCCTCCGGCGCCACCTGCCGAGCCGCCGCCTAGCGACGCTGGAGATGTGTAGTGGCCAGTAGCCAAGCCGAAACACCGGGACGAAAAGGGGAAGCGCGCGGTCGCGCCGGACGCCATCCGCGTGCGGAGACAGAAACGCTGTCGCCTCGAGCGGGCGCCAAGCGCACGCTCGTCGATGTCATCAAGGAGATCCCGGCGTATCTCCGACTGTTCGGCGGTCTGCTCACCGATCGGCGCGTCGCCGGGCTCGACAAGCTGCTCGTCGCCGCGGCGATCGTGTACATCGTGTCGCCGATGGATCTGCTTCCCGATTTCATCCCCTTCCTTGGCGAAGTCGATGACGTGTACCTGCTCGTCCTCGCGCTGCAGCGCCTGATCGCGAACGCCGGTCGTCGCGTCGTCACCGACTACTGGGTCGGGAACCTGTCGGACCTCAGCATGGGGAGTCTTCGGCGCGTGCTCCTGGCCGCAACGTTCTTCCTCCCGCGTCGTATGCGGCGCCGGCTGCGTGCCATAGGGCGCTGAACGGCTTTACTTTAGACGGATCGCCGCCTACTTTTGGCTATGGCGACCACAACTCGACCACCATCGCGGCCCGCTTCCCCGGCACCCCCGGCAAGCGGGCCGTCGCGCATCGACCCCTCGAGCGGACTGGCTCGTGTGCGCGGCGATGCGGCGCTGACGTTCGATGACGTTCTCCTGGTTCCGCGTCATTCGGTCACGCATCCCAAGGATGTCGACACCAGCTCCCGATTCACCCGAGGCATCTCGCTGAACGTCCCGCTCATCTCGGCGGCCATGGATACGGTCACCGAGAGCGAGATGGGGATCGCGATGGCCCGTGCCGGTGGAATCGGGGTGATCCACAAGAACATGTCGATCGACCGGCAGGCAGCCGAGGTCGATCGGGTGAAGCGCTCCGAGAGCGGGATGATTCTCAATCCGATCACGCTTGGGCCCGACGCCACGCTGCGGGAAGCGAACGCGCTCATGCGGCGGTTCCGCATTTCCGGCGTCCCCCTGGTTGACCGTGACGGGCGGCTCGTCGGGATCATCACCAACCGCGATCTCCAGTTCGAGCGGAATCTCGATCGCCCGCTTCGCGATGTGATGACGAAGGACAACCTGATCACCGCACCCGAGGGAACGACGCTCGAGGAAGCCGAACGGATCCTCGGGCGTCATCGCATCGAGAAGCTCCCCGTGGTGGATGCGAAGGGACTGCTCCGCGGACTGATCACCGTGAAGGACATTCACAAGCGTCGCGAGCATCCCAACGCCAACAAGGACCAGCATGGGCGCTTGCGCGTCGCCGCCGCGGTGGGGGCGAGCGGGGATTTCATCGAGCGTGCGCGGGCGCTCGTCGATGCGGGTGTGGACGTCCTCGTGATCGACACCGCACACGGGCACAGCGATGGTGTGTTGCGCGCGACCGGACAGGTGCGTGAGCTGTTCCCCGACGCTCAGATTGTCGCGGGGAACGTGGCGACGCGCGACGGCGCGGCGGCGCTGGCGGAGCGCGGCGTCGATGCCGTGAAGGTCGGTGTGGGTCCGGGATCGATTTGCACGACACGCGTCGTCACGGGTGTCGGCGTCCCGCAGCTGACCGCGATCTTCGATGCGGTCGAGGGGGCGGGCGACATCCCGGTGATCGCCGATGGCGGCATCAAGTATTCGGGCGACATCGTGAAGGCGCTCGCGGCCGGCGCATCGAGCGTGATGATGGGCTCCATGCTCGCCGGAACGGAGGAGAGTCCGGGCGAATCATTCCTGCTCGAGGGACGGCGCTTCAAGATGATCCGCGGAATGGGCTCACTCTCCGCGATGCAGGACGGCAGCGCCGACCGCTACTTCCAGGAAGGCGAGATGTCGCTGCGCAAGCTGGTACCCGAGGGGATCGAGGGGCGCGTGCCGTACAAGGGCCCGGTCATCGATGTCCTGTATCAGATGGTCGGCGGCCTGCGAAGCGGCATGGGCTACGTCGGGTGCGGGAACGTCGACGACTTGCGAACCGCAACGGAGTTTGTTCGCATCACCACGGCGGGATTGCGCGAGTCGCATCCGCACGACGTCATCATCACGAGGGAAGCGCCAAACTACTCGTTGTAAGAACGGCAAAGAGGACAGAATTCAGAATACAGAATTCAGAGTTCAGAAACGGCCACGGGGAGTCAATACTGGCTCCCCGTAGGTTTTGCTGAAGTCTGAGTTCTGTATTCTGAATTCTGTCCTCTTTGCCGTCCCCCAGAACTTCTATTGACAAACCCTGAGGCCGACGGGATTTTGCCCCGTCTTTGAAAACCGGGCCGGCATCTCTTCCATTCGCCCGTTCCCGCCCGAATTCCCCCCGGAGAATCACCATGGGTCTATGGTCGAAAAAGAGCATCGCCCTCCTGCAGGCCGAGGCGAGCGGTGAGTCGCACGAGACCACGCTCAAACGTGCGCTCAGTGCCACGAATCTCACCTTGCTCGGCATCGGCGCGATCATTGGCGCCGGTATCTTCGTGCTCACGGGAACGGCCGCGGCGAACTATGCCGGCCCGGCGATCGTGCTCTCGTTCATTCTGGCCGGGCTGGGCTGCCTCTTCGCCGGTCTCTGCTATGCCGAATTCGCGAGCATGATCCCCATCGCCGGCAGCGCGTACACGTATTCCTACGCGACGCTCGGCGAGTTCATCGCGTGGATCATCGGCTGGGATCTCGTCCTGGAGTACCTGTTCGGCGCGTCGACGGTCGCAGTCGGGTGGTCAGGGTACTTCGTCTCCTTCATGAAGAGCATCGGCATCACGATGCCGATGGAATGGACGCAGGCACCGTTCGCCTACACGGCGGCCGACGGGCTCTCGCGTACCGGCGCGATTCTCAACATTCCGGCGATGTTTCTCATCGCCGTCCTCACGATCCTCCTCGTCATCGGCGTCAAGGAGTCGGCGGGATTCAACAACATCGTTGTCGCGATCAAGGTCGCGATCATTTTCCTGGTGATCGGCTTCGGCTTCATGTTCGTCAACCCCGACAACTGGTCACCGTTCGTTCCGCCGAATCAGGGACCGGGCCAATACGGGTGGGACGGCATTGTCCGCGGAGCGGGCGTGATCTTCTTCGCCTACATCGGATTCGACGCGGTGTCCACCGCGGCGCAGGAGGCGAAGAACCCGCAACGCGACATGCCAATCGGCATCCTCGGCTCACTCGCGTTCTGCACGGTTCTGTACATTCTGATGTCGCTGGTGATGACCGGGCTGGTGCCGTACACGCAGCTCAACGTTCCTGATCCCGTCTACGTCGCCCTCGCGGCGGCCGGCCCGGGTCTGGCGTGGCTGACGAAGCTGATCGCCGTGGGCGCCATGGCGGGTCTCGCCTCGGTCGTACTCGTAATGCTCATGGGACAGCCGCGCATCTTCTACTCGATGGCGCGGGACGGGCTGCTCCCGGCGGTGTTCGGCAAGGTGCACCAGCGCTTCCAGACGCCATACGTCACGACGATCGTGACGGGCGTCGTCGCCGGCGTGGTCGCGGGACTGTTCCCGATCGGAATCCTCGGCGAGCTCGTGTCGATCGGCACCCTTCTCGCTTTCATCATCGTGTGCGCCGGGATCTGGGTGCTGCGTGTGAGATCACCGGAGCTGCCGCGGCCGTTCAAGACTCCGCTGGTGCCGATCGTGCCGATCCTCGGCATCCTCATCTGCGGCTATATGATGGCTCGGCTGCCGCTCGATACGTGGATTCGGCTGCTCGTGTGGATGGCGATCGGTCTGGTCATCTACTTCGCGTACAGCGTGCGCAAGTCGCGGTTCGCGGGAGTACCGCCCACGCGCTGACGTGCGTCGGTGAACCCGCTATCTTGAACGCGGCGCCTCGTCCGGGCGCCGCGTTGCTTTCACGGCCGGGAGGTCTCGCTGAAACCGTCGACGCTGCTCGCGACTCCGGAAACGCGCCGCGAGATCATCGAGCGGATGGGCACGGCGCTGGACGGTGCGACGACCGCCGTGCTGTCCACGCACGTCAACGCGGATGGCGACGGGTGCGGATCGGAGGCAGCGCTCGCAATGCTACTCGCGCAGCGAGGCATCGCGGCGCGCATCGTGAATCCGACGCCGTGGCCGGAAATGTTCGGCTTTCTGCTGTCCGACGTTCGGGAAGAGAGCCGGCGAGGTGCGGGAGCGCTCGGCAAGGCGGATCTGCTGATCGTGCTGGACATCAGCGACATCCGCAGGCTCGGCACACTCGCGGAGCCGGTGCGCGCGATGCGGGGGCCGCGACTGGTCATCGACCATCACGTGCCGGGGGAGGAGCCCCCGGGCGACATCGTCCTCGCCGACACCGACGCGTGCGCCACCGGTGAGCTCGTGTATGACTTCGCGCGCGTGCTCGGCCTCGAGATCACCGCCGCGGTCGCGCGTGCGCTCTACACCGCGATCCTCACCGACACCGGTGGCTTCCGGTTCAGCAACACGTCGCCACGATGCCACGCCATCGCCGGCGAGCTGTTGTCGGCGGGCGTGGACCCCGAGGAGATGTACCGGCGTATCTACGCATCGGTGCCCGTGGGGCGGCTGCACCTCCTGCGCGACGCCCTGCACACGCTCGAGGTCGATGAGGGGATCGGGTTGGCGTGGATTTCGCTTCCCGCCGGTGTCATGGAGAAGTACGCCCTTCGCTCCGAGGAGCTCGATGGCATCGCCGAGCATCCGCGGTCGATCGCGGGGACGCGCATGGCGATCTTCTTTCGAGATCTCGGGCACGGACAGGTGAAGGTCTCGTTCCGCAGTGCGGGTGCCGTCGATGTCAATCGATTCGCGAAGCGTTTCGGCGGCGGTGGGCACGCGAAGGCCGCGGGTGCGCTCATTTCAGGGACGCTCGACTCGGTGCGCGACCGCGTGCTGGAAGCGGCGCGCGAATACCTCGAGCCCGCCGATGGCGGCCTTGGCCCGACATCCGCACGCTAGGTAACTTCAGGAATGGCCAAGCGACTTGGACGCACCGGACAGCCGATCGAAGCACGCATCAGCGATGCGCTCGGTCAGGTTGCCGTGATGCTCCGACTGGAGGACGTGGTGATCGAGCTCGTCGAGTTCGAGCGGCGGACGGGCGTCGCGGTGCTCCGGTTGCACGGTGATTGTCCGCACTGTGAGATGCCGGTGAGCGCGCTGCGCGATGGGATCGAGGCGCAGCTCAAAATGCGTGTGCCGGAAGTGCGTGGCGTGCGTTCGCTCGAGACGGATCCGTCGTGACGCTGCGCGCGCGTATCGTCGATGCGTTGTCGGGTGTGACGAACCCGCGCACCGGACACACGGTCATCGAGGCGGCGATGATCCGCGACCTCGCGCTCACCGAGAGCGGGAAGGTGCGTCTCACATTCCTGCTCGGCGCGCAGGACCCCGCATCGCTGGTGCGTGAGGTCCGTCAGACGATCGAGCGCGTGGAAGGCGTTACCGAGGTCCGCGTCGACGTGAAGGACCCCTCGCAGGCGCAGCGATCTGCTGGAGGGGCGCCGACGCCGGCCGCGAATCCCCGCGCGCTTCCGGTGATGGAGCCGCCGCGTGCCGCCCCGGGACCACAACGGCCTGCTCCTCCGGCGCCCGTGGCGTATCCGAACCTGGGCCGCATCATCGCGATCTCGAGCGGCAAGGGTGGCGTCGGAAAATCGACGGTGGCGACGAACGTAGCCGTGTCACTCGCTCGCTCGGGCGCGCGCGTGGGGCTGATGGATGCCGATATCTACGGGCCTAACGTGCCGCGCATGATGGGCATCAACGAGCCGCCGCCAGTTGAGAACGACCGCATCATCCCGCTCGAGGCGCATGGCGTGAAGCTCATGAGCATCGGCTTCATGGTGGAGCGCGACGCGCCGGCGATCTGGCGGGGTCCGATCATCATGAAGGTCATCACGCAGTTCCTGCGCGATGTGCTCTGGGGACAGCTCGACTACTTCCTCGTCGACATGCCGCCGGGTACGGGAGACGCACAGCTTTCGCTCGTGCAGGCGACCCAAGTGCACGGTGCCGTGATCGTCACCACGCCACAGGAAGTCGCCGTGGGGGACGCGCTGCGCGGCGCCAGGATGTTCGAGCGCGTCGGCGTGCCGCTGCTCGGCATTGTCGAGAACATGAGCTTCTTCGCCTGTCCGCACTGCGGGAAGCCGAGTCCGCTCTTTGGATCGGGTGGAGGGGCGAGACTCGCTCAGGAGCTGGGCGTACCTCTACTCGGCGAGATTCCCCTCTATCCGAACGTGCTGCAGGGCGGTGACACGGGTCGGCCGATCGTCGTGTCGGAGCCCGAGTCGCAGGCGGCGCGCGCGCTCGCCAGCACTGCCGCGCAGCTGCGGGAGGTACTCGAGAAGCACGGAGCGGCGATCGCGACATGATCTCGGCGAGCCCTCTCGGACGCGATGATGATACGCGGCCGCCAGGCGATGCTATGCCGGCGGCCGCGTTGCCGTTGGATGCTCACGAGGGCGTTCCCGCGATCGGCGTCACCGGTGAGCACGTTGCGGCGGCGGCGCTCGTTCGCTATCCGCTCTCGGGTACGATCGTGCGGGTCGCATTGCCCTCGGTCGCCTCCGCGCTGCTCATGACGCTGTTCACCAGCGTCGATGCGTTCTGGGTGGGCACGCGCATCGGGTCCACCGGGCTGGCGGCGGTATCGACGTCCGTCTTCTGGATCTGGATGCTGATCGCGGTCGCCGAGATGGTGGCGGTGGGGCTCACCGCGGTCGCGTCGCGTCGACATGGCGCGCGACGCCCCGAGGAAGCCGCACGCGCCGTGGGATCGGCGCTGCTGTTCTCGCTCACGCTGGGCGTGGCCGTGGCGATCGCCGGCCTCCTCATGCTCGACTGGCTATTCGCGGTGATGCAGACGCCGCCGGACGTCACGGCGTTAGGCAGGCGCTACCTCACCGCCTACCTCGCGGGGTGCCCGCTCATCTTCGGGTACTTCGCGATCGACGCGGCGTTCCGCGCATCCGGAGATACGCGCACTCCCTTCATGCTGCTGGCGGTGTCGGTGGTCGCCGCCCTGGTCCTCGACCCCATCCTGATCCTCGGCCTGGGGCCCGCGCCCGCCCTCGGGATCGCCGGGGCGGCGATCGCGACGATTCTCACGCGCGGTGCAGCATTCGTCCTGGGGCTGACGCTCCTCGCCCGTCGCTCGATGGTGCGTCTCGCCGGCCCGAGCGGGAACGTGCTTCCGACGATCACGCGGATCGGTCTGCCCACCGCGGCAACCGGCGTGGTGTTCAGCCTGATCTACGTTCTGATGACTCGAACGACGACCGAGTTCGGCACGCCGGCGCTGGCGGCGTTAGGCATCGGACATCGCGTCGAAAGCTGGGCGTACATGGTCGGAGTCGGCTTCGGCGCCGCCGCGGCGGCGATCGTCGGCCAGAATCTGGGAGCGGGGCAGGTCGGACGTGCCGAGCGCTCCGGTTGGATCACCACCGGATACGCGAGCGTCGTCGGCGTACTCGCCGCCATCGTCGAGATCATTTTCGCCGAAGAGTTCTCGTCGCTGTTCACCGACGACCCGGCGGTGATCGCGGTGTCGGCCGGCTATCTTCGGATTTGCGCGATGTCACAGGCGTTCGTCGGTGCCGAGCTGGTGCTCGAAGGGGCTCTCGGCGGATCGGGCCACACCCTCCCGCCAATGCTCGCCTCCACATCGCTCACCGCGCTGCGCATCCCGCTGGCCGCGTGGGCCGCGTCGCGCTGGGGAGTCATCGGGATCTGGTGGGTGATATCGCTCACGGCCACCGCTCGCGGGATCGCCATGATGGTGCTCTGGCGTCTCGGCCGCTGGAAGCGATCATCCCTCTGATATGCGACCGCTCATCACGCTGCTGACCGACTTTGGCACTGCCGACGGATACGTCGCCGAGATGAAGGGCGTGTTGTATTCGCTCCTCTCGGAAGCGCGCATCGTGGACCTCTCGCACGAGATCCCGCCGCAGGACGTCGAGAGCGCGCGCCTCGCGGTCGCGCGCTACTGGCGGCGCTTTCCGCCGCAGACGATTCACATCGTCGTCGTCGATCCGGGCGTGGGCTCGCCGCGTGACGCGCTGGCTGTGCGCAGCGAGGATCGAGTGCTCATTGGTCCCGACAATGGCGTGCTGTCGCCGGCGCTGCTCGTCGCCGGAGCACGGGCAGTGAGCATGCCGGTGCCGGCATCCGCCTCCCCGACGTTTCACGGACGGGACGTCTTCGCGCCGGCCGCCGCACGCGTCGCGATGGGCGCGCCCATCGACGCGCTCGGACCCGCCGCGCCATCGCCCGTGATTCGTCGCACGCCGGAAGCTCGCCGGATCGCCGAAGGCGTGATCCAGGGCGAGGTCATCTCGATCGATCGGTACGGGAACGCGATCACGAACATCGTAGCCTTTCCCGCTACGCAGACCCGGGACGGGGAGCAGGCGTTCGTCGAAGTCGGAGGACGCACGATTCCCGTTGCGCGGGCATACGCCGACGTGCAGCCACTCGGGGCCGTCGCGTTATGCGGCTCGTCAGGGCTGCTCGAGATCGCGGTGCGCGATGGAAACGCCGCGCAGAGCCTGTCGCTGGTGCGGGGGACGGCGGTGACCCTGAGGTCGTCGAGGTAGTCAAGGTTGTCGAGGTGATCGAGGCGACTTCATCGCGCCATAAAGCAACCTTGATCACCTCGACTACGCGCAGTCGAGGTGATCAAGGTGCCCAATCGAGATGAAGTTACCTCGATGACCTCGACAACCTTGACTACCTCGACGACCTGGCCACAATCACCCGCTCATTCGATGGGCGCGACGGGTCGCTCGACGTGACGACGCGCCCCAGATACACGGCCCCCTTTCGCGGGTGGATCGATGCGGTTCCGTGGTGCAGCTCGGCGTTCAGCTCGCCGCCGCTGAGGATCGCGAGCATCGTCAGATACATCCAGGTGAGCAGCACGATCACGCCGCCAATGGCGCCGTACGTCTTGTTGTAGGAGCCGAAGTTGGCGACGTAGGCGCGGAAGAGCACCGTGACCAACACCCACCGTACCGCCGCGACCAGTGCACCAACGAGAATCTGGGACTTGTCCTGCCGCTGCGCCGGAAGGAAGTAGTAGATCAGCCACAACGTCCCCACCAGCAACGCGAACGCGAGCGGATACTGCACGACGCTCCAGACCAGGTGCCCCGCTTCACCGATGATGGTCTTCCGCTCGAGCCAGGCAGCGATCTCCGGGCCGCCGAGCATGATCGTGGTGGTGATGGCGAACAGCACCGACGCCACGATCACGCTGCCGAGGGCGATCAGCTTCTTCTTCCACCACGGGCGCCCTTCTTCAACGTCGTACGCGCGGTTCAGCGCATCGATGAGCGCCGAGAAGATGTTGGACCCCGCCCACGCGGCGCCGAGGAGCCCGATCGAGATGACGCCGGCGGAGCTGGGGTTGAGAATGTCGTTGACGACGTTGTCCACCAGGTCCACGGCCTCGCCTGGCACTGCCTGACGAAGGTTGGCAATGAGCCAGGCCATGACGCGATCGCGATCGCCGACCACGCCGATCAGCGGTGCGGTGAAGAGAAACAGCGGGAAGAGCGAGAAGAAGAAGTAGTACGCCGTCTGCGCCGAGAGCCCGAGGACGTTGTCGTCCAGGATCTCGCGCCCCGTCTTCTGCAAGAGAGGTCCTACCCGTCGACCCTTGATGATCACGCGGCCTCCAGAAACACGTTGCCCCGCCACGAGGGCGGGGCAATCGACGGGCCACGGGTAGCCGAGAGGTCAATCGATTCGCTCGATCTCCAGCGACCCGACGAGCATCGATGCGTCGATGGTCAGGCGTCGCTGAGCGTTGTCCCAGTTCGACGAGTAGTGCGTGCCGTCCCGCTCGCGAAAATCCGCGTGGTCGAAGCTGCCGAGGGTGAGGTCCACGCGCGCGCGGACGCCGACATCGCGCGGAACGCGCAACGTCACCGCACCGAGCCGGACGCGGAGTCTGGCCTCGACGTCCGCGGCCCACGCCCCTGAGAAATCGAGAGTCAGACTGCCTGCGCCACAATCGACGTCCACATGCTCGACGTTCGCGTTTCCGACGCCGGTTGCCTCGATCGACGCCGCGCCGACATCGAAGCGGAGCGAGCGCATGCGCCGCGGATTGGGTGTCGCGAAACGGAGCGTCGTCGCGCTCGCCGCCGATTCGACGAGCAGCTGATCGACGGCCATTCCGCCGAGGTCGAGGTCCGCTTCGACCGCGCCGAGCCGCAGCGCGACGTCGAGCGGCACGTCGCGAGCAACGGCGAGCGACAGGCGCGTCGCCTGGTTCTTGTCATCGCTGTCGGCCCAGCGGTTCAGGCCGCCGCGACCACCGTCGAGCCGAACGCTGAGCGTGTGCGATGCCGAATCGTACACCCGCTCCACGTTGTAACGCGCTGCGTCGTACCGCATCGAATAGTGGTAGAGCTGAGCACTGTCGGCGGGCGAAAGCTGCAGCGCGCCGCCCGTCATGTTAACGCGAAGGCGCAGGCTGTCGCCGCTCTCACGATGCCGAGCGGCCGACGCGGCGCGCCACGCCGGACCCCGGTCGGTCGCGGAGCTGCAGGCCGCGAGCGCGATCGCCGCCGCGAGCACGTGGTGGCGCTTCACAGATCCCCCCGGGGACGCGGGGCCGGCGTCGGACGTCGCGCCGCGGCGACGCCCGCCACCGGCGTGGGCGTCTGCCATTCCAGCTCGGCCGTCCGCGTCAACGGCACCCGCGGCGGTGCGGTTTCGCCGGTCCCTCCACGCGAGATGAGCGTCGCGCCGAAGCCGACCGTCGCGGCGACCCACGTCAGCAGCAGGGCGATGATGCGCATCACGCCGGCGGCCGGACCGGCCCACGCGAGCAACGCGGCGATGATCCATAGTGACATGTAGGCGGCGAGCCCGAGGAAGACCACGCGCTCGAGCGAGCCCGCATCCCGCCCGGTGCGTCGCATCAGCGCTTCGCCGGTCACCTGCGCCATCGCGAGGAAGCCGAGCGCAACGGTTCCAGCGACCGCGACGCAGAACCCAATCGCGGCGAAGGGAAGCAGCGCCCATCCCACGATGGGAATGAGTATCAGAATGACGGTGAGCATCAACAGCGCCGGCAAGAGGGCGAGCTCGGCCGCGATGCCGAAGATGAACGCGCGGCCGAAGCTGCGCTCGATCGCGTCCGCCACGCCCTCGAGATTCGTGCGCGCGAACAGCACGACGACGACACCGATTGCCGCGAGAATCGCGAGCCACCCGAGTGCGAGGAGGAGCTGATGCCACATCGCGGACGTGGCCGACTTCGGTGCCGCGGTCGCGGGTGTGAGCCCCAGCGGCGCGGTCATGGTGCGCGTCTCGCCGCGGACGGTTCCACCCTCCATACGAATTCGACCATCGACGGCGACCGCATCGCCGCCAACGACTCCGCCCTGCCTGACGATGACATCACCGCCGATGGCGATGGCGTCATCAGCGATGCTGCCGGAGACGATCAGATTCCCACGCGTGGTGGCGACCGAGCCGGAGACGACCTCGCCGGGAGCGACGATGCGCTCGCCGACGGAGATAGGCGTCGCCTCGTTCAGCCGGACGCCAAAGGGATCACGCGCCAGCGCGGCGCGGAGCGTGCGCGCCGTGTCGGGCGCGAGCTGGCTCGCCTGCGCGAGCAACCCGCCGGAGGCGACGATGAGCCACGCGGCGGCAATCGTGAGCGCTTTCATGGGCGCTCAGCGACGACGGTGAACGGCGACGGTGCGAAGCAGCGATGCCGCGAGCAGGGCCGCCGCGATCAACGCCAGTGTGAGCACGGCGAGCCCGAACAGTCCGCTGGTGCGGACGATCGTGTACGCCGAATCACCCAGCGCGCCGGCGAGGAGAGTGCCCGCGGCATCGAGGATCGCAAGGCGAACGCGATCGGCAAGGATGCCGGCCGCGAACAGCACCGCATCGAATCGCATCGCGATCCACAGGACGAGCACGCTCATCACCGCGGCCAGCGAGCCTCCGGCGACTCCGAAGGCAATGCGCCCGCGGCGCGTCGAAGGAACGAATCCGCGCAGCGTGTCGAGCACCGCGACGTGCCAGGGCACGAAGATGTTCACGCGCGACAGGACGCGCTCCGCGAACAACGGCGACGGCGCGAGGTGCGGCAGATGCTCGAGTGCCTTCACGGTCGTGCGAGCGTCGTCCAGCTCGGCGCGACAGCTCGGGCACTTCCGGACGTGCGTCTTCAGCGGCGAGGTTCCAAACCCCACGTCGCCGTCGAGAAGCAGATCGATTTCGCTGGGCAGTAAGTGTCGTTCCACAGGGCCTCCGGTCGGTCCTACGTCGGCCTCACAAAAGGGGTTTCATTTACGTCCGAAGATGTTCCAAAGCCTCTCTCAACTCCTTCCGGGCGCGGTGGATGTAGGTCTTCACCGTTCCCAGGGGGAGGTCCAGCATCGCCGCGATCTCCTCGTACGACCGGCCCTCGACGTGACGCAGCATGATGCACGATCGATACTCGGGCCGAAGGCGCGCTATCGCACGCTCGATAGCCGATCCCAGCTCCCGTGACTCCACTTCCTCGAGGGCCGATTCTCCCCGGGATTCGACGTCGAACGAGGTCGCCTCGATCTCGGCGCGGGTCGCCGCGTGGGGCGAGCCGTCAATGCTGATCGTGTTTACCGTCCGGCGACGGAGATGATCGATCGCCACGTTGTTGGCGATCTTGAACAGCCAGCTCGACAGCTTGAACTCCGGGCGATACCGGTCGATGTGGATCAGGACCTTGATGAAGGTCTCCTGCGCGAGGTCCTCGGCGGTCTCGCGGTCGCGTACCATTCGGAAGATGAGGGAGAAGACCGGGCGCTCATACCGTCGCAGCAGCTCGCGATACGCCGGCTCGCGCCCTTGCTGCGCGAGCGCGACGACGTCCGCATCGGGGAGGTTCGCGAGGTCGAGGGTTGGCATGCTCGGGGGTCAGGAGTCAGGAGTCAGGGCTCAGGGGGATCAGGTAAGAGGTGTCAGGAGAGAACTGCCCTGATCCCAGGTTCTGTCGCTTTTCATCTCCTGGAACCCAATTCCTGACACCCCCTGACTCCTGACTCCTGACTCCTGACCCCTCAATCGCGCGAAAGGTATTCGGGGAAAAGGACTTGGGCCAGCGTTCTCGCTTGCGGCTCTCGACCGCGTCGATCAACTTCATCGCAATGCCGTCCGTCCAGACCGAGCGGAGCGAGGCGCTCGCCGCCGCCGCCGGGAGCGCGGAGAAGCGCGCCTACGTGCGGCGCATCTTCTCCGAGATTGCACCCCGGTACGATCTCCTCAATCACCTCCTCAGCCTCAACATCGACAAGCGATGGCGCCGCCGCGCCGTCGCCGCGCTGAGGTGGGACCGTGATCCGGCAGGGCTGTACGTCGATCTCTGCGCCGGCACGATGGACGTCGCCAACGAGCTGGCGAGCAAGCCCGGCTTTCGCGGCACAGTGCTCGGGACGGATTTCGCCGAGCCAATGCTGCGCGCCGGCCGGCGGAAGGTCGCGTCTCGTCCGGTCGCTCCGGTCGTCGCCGATGCGATCGCCCTTCCCATTCGAGCCGGGGCGGCTTCCGGCGCGATCGTGGCGTTCGGGGCGCGCAATCTCGCCGATCTCGACGCCGGGATCGCGGAGGCGTCGCGTATTCTCAGAGACGGAGCGACGTTCGTCATCCTCGAGTTCTCAATGCCACGCTTCCCGCTCATTCGCGCACTCTACCGTCTGTATTTCCACCACATCCTGCCGGCCCTCGGGCGACTGGTGAGCAGACATCCGACCGCGTATCGCTACCTCCCCGAATCCGTGGACGCATTTCCCGGCGAAAGCGAGTTGGCGCGACGCCTGACGCGAGCGGGCTTCGCCAACGTGCGCGTCGAACGCCTGAGCTTTGGCATCGCCGCCATTCACGCCGGTGAACGGCGCACCGCTGGAGCCGCCGCGTGACGCTCGACACCGTCGGCGACTTCCTCGCGGCGCTGGAGCGCGCCGGCGAAGTGAAGCGCATCACGCACCCTGTGTCAGTCGATCTCGAGATCTGCGAAATCGCCGACCGCGTGATGAAAATGCCCGGTGGCGGGCCGGCACTCCTCTTCGAGAACGTCACCCTGTTCGACGGGTCCCGCTCGCGATACCCGGTCGCCATCAACCTCTTCGGGTCGATGCGACGCATGTCGATGTCGCTCGGTGTCGAGCGTCTCGACGAGATCGGAGAGCGCATCACGCAGATGATGGAGCTCAAGGTTCCGGATGGTCTGGTCGCGAAGCTGTCGCTGCTCCCGCGGCTGCTCGAGCTCGGGAAGTTTCCGCCTCGCGTGAAGGGCGGCTCCGCGCCCTGTCAGGAAGTCGTTCTCCGCGGCGAGGAGGTGGACCTGCGTACGCTGCCGATCATCAAATGCTGGCCGGAGGATGGCGGACCGTACATCACGCTGCCAATGGTGATCTCCCGCGATCCGAGGCGAGGGATCCGCAACGTCGGCATGTATCGCGTGCAGCTGTTAGGCGCCCGTGACCTCGCGATGCACTGGCAGCGGCACAAGGTCGGCGCCGCGCACTGGCGGGAGATGGCGGAGCGCAAGGAGACGATGCCGGTGTGCATCGCGATCGGAGCTGATCCCCCGTCGATGTATTCGGCGTCGGCTCCGCTCCCGCCGACCATCGACGAATTCCTGTTCGCGGGCTTTCTCCGGCGCGCACCGGTGCGCCTCACGAAAGCGGTGACGTGCGATCTCGAGGTGCCCGCGGAAGCGGAATTCGTCATCGAGGGCCACATCGATCCCTCGGAGCCGCTCGTGACCGAAGGACCGTTCGGGGACCACACCGGATTCTACTCGCTCGCCGATCTGTACCCTCGCGTGCACGTGACGGCGCTGACGATGCGCTCGAATCCGGTGTACGCCACGACGATCGTCGGGCGGCCCCCGATGGAGGACTTCTACCTGGGCCACGCGACCGAGCGAATCTTCCTCCCGCTGTTGAAGCTCACCGTCCCGGAGATCGTGGACTACCACATGCCGGCGGAGGGTATCTTTCACAACCTCGTGTTCGTCTCGATCGACAAGCAGTATCCGGGACACGCCTACAAGGTCATGAACGCGCTGTGGGGACAGGGGCTGATGTCGCTCGCCAAGGTCATCATTGTCGTCGACAAGAACGTGAACGTGCGCGATCCGCAGGAAGCGTGGTGGATCGCGCTCAACAACATCGATCCGGAGCGGGACACCCGCTTCACGATGGGGCCGATCGACGTACTCGACCACTCGAGCCGCGCATTCACGTATGGCTCGAAGATGGGAATCGATGCGACGCGAAAGTGGCCCGAGGAAGGATTCACCCGTGAGTGGCCGAAGCTCATCGAGATGGACGCTGAAACGAGGCAGCGGGTGACCGCCATGTGGTCGGCGCTCGGGCTCGAGGAGACGCGATGAACGGGGTTCCCTATCCGATCGATCGCCTCTGGTTCACGCTGGCATTCATGTACGTGGTGGTGCTCGGTGCCGTCGCGCTGGTGCGTTGGCGCTATCGGCACCAGCTCCTCGCCGAGATCGCGACGACCCTCGGTTTCTTTCTGCTGATCATCGGGACGATCGTCTACACGGTCGCGTTCCGAGGGCTGCGTCCCGTCGAGATGGTGATCGCGTGGACCTTGTCGTTCGGCGCGATTCTCTGGTTCGTGACGAGCCTCAACCGCATCATGCGTCGCCCGCTCACGGAGCTCGACCGGCTCGGCGCCTCGCTTCGTCGTGGCGACTGGAGCCGCATTCTCGAGGCGCGCGACGGCCAGGATCGCGGGAACATCGGCGCGGCGCTTCGCGACGTGGCGGCGCTCATCGAGGAAACGCGTCGCACGATGGACACGCTCATTCGCGCCTCCGAACGCGTCACGCGCGTGGGGGGTGAGGCCGCGGGTGGAGCGCAGGACGTCGGTGGCGCCCTCATGCGCCTGGCGCAGGGGGCTCAGACCAATCTGGACGTCGCTCGCCACATTCGAACGACTGCCGAGGAGATCACCGCGGCCTCGGGGGCGGTGAGTGGCGCCGCGCGTGAGACGCTCGACCTGTCCGCCTCGATGGAGGGCCTGGCCGGAGCGGGTGTGCAGCACGCGGAAGCGGCATCGAGTCGCGTCTCGGAAATTGCCGGTGCCGCTCGCGCCTCGGCGGAGCGGATCGAAGCGATGCGCCAGATGTCCGATGCGATCGGAGAGATCACCGCCGTCATCCACAAAATCGTGAGGCAGACGAACCTGCTCGCGCTCAACGCGGCCATCGAGGCGGCGCGCGCCGGCGAGGCGGGGAAGGGTTTCGCCGTCGTCGCCGAGGAGGTGCGGGTGCTGGCGACGCAGAGCGCCGACTCGCTCAAGCGGATCGACGCGCTCGTCGCGGAGATGACGACGCGGACGGAGGACGCCTCGCGCCAGATTCAGAGAATGGAGCAGGCGGTGGGGGAGGGAAAGCGGGTCATGACGCAGGCGATGGAGGTCTTCCGCCGTCTCGAGGCGGATGCGCGCCGCGCGCACGCGTTGGCGGAATCAGTCGTGGATGCATCGAAGCGGCACGCGACGCTGGTCGACGAGCTCGGCACGGCATCGGCCAGCGTGCTCGGCGAGGCCGATGCGGCCGCGGGTGAGACGTCGCGTGCATCCGAGGCCATGGAGAAGCAACGCGCATTGACGGAGGGTCTCCGCGAGACGGCGATGGCGCTGGAGGCGGATGCCCGTGCGTTGCGGGACGTGATCGCGCGGTTCGGCGAGGCGGGCGCGGCGACGTGACCGCCGCGTCGCGGGAAGGTCAGACGTTCGCCGGCCGCGCTGCGGTCATCCGCTACGCGAACCTGGTGAAGCTGCCGCACACGTTGTTCGCGCTGCCGTTTGCGCTGGTCGGAGTGGTGCTCGCCAGTTATGTCAAAGAGGTAACGGCAACCGTCGTCCTCTGGGTCGCGGTGGCATTCACGAGCGCGCGATTCGCCGCGATGGCGTACAACCGCATCGTGGACCGTCGGCTCGACGCGCTGAACCCACGGACCGCCGCGCGAGAGATCCCATCCGGCGTAATTGGCGTACACGAGGCCGGGATCGCGGTGGCGATATCCTCGGCGGTCTTCCTGTTTTCGGCGTGGCGCCTCAACCCGCTCTGTTTTGCGCTGTCACCGGTGGCCCTCGCCTGGGTGCTCGGCTACAGCTACACCAAGCGCTTCACGCGCTGGGCGCACCTGGTGCTCGGGCTGGGACTCGGTATCGCTCCCGTCGGGGGTTATCTCGCGGTCACCGGTGCGTGGAGCACGCCGTGGTGGATGCTGCCGATGCTCGCCGCGGCGGTCATGACCTGGGTGGGCGGCTTCGATGTGTTCTACGCGCTTCAGGACGTCGCCTTTGACCGCGAACGTGGGCTCCATTCGATCCCAGCTGCGCTCGGCGAGCGCAAGGCGCTCCTCGTGGCGCGATCGCTTCACGTGGGAACGGTCGTGGCGCTCGCAGCCGTCGGCGCCGCGGTCGATGCCGGCTGGCTGTACTGGGTCGGTGTCGCGGTAGTAGCGGTGCTGCTGCTGTTCGAGCACTCGCTCGTGCGCGCCGACGATCTCTCGAAGCTCGACGCCGCGTTCTTCACCACGAACGGAATCATCAGCATCGCGTTCTTCGGCTTCGTGCTCGCGGAGCGACTCGTCAGGTGAGCTCCACGCCTCCTCTCGTCGTCGCGATCACCGGTGCCTCCGGCGCGCCTTACGCGATCAAGCTTCTCAAGTCGCTACTGGAGGCGCGGCGACACGTTTGGCTGATCGTGTCGCAGCACGGGATACGGCTGCTGAGCACCGAGACCGACATCACCGACGTCGCAGGGCTGCGCGAGGCGGTGGGGCAGAGCGCCTGGGATGAGCTGGTGACGCTGTTCGACGACAGCGATCGCGGTGCGAGCCCCGCGTCGGGTTCGGCGCGCAGCAGCGGGATGGTCATCTGTCCCTGCTCCATGGGGACTATCTCGGCCATCGCGGCCGGGTCGTCGCGATCGCTGGTGGAGCGAGCCGCCGATGTCGCGCTGAAAGAGCGGCGAAGGGTCGTTCTCGTCCCGCGAGAGACGCCGTTGAGCGCGATTCACCTCCAGAACATGCTGCGCGTGACGCGGGCGGGCGCCGTCGTGCTACCGGCGTCCCCTGGGTTCTACCACCGCCCCACGAGCATCGATGATCTCGTGTCCTTCGTCGTCGCGCGGGTTCTCGACCATCTTGGGGTAGAGCACCACATCGCCAAGCGATGGACATCGGGAGCACGGGCGACGGAGCAGTAGCGTGGGTCGCCGCGTGATCGGCCTCGTGTCCGATACTCACGGCCTGGTTCGGCCAGACATTTTCAGCGCACTCGACGGTGTCGAGCTCATCCTCCATGCGGGCGACGTCGGCGGGCCCGATGTGCTCGCCGAGCTCGCGGCGATTGCTCCGGTGGAGGCCGTGGCGGGAAACACCGATCCGCCCGGGCTGCTTGGGCTGGCCGACTCGCTCGAGCGAGAAATCGACGGCGTTCGCATCCACGTGAGCCACGGCCACGAACTTGGTCGTCCAACGCCGGAGCGTTTACTCGAGCGATACCCTCACGAGGTGCTCATCTACGGGCACACACACAAGCAATTGATCACGCGCGCCGGCGGCCGCCTGGTCATCAACCCGGGAGCCGCCGGTCCCCGGCGCTTCAGTCTGATGCCGAGCGTGGGGAGGCTCCTCATCGAGGGCGGGCACGCGGAGGCGGAGATTGTGACGTTGCTCATGTGAGCATCGCGGGGACGGCAAAGAGGACAGAATTCAGAATACAGAATTCAGAATTCAGAATTCAGAAACGGCGACGGGGAGCCACTGCTGGCTCCCCGTAGGTATTTTCTGAGTTCTGAATT
>DASTYE010000013.1:0-10186 GCA_035765135.1 Gemmatimonadaceae bacterium | reverse complement strand
AACGATGTCTGCGCGGTCGGTGTCCCCCACGTCAGGTGGGTGAGCAGATCGGCGCACGCATCGTCAGAACACCCTCACCTCGTACGCTTGGTTGAAGCCTCTCCGTGGACCGGACCGGAGCGGTGAAGCAGACGGGGGATTGCGCGCGAGGTCGCGCGCGATCGACAGCCACAACGTGACGATGACATGAAGCCACGACACTCCCGGACCCCCACGCCTGTGCGCGTGGCGGCCACACCCATTCATCGCGGCCCGCAGGCCCATACCCTGTCCGCGGCACCGCCCCTCCACCCCACCTACGCTCCCCACGCGCCTAACGCGGCACTGCTCATCGATTTCGACAACGTCACGATGGGCATTCGCTCGGACCTCGGCAACGAGCTGCGCAACCTGCTGTCCTCGGACATCATCAAGGGGAAAGTCGCCGTTCAGCGTGCGTATGCGGACTGGCGCCGCTATCCGCAGTACATCGTCCCGCTCGCCGAATCGTCGATCGACATGATCATGGCGCCGGCGTACGGGTCGTCCAAGAAGAACGCGACCGACATCCGCCTCTCCGTCGATGCCATGGAGCTGGTGTTCACCCGTCCCGAGATCGGCACGTACATCCTGCTCTCGGGCGATTCCGACTTCGCGTCGCTCGTCACGAAGCTCAAGGAATACGGCAAGTACGTGATCGGGGTGGGCATTCGCGAGTCGTCGAGCGATCTGCTCGTTATGAACTGCGATGAGTACTACAGCTACAACGCCCTCGCCGGGCTGGTGAAGACAGGCGAGGAAGAGGTCGTCAAGAAGGATCCCTGGGAGCTGGTGACGGAAGCCATCCAGCGCATGAAACGGAACGGCGACGTCATGCGCTCCGACCGCCTCAAGCAGGTCATGCAGGAGCTCGACGCCAACTTCGACGAGAAGACGCTCGGCCACTCGAAGTTCTCGAGATTCACGCAGGAGGCGGCGGAGCGCGGCCTGCTGAAGGTCACGAAGCTGGAGAACGGGCAGCTCGAGGTGGACGTCCCCGATGGGGATGGTGCTCGTCCCGCCCCGCGAGCCGCCGAGCCCGCCGAGCCACGCGCTCGCGAGGAGCGCGGCCGTGGGCGTGGTCGTGAGGAGCGCGGACGCGGCCGCCGTGGTGGACGGGGGAGAGATCGTGAGCGCGAGCCGCGCCCGGAGGAGCCGCGTCCCGAGGCAGCCGCGACTGAAGCGGTGGTCGAGGCGCCGCGTCCGGTCGTACCCGAGACCGTCGATATCGCGCGCGATGGCATCGGCATCGCCGGCGTCCGCCTGACGAGGGATGAGGCATTCGATCTCGTTCGCAAGGCCGTCGAAATCCTGACGGGAGGTGCCGACACGCCCGTGCTCGCCAGCGATGTGCGTCGGAAGTCGCGTGACCTGTTGGGCCGCGACAGCGAATCGCTCAACGAGCGCATGTTCGTGCGCATCCTCCGCGATGCGCACGACGCCAACGTCGTCGATCTGAGGAAGCGCGGCGATGACTGGGAGGTTGCTCCGGCCGCCGACGTTGCACCGATCGCCGATCAGCTTCAGGCCGCCGCTCCGCCGCCGCAGACGGAAAGCCAGGCGAGTCGCGCGGCGGCGGCCGCGACGTCGATTCGTCGTGGCATTCGGACGCGAGGAGGGAGACCAAGCGGGGCCATCGACCTGCCCCCGGAGCTGCTGTCGCTCGGAGTCGTGGACTTCGGCGAGCCCGCGGTCGAGGAACAGCCGCCAGTCCGGGAGCCCGGTGCGGGCACTGGTGCGCCACCGGAGAGTATCGTGCCCGAGGCGGCTCCGGAGGAGCCCGTCGAGGAGACGAAGCCGCGGCGTCGCGGTCGCGGTCGGAAGAGCGCGAGCAAGGCGAAGGTCGAGACGAATGGCGCGGCGCCCGCGCCGGCGAAAGCAAAACGCGGTCGATCCACCCGCCCCCGCGCGAAGAAGCCTGCCGCGACGGGAGGCGAGGGGTGACACGAAACGCCGCGCCGCCCGCGCGGCGTTCTCGTCTGGGCGAGCCGCTTCCCGCGTCCTTCTTCAATCGCGAGACGGAGATCGTTTCGCGGGAGCTCCTCGGCGCGGTGCTGTCCTGTCGCACACCCGAGGGGCTCGCGTCGGGGCGGATCGTCGAGACCGAGGCGTACCTCGGGGAGCACGATCCCGCCTGCCACGCCGCCGGCGCCCGACTGACCGAGCGAACCCGCTGGCTTTACGGCGCGCCCGGCACCGCCTACGTGTACTTCATCTACGGCATGCACTGGTGCTTCAACGCCGTGACGAGGGAGCACGGGCATCCGAGTGCCGTCCTCGTGCGCGCGCTCGAGCCGCTCGATGGCCTGCCGCTCATGCGCCGCCGCCGCCCGAAGGCAAAGTCGAATCGCGACCTAACGAGCGGGCCCGGGAAGCTGTGCGCCGCCCTCGGGATCGGGCCGCAGCACAACGGGCTCGCGCTCCAGCGCGCCCCGCTGCTCATCACCCGCGGCAAGCCATATGACGACGACGAGGTCGTCACCGCGCCGCGCATCGGTGTGTCGAAGGCCGCCGACTGGCCGCTGCGCTGGTTCGTGCGAGCGTCGGAGTTCGTTTCGACGAGACGGATGCGGCGGTAGAGCCCGAGTACGGAATGCGGAATGCGGATGAGTGGTAAGGCAGAGGGCTCCGAGTCGTCACCCGGAGCCCTCTGTCGCGCACGATCTTGCCGTCAATCCGTATTCCGCATTCCGTATTCGTCTCTCACCGCGGGCGATCGATCGACGACCCGACGTTCCAGCGGATTCCACCCTCGAGGTGATACACCGGCCGCGCGTTCATCATGAACCCGGCTTGTGCCGGCATGATCGACGCCTGGCCGAAGGCGGAGAATCGCATGTACTGCAGCTGGACACCGCCGATCACGATGAACGCCGCGCGGTCCTTCGTCTCCGTCGCTTCGCGGGACACGATCGTCTCCTGATCGGCTGAGCCGTAGGGATCGATCGGTGAGACCGTTTGAATGAAGTTCATCGCCAGCCCAACGCCGCCGTAGGGGCGAAGCGTCCCAATGTTGAATGGGAACGCCAGTCCGGCGACGGTCGCGCGGCGCATATTCTGAATGCGCATGAGATGCGGGCCGTACGCCTGCGTGAAGATCGTCGCTTGCTCGTCGAAGAACATCTGCTCGGCCGCGACATACAGACCGCCACGCTCGCGCGTGATCAGCCATTCCACGCCGATCGACGGGGCGACGGCGTTACTCACGCGATCGGTCGAGAACGATGTGAAGCCTGCTTTCGCGCCCCAGAACCAGGCGTTCTTGAAGTGGCGTCCTTCCTGCGCCATCGCGGCCGACGGGAGCACCGTGGCGAGCGCGAGGCCGAGGGACAGCCAGCGGACCGTACGCATTGTGAGACCTCGTTCGGAAGGAAATGTCCTGCGGAATACGTGCAGCGCCGGATGCCGCGCGAGCGGGGGAGGGCGTCATCCGCCGTACCCGACCGCAGGCGCGCAGGCTCATGTCTGTGACGAGGATGGCGTCCATTCGGTCACGGAATGCGGCCGTCCGGACCGCCTACCGGGCCGCCGGACGGACGGGCCGGAGCCTCCCGTGTGCCCGGCCGCAATGCGCCGGGGCAGGGGTGCTCCAACGGACCAACGCCCGCATCAGAAGCGGCGCGAGCGTATGAGTCGTCGTATCTTCATGGGGTGCGGGCCCCCCCGGCACACTTGACCGCGAGCGTAGCCGCAGGACCGAGGCGCGCGACATAACGAGCGCGATGGAGAGAGCGTGGTAGGTTTACCTCCATATCCCCCGCACAACGATCACTTCCGCACGCCCGTTCACGGAACGGTTTTCGGCCAGCGAACGGAAGTCGTTCACCGCCTGCACGCCGGCGATCGCCTCATCCTCGTTCCGGATCCGCCAGGCACCGACGACCCGTGGGTGTGGGTGCATGCTCCCGGTGGCGATGTGATCGGCCACCTCCCGCCCGACATCTCACGATGGCTCGTCCCGTGGATGCTCGAGGGCGGGCGCTGCAGTGCCTACGTCGACAAGGTGCACGGCGATGACGTGGAGAGCTGGCGGCGACTCGTCATCGAGGTCACGTGCAAGGTCTAAGCTGGGGAACGAGCCGAACGCGCGGTCCTCATCCCGTGTTCATTTCAGCAGCCCGACCTTCCGCCCGACCTTCACGAACGTCTTGACGGCGAAATCGAGGTCCTCACGCGTGTGCGCCGCGCTCACCTGGCAGCGAATCCGCGCGTGGCCTTGCGGCACCACAGGGTAGCCGAAGCCCGTCACGAAGATCCCCTCGTCGAGCATCATCTCGCTGATCTTGATGGCCAGCGACGTTTCCCCGACGATGATGGGAATGATCGGCGTGTCGCCCTCGAGCGGTGCGAAGCCCGCTTCGGTGATCGCGGATCGGAAGTAACGCGCGTTGTCGTGCAGCCGGTGCACACGCTCCGGATGTAGCTCGACGAACCGCACCGCGGCGAGCGAGCTCGCGGCCACCGTCGGAGGCAGCGCGTTCGAGAAGAGCTGGGGACGCGAGCGCTGAGTCAGATAATCGGCGAGCGATGCCGGTCCGGCGGTGAACCCGCCCGCCGCACCGCCTAACGCCTTGCCCAGGGTCGAGGTGATGATGTCCACCTCGCCGAACACGCCGTGATGCTCGGCCGTACCGCGCCCGGTATCGCCGAGCACGCCGGAGGCGTGCGAGTCATCCATCGCGACGATGGCGTCGAACTCGCGCGCGATGTCGAGGATGTCCGGCAGACGCGCAATGTCGCCCTCCATGGAGAACACGCCATCCGTCCAGATCAGCTTCCGACGCGCGCCGCGATTGGCCGCGAGCTTGGCCCGCAGGTCGTCCATGTCGGAATGCCGGTAGACCGCCGTGGTGCACTTGGTGATCGCCTTCGCCAGACGGATCGAGTCGATAATCGAGGCGTGATTGAGCGCATCCGAGATGACGAAGTCACCCTCTTCGACCAGCGTTGCCGTCAGCCCCTCGTTGGCGTTCCAGCAGGACACGTAGGTGAGTGACGCCTCCGTGCCGACGAACTGCGCGAGCGCCTGCTCGAGCTGACGGTGGATGGTGAACGTGCCGCAAATGAACCGCACGCTCGCCGTGCCCGCCCCGAATTTGTCGAGTGCCTCATGCCCAGCGTCGATCACCGACGGCTCGTCCGCGAGCCCGAGATAGTTGTTCGACGAGAGGATGAGCACCTCTCCGCGCCCCTCCATCTGAACGCGCGCCGCCTGCGGCGACTCGAGAAAGTTCAGGCGCTTGTAGACCCGGTCGGCGCGGAGTTGCTCGATTGCGCGCTCGAGAGTGCTGGTGAAGCCGGTGTTGAGGCTCATGGAATGCGACGAAACGCGGAACGAGGATCAGGAATTGAGGAATTTGACTGGATGAGGAACAAGGCGATCGAATTCCTGCTTCCTCAGTCCCGATTCCTCATTGACACGTCAGCTTATCCAACTTCGAAGATTACCTTGCCCGCCTCACCGCTCTTGATCGCCCGGATCGCCTCGTCGGCCGCCTCCAGCGGAAAACGGTGCGTGATGACCGGCGATGGATCGAAGTCGCCCGAGCGGAGAAAGCGCGTCATCTGATGCCACGTGTCGTACATCCGGCGCCCGATGACACCGTAGATCGTCAGCCCCTTGAAGATCACCTCGGTCGCGAAATTCACTTCCATCGGCTTCGCGGGGATGCCGAGCATCTGCACGCGCCCTCCGACGCGAACCAGAGCGAAGGCCTGATGAATCGCGGAGGCGACGCCGGACATCTCGAGCACGACATCGACACCAAGGCCGGCGGTGTGCTCCTTGACGACCCGTTCCGCGTCCGGTGGTTTCACCGTGTCGTCGGCGCCCATGCGCCGGGCGAGCGCGAGGCGGGTGTCGTTGATGTCGCTCGCGATGATGCGCGAGGCGCCGGCCGCGTTGCAGATGCCGATCGCGAACAGCCCGATTGGCCCGCATCCAGTGACCAATACCGTCGATCCCGGAATGTCGGCCGTGAGCGCGGTGTGAAACGCGTTCCCCATCGGGTCGTGAATGCCGCCAATGTCGAACGAGACGTTGTCATCGAGGTGCCATACATTCACTGCCGGCATGGCGATGTATTCGGCGAAGCACCCGTCGCGATCGACACCGATGATCGTGGTGTACGGGCACACGTGCGCATTGCCCGTTCGACAGAGGAGGCAGCGTCCATCGACGATGTGGCCTTCGGCGGTGACGCGGTCGCCTTCGCGAACATCCCGCACGAGCGATCCCACGGCGACGACTTCCCCGGCGAACTCGTGCCCGACGACGATGGGCGGCTTCACACGACCGCGCGCCCAGTCATCCCACTCGTAGATGTGCACGTCGGTGCCGCACACTCCGGCACGTCGCACGCGAATGAGCACTTCGTCGTCGCGGATCTTCGGCTCCGGAACGTCTTTCAACTTGAAGCCGGGACCCGCGGTCTCCTTCACGAGTGCCTTCACGCGCGAGAGCTCCTGCGTCGAGTCGGGTGGAGGGCCGCAGGGGCTGCGGCGAGCGCGAGTAAAGCTCGCATTCTCGCTAGCGGGATGCTACCCCGGTGAGGAATGCGGAATACGGAATGCGGAGAGTCATGATCGAAAAAGGACGCCGACCAGCCACTCGGCCCAGCCACTCGGCGCCCTGTTCAATCACGATTCTCCGGATTCCGCATTCCGCATTCGTGTGTCAGATCAGACGAGGGACGCGATCTGTCCGCCGTCGACCTGGATCGCTGAGCCGGTCACAAAGCTCGCCCGCTCGGACACGAGAAAGGCAACCACCGCCGCGAACTCCTCCGGTCGCCCCGTGCGGCCGAGCGGAATCGCACGTGCCCGATCCGCCATCATTGCGTCCACCGACTTCCCCTCGCGCGCTGCGCGGGCCTCGGCCAGCTCTCGCGCACGGGGCGTATCGAAATGCCCGGGTAGCACGGTGTTCACCAGAACACCATCGCGCGCGACCTCGATCGCCAGCGTCTTCGCGAAGCCGAGCAGCCCGGCGCGTGCCGTGTTCGACAGGAGCAAACCGGGGAGTGGCTGCTTCGCGGCCATCGAGGAGAGAAAGACGACGCGCCCCCAGCGACGCGCGCGCATGCCCGGAACGCACGCGTGCGCGAGACGAATCGACGCGAGCAGATTCAGCTCGATCGCGAGGCGATACTGATCGTCGGTCGTCGTTTCGAACGTCGTCGACGGCGGCCCGCCCGCATTCGCCACCAGAATGTCGATGGCCCCGAGCGTCGACTCGGCTTCGTGAACGATGCGCTCGATGTCGTCAGGCTTCGAGACATCGCCGACGATGGGGAGTGCGCGCCGGCTCGAGGAGGCGGTGATGGACCCGGCAGCGCGCTCGAGCACCTCTTTGCGCCGTGCCACCATCGCGACCGATGCCCCTTCGCGTGCGAGCGCTTCGGCGATGGCGAGCCCGAGACCGCTGGACGCACCGGTCACGAGCGCGACCTTGTCCGCGAGTCCGAGCTCCATCAGTCGGCGGGAACGAGCGGCTCGATGCGCTCCGCACGATAGGTCCGCTGCCCGCGCGGGGTCACCGGCTCGATACGCACCGCACACACCTTGAACTCGGGGATGTGTGCGTAGGGATCGAGCGCCGGATTCGTCAGGAGGTTCGCCGCCGCCTCCCGATAGTGCATTGGCACGAAGACCTGATGACGTGCGACGCGCGGTGACAAGCGCACGGCGATCTCGATCGTGTTTCGCCGCGAGGTGATGCGAACCGCGTCGCCATCGCGCACCCCCAGCTCAGCTGCGTCCGCCGGCGATAGCTCGACCGTCGGCACCGGCTCGCGCGAATCGAGAGCCTGTGAGCGGCGCGTCATCGTGCCGGTGTGCCAGTGATAGAGCTGGCGCCCCGTATTCATCCAGAACGGGAACTCCTCATCGGGTAGCTCGGCGGGCGGCAGGAATTCCACGGGCACGAGCGTCGCCTTGCCATCGGCGGTGGGGAAGCGGTCGCCGAAGAGAAATGCCGTTCCCGGATGCGTGCGGTCCGCGACCGGATACTGGAGTCCGCCGGATTCGTCCAGGCGCGCGTGGGTGATCCCACGCCACGACGGCGTGACGGTCGCGATCTCATCCATCACCTCGGCCGCCGTGGTGAACGGCGTCGCCAGCCCGATCCGGTTGGACAGGTCGAGCAGGATGTCGAGGTCGCCCCGCGCGGAGCCCGGAGGCTGGACCGCCTGACGAGCGAGCTGCACGCGTCGCTCCGTATTCACGTACGTGCCGTCCTTTTCGGCGAAGGACGCCCCGGGGAGGACGACGTCTGCATAGCGGGCGGTCTCGGTAAGGAAGAGATCGTGCACCGCCAGAAACTCGAGACCGTGAAACCAGTCCTCGGCGTGCGCGACGTCCGGGTCCGAGATGATCGGGTTCTCGCCCATGATGTACATCCCGCGAACCGGGCTCCCCTCGGTGACGACCTGCGTGACCTTGAGGCCGGGAACGAGCGAGAGCTTCTCCTCGGGAACGCCCCATGCCTGTGCGAAGCGACGGCGGATTCCGGGGTCGGCCACTGGTTGATAGTCCGTGTACACCATCGGGATCGCACCCACATCGCTCGCTCCCTGGACGTTGTTCTGCCCGCGGATCGGGAGCATCGCGGCACCCCAGCGGCCGATCATGCCGGTCGAGAGGATGAGATTGAGAAGCGACGTGACGATGTCTGTTCCGGTGCGATGCTGGGTCAGACCCATCGCCCACAGCGTCGAGGATCGTGGTCCACGCGCATAGAGCTCCGCCGCTCGACGGATGAGATGCGCAGGAACTCCGCAGATCGCCGACGCGCGCTCCGGCGAATACGGCTCGACCGCGCGCGCGACGTCGTCAAACCCATGCGTGCGCGCGCGAATGAACTTTGTGTCGTGGAGATCGAGCTCGATGATGTGATGCAGCATTGCGTTGAGCAGTGCGACATCGGTGCCGGGGAGCATCTGGAGATGCATGTCGGCGCGCTCTGCAAGCTCGATGCGGCGCGGATCCGCGACAATCAGCTTCGCGCCGCGACGCTGCGCGCGCTTGATCGCCGCCCCAAAGACGGGATGTGATTCCGTTGTGTTCGCTCCGAGCAGGAAAATGACATCAGACTCGTGCTCGACTTCGCGCATCGACCCGGACGCGGCGCTCGTGTTCATCGCGCGCTGCATCGCGCTTACCGAGGAGGCGTGACAGAGCCGGGTGCAGTGATCTACGTTGTTGGTGCCGATCCCAGCGCGGAAGATGCGCTGGAGTACGTAGTTTTCCTCGTTCGAGCATTTGGCGGAGCAGAACACGGCGAGCGAATCCGGGCCGCGCGTGTCGCGAAGGCGGGTGAGCTCCTGCGCGACGATCTCCATGGCCTCGTCCCAGGTTCCCTCGCGGAATGGTTCGTACCAGTCGGCGGGAGTGGCGACGCGGTCACGCGGGTCGCCAAGCGGCCCGTCGACCGTGGGGAGACGGCGCAACGGATTGAACTTGGGGCGGCTCTTGTGCGTCTGACCCTCTTCCTCGATCTGGCGCCACGGACCGCCGCGTCGTCCCCACCGCTCGACGTCCGACGCGTCGGGCTGGTAATGCCACCGGCCTTCGCGCTTGACCCACCCCTTTCGAATCAACGGCGTCGTCAGGCGATCGCGATGGAGGATGAAGTCGGTGCCGAAGCGTCCTTTCACGCACGTGGAGCCCATGTTGGGCGTGTCTTCCTCGATCCACGGGCTCGTCACGCGCACCACGTCCGTGCCGCGCACCTCGAGGTCGATTTGACAGCCGACGCCACAGTATGGGCACACGCTGCGGACCGAGCGCGCTGGCATGTCCATGGCGCCGCGAGCGAATTTCGCGAGCGGAAGCACGTCGTGAATCGCGCCCGTGGGACAAACGCGAACACACTCTCCGCACCAGGTGCATCCGGCGTGCTCGGGATTGCCATCGGCGCCGACGATGATCTCCGCATGATCGCCGCGATACGCCACGTCGAGGACGCCCACGACCTGAATGTCCGCGCATGCTCGCACGCAGCGCGTGCACAGGATGCACGTGGACATGTCGTGCTGAATCATGGGATCGCCTTCCCGCTCGTCGCCGGCGCGAAGTGGCAGGCCTGACCGGTTCGGCGTCGCCACACCGTAGCGGGTCACCATCTGCTCGAACTCGTTTCGCGCGCCGTGCTCCTCGATGCGAGCCG
>DASTYE010000012.1:0-5698 GCA_035765135.1 Gemmatimonadaceae bacterium | reverse complement strand
ACCGAAGTCCGGGAGCGTGTAGAAGACATGATCCGGCGTCTCCCACAGCGCGATCGGAAGCGCCTCCGGTGAGAATCGTTCGGCGTGGTCGCGCGCGCCAAACCAGTGCTGCATCTGCCGTTCGACGGTCAACGGAACAACCGCTCCCTCGAGCATCTCCGGAAGCCACGGGCCGAGCGTGAGGATGAGGCGATCGGCGACGTGCTCCCCCATTGCCGTCGCGACGCGGACAACACCGCCTTCGACTCGCCAGGCGAGCATCGCTTCTCCCATGCGAAGGTCGGCGCCATCGCGTGCGGCGCACGAGAGCAGCGAGCGGATACACGCCTCCGGGAACAGCACGCCGGCGCGCGGCTCGTACAGACCAACCGAACCTGGTTTCGGAGCGAGTGCGGGAAACCGCTGTGTCACTTCGTCAGATGTCAGCAACTCGTGAGGCAGACCGTGTCGGGTCGCCGAGAGCAGCGCGCCACTGACGAGCGGTCCGTGCCGCGGCCCGATCATGAGCCCGCCGGTGCGGACGATCAGAGGCTCGCCGATCTCGTTCCCGAGCGCCTCCCACAGGTGACCAGCACGCTGCACGAGCGGGACGTACGTCGGATGCTCGAAGTACGCCTCGCGAATGATGCGGGTGTGCCCGTGAGTGGAGCCGTGGGCATGGGGTGGTGCATAACGATCGATGCCGAGAGCGCGAGCGCCGCGGCGCGCAAGCTCGCGCACCGCGGCGCTCCCCATCGCCCCGAGGCCGGTGACGATGACGTCCCAGCGCTCGGCCACCGATCAGCGCTGGAAGCTGATCCCGAGCCCGATCAGTGACTTGGCTTCATCCATCATGACTTTCTTGATGCCGACATCGAATGACAGGCCGGACGCGAGCCCGAACGAGATTCCGCCGCCCAGCGCGAAGCCTGTTCCCGATTCCGTTTGCTCATCCGCCCCGAACGAACCCGAGGCATCGAGCTTCGTCTGCCCCCAGAAGACGGCGGGCTCGATGTACGGCGTAATCGTGATCGACCCGCTCCTGGCGACGAGCGCGAGCGGGAAGCCAACGCCGACGCTCAGGCCGCGCGCGCTCAGCTCGAACGTCTCGCCGAAGATCGTCCCATCGATGACGTCACCCGTGCTGAAGCCAAGCGATGCCGTGAGGCCGAGGATGAACGATTGGCCCGAGTCACCCGTCCCGATTGGGTTCACGAGCAGTGGCGTCGCGAGCTGCCCTCCGGCCATGATCGCGCTCTTGCAGTTGATGTCTTCGCCGGGCACATCGCAGGTGTAGTCGATGTAACCGCCCGTGATACCGATCGTCGCTTTGCCGAGCGGGATGTCGACGCCGATGCCGAAATTCCGACGCCCCGCGTCGCCTTCCTCGTCCATGCTGCCAAACCGGAAGTTGACGCCAATTCCAGTGACGGAGCGACCGATCCAGTTCGCGGGGATTTGGGTCGAAAGGGCGCCAAACGGAGTGGTGGTCGCCGCAAGACAGGCGGCCATGGCGTTGTTGTCCTGCTGTTCCTCCTGGCTGAGGCAGAACTGCGCCGCTGCCGTCGCGGGGGCGAATAGAAGCCCGGCTGCCAGCGCCAACGTGACGCGCCCGATACGCATGGGGTCTCCGATGCGGTAAGTTGCGGTGAGGGTCGAACCTCCTGACTCGGAGCCACCTCGCCACGAGTCAGCGAGATGATAGATGTCTCACCTTCGAGCGCAACCCCTAACGCGCGAATGTACGTGGTTCCCGCGCATACCGAGATAGCATGAGCTTCCTGACGTACCGCACCGCCACAGTTGCCCTCATCCTGCCGCTCACCGCGGCCTGCAGCTCGCTGCGTGAGATGTTCCCATCGCGCGAGCAGGTCTTCAAGCCGATCCCGGTCACCATCGGGGAGCAGCGCGTCGTGGGAGATGACACCGCGTTCGTGCTCGACGCACCGGAGTACGAGCTGGTGGCGCCGATCCGCGAGTTGCTGCCCGACGCCCGTCAGGCGCTCGATCAGACGGCGCGCGAGTATCGTCGGGTTTTTGGCGACGAGCCACGGAAGATCCTCGTTGAGCTGCGCGCGGTCTCGCGCGATCGCGTCGCCGATGGGTGGATTCCCGACAGTGTGGAGCCCACCGATGGACCGCGACGTGCCGTCGCTCCCGCGATCGTCCCCGAGAAGCGATCATCGCGGCCACCGGTCGCGCCAGCGGGATTTCTCATGATGCGCGCCGCTCGCGCGTGGCTGCTCGCGCGAGCGGACTACCGAGTCGGGCGCGCTCAACCCGTGCCGGCCGCCGAGGCGCGTTTCGGTGATGACGCACGCATCCCCGACTGGATCGAGGATGCGCTCGTCGATCTGATCGGTGGCTCTCCTGCCCAGGAGATGTACGTCGCGCGCCTGGCGGAGCGCGAAGAGCCAGTTTCCCTGCGCGACTTGCTCGAGTCGCGACGGCCGGAGCCGGCGAAGGACGCGCAGCGTCGCGCGCAGCTCCCGCCAACGGCCCCCGCCCGCCCCGCGGGTGGCGTCTTCATGGGCGGCCTTCCCATGCGCGACCGCGGCAAGCTCGAGGGCGCGGAGCTGTTCCGCGCGCAGGCGGTGACGTTCGCGATCTTCCTCGCCGAGCACGAAGGCCGCGAGTTCCTCGGGACCCTCACCGATCGCATCCTCTCGGGCGAACCGGCCGAGACCGCCCTCGCCGCCGCCGCGACGCTGCCTGACGATCTGGCGGCCCTCGAGAAGGCGTTCGGTGATTGGATGCTCAAAACAACGAGGAGATAGGAGTCAGGAGTCAGGAGTCAGGGGGTGTCGGGGTATGGGTTGCAGGAGAGAACGGCACCCAGGGATCAGTGTCGGCGCGTTCTCCCCTGTAACCTATAAACCTGACACCCCCTGACTCCTGAGTCCTGACCCCTGACCCCTGCCTTCCTAGTAATTCAGCCAATACGACGCCTTGATGAGGAACGTGTTCCTCGGATGCACCGAGAACAGATCCTCGTAATCCTGCCGCCCATCGAACGTCGTTGCGCGACCGACGTTCTGGAAGCGGCCCTGCTGCCACACGAAGAAGATGGCCGAGCCGGGGCGGTACTCCCAGCGCACGACGGCGTTCGTGTTCAGCTGCTTGAAGTCGATGCCTCCGGGATCGCATGCGCCCTCGTAGCCCTGCGTCCCCACGCCCCTTCCTTCGCAGTCATGCGTGAACGCTCCAAAGCGGCTCTCATACGACACGCTCTGTGGGTCGGTGAGCTGACGCAGATTGTTGTACGTCCCCTTGGAGATGTAGGGCTGCGCGTAGAACTGCAGGGAGAGGTTCGGCGTCGCGGTGAAGTTGATGCGCGTGGTCAGGTTCACCGTCGTCTGGTTCAGCTCGGCGAACGTGTATCTCGTCGAGTCGTGTCCGTCTGCACCGAAGCGCTTCCAGTACTGGTCGTCCTCGTGCTGCCGGTTGTAGTTCAGGAACAGCGAGCCATTGAGCCGCGTCGAGATGCGATAGTTGATCGACGGCTCGATCCAGTAGCCGCGACTCTCACCCTCGTTGTTGCGCCAAATGCCGCCGAAGAGGTAGGGCGTGACTACCCAGCGCGAATCGCCTTCCACACCACTCCAGAGATCGAAGCTCGCATCGCGGCGCACCGCCGGGCCGCCTCGTGAGGCACGATCGTCGTAGCTGCGTCCCGCGAAATCGTTCGCCGAGATCCCCCAGTTGAACCACCACTGATTCGGGAATTGCACGTGCCAGTTGGTGTTGAAGCCCTCGCGGGTCGGCAGCCCGTCGGCCGACCAGTAGCGCCAGTAGTTGAAGTTGTAGAAGGCGCGGCGCCAGTACTTGTTGGGGTTGTTGAACTGGAGCGCGAACCAGTTGCGGAACATGAGCTCGTCGGCGCGCTGCAGCCATCCGAGGTCGTTGAGCTCGTAGCCTGACGAGTAGCGCTGCAGCACGCTCTGGAAGCGGGTCTTCCCGCCACCGAACTTGCTCATCGAGATGCGCTGCGCATCGCCGACGAGCTCGTCTTTCGTCGGATCGTAGGCAAGGTCGTCATCGGGGCGCTGGTAATAGTGCACGGGATTGCGCTGGAGCCCGGCGATCGCCACCGGGTCGCCCCGCACCATGCTTCCCGACACCATCGCCGCCACCTCGTAGTTGTTGCTCCAGAAGCGATGGCGGCCGTCGATCCCCACGGCGTACGCATCCCGCGCCATCTCGGGCTCCATCGTCGGGTCGAGGCGCCGATTGACGGCCGTCATCATCAGTCCGATGTCGCTCTTCCCGCCATTCAGATCCTGACGCAGACGCGCCACCGCGTAGTTGGTTTGCGGCTCGATCGGCCGTCCGTCGGACCCGTATTCGTCCTGCGTGATCGCGTTGAGGAAGCCGACCGACATTCCGGTCCCGAGCCGACCCGTCACCTTCGCCGCGCCGAGGATCGTCGTGGCCGTTGGGTCACCGGAGCGTCCGCCGAGGCGTGGCGCGCGGCCAATGCGGCGCGAGTAGAAGAGACCGCGGCATCCACTATCGATGTCCTGGCAGCTCGTGCGGAAGGTGAAGATCCCCATCCCCTCGAGGAAGAACGGACGGCGCTCCTCGAAGAAGGTCTCGAACGCCGTGAGGTTCAGCGTCGCCGGATCGGCTTCGACCTGCCCGAAGTCGGGGTTGAGCGTCGCGTCGAGCGTGAGGTTCGATGACAGCCCGTACTTGATGTCGGCCCCGTAGGCGCCGAGCGTCGGGTGATGGTAGTTGAGCACGTTGCCGTCGTCGTCCCGCCGGTCGTTGGTCACGCTCTTCACGACGAAGTACGGCGCGACCTCGAGGCGGCGCGGCGTCGGAATGTTCGCGATGCCGCCAATTTCTCCGGCCTGCGACACGTACCCTTGTGTCGAGCGGCTGAACAGCGGCCAGCTGATGCGCGCGTTCGTGCGCGCGATGTCGCGCACGATCATGAGGCCGAAGGTGTGTGCCTGCTTGTTCGCGAAGCGCAGCTGGCTGAATGGAATTCGGAATTCGGCCACCCATCCCAGCGAGTCGATGGCGGTCGCGACATCCCACACCGCATCCCACGAGCCATCCTCGACGTTGTCGTTGTAGACGTAGTAGTCGCGCTTCACGCCGGCGGGATTGACGCAGAACTGATAGGCGGTGCGCTTGTCGTGGTACGAGTCGATCATGAGCTTGACCTGCTCCGACGGCGTTCGCACGTCGCGGCGTGACAGCAGCGAGACGATGCTGTCGGGCGCGGGATCGTACATGCGCACCAGCACGTACAGATTCTTGTCGTCGTAGGCCACGCGCGCCTCGGTCTTGAAGCGCGTCTCGGCGCCCTCGGTGGGTTCGTACTCCAGGAATTGATCGATGACCTGCGCCTGCGCCCACGCGCCATCGTCCGTGCGCCCGTCGAGCACGGGTGGAACGGTGGTGCGGACGGCGCTCGCGCTGCGGGCCGCGGCGCGCATCGCCGTCGCGGCGCCATTGGCGCCTGCTCCATTCAAGGCGAGGGTTTGCGCGATTGCCAGCGAAGGAACGACAGCGAGCGCAAGCAAGGAGAAACGAAGCATGGACACTCCCCGAGTGATCGTGGCGGCAGTCGAGCGTGGTATCGACGTGCCGGCCGCGGTTGACCGGGGATGCGACAACGAGGGAGTGCTAGATGGTTGGCACCCTCTGTGGTAAGGAAGCTGTAGGTGAGGTAAGGATCATGTGAAGAGAGGGAGGAGCTCGGGAGGGA
>DASTYE010000011.1:0-10277 GCA_035765135.1 Gemmatimonadaceae bacterium | reverse complement strand
TGAGGTCCTGTCCGACGGCATTCTCTCCATGGGTATCCCCCCGCGCAAATGCGTTTCCTAACCCTCCGGACGCCGCATGACGTGCAACCCCTGCATCTCGATCAGCTGCCGGTACGTCACGAGACGAATCTGACGCGCCTTGACGGCGCCGATGAATCGCGGTGACGTGAGTGCGCTCAGCTCTGCCTGACGATGCTTGCTCATGTCCGGCAGCGGATAATCGGTGTTCATGTCGATCAGCGCGCCGAGCTCGTCATTGTCGATTCCGACGTGCGAGACGACGACGCTCACGCCGGGCTGGAGCCGGTTGACGAGCGCCACGAGGCTGTCGGTCTTGTGCTGCGGATTCGCCGCGTACTGCGGGCTCTCCATCCGCTCCCCGAAGTAGCCCGACATCGCGAGGCGGAATTCCTTGGCGAGCCGCTCGGTGATGTCACGGAACTCGGGGTACTGCACGACGGTGCCCATGTGGTAATCGACGTAGTCGATCCTGAGCCCCGACCGCACGGCACGTTCGATCTGCGCCCGCAACTCGCGCTCGACTTCCTGCACGTTGGGACGATTCGCGTAGAGAGCGGCAGCCGACGGGAAGAAATAGCCGTTCGAGTCCACCAGTGTCGGGACGGCGCTTCTCCCGAGGACCGGTCCCCACCGGTAGTTCTTCCACTCCGAATTGAGCGTCAGATGAATCCCGACCGAGACGTCGGGATGGCGTTTGAGCATCTCGACGGTCTCGAGGTACCACGGCGTCGGAAACATCACGGAAACAGACACCGGAAGCCCGCTCGTTATGAGTCTTTCGAGCCCGGTGTTGACGCTGTGGCTCATGCCCGCGTCGTCGGCGCGGATGAGGAAGTACACAGGCGCGGCGGGAACGGGGGCGCTCTGCGTGGCGGCTCCGCCGACGGCATGCATCGGCGAGCACGCCCAGCTCAGGGCGCAAATCAGCGGACCCGAAGAACGAAGTAGCCGCGTATGACCCTCTCTAACGAGGACGCCAGGTTGCGTACTTCGCTGCCTTGCTCGCACCCGGCGGCCCGGTGAGGCCGCCTCGACGGCATCCTAATATCCCGCGGGTCGCCGGGTGTCAAGAAGGCGTTAGGAGGATCGAGCAAGATCTTCCTATCCCCCGGTGGCGCTCCCTCGCCAAGGTAGCTGGCTGGGTGGACCGAGTGGTTCCCTCGGTCCCGAACGACCAACAGGGGAGGAATGATGAGCCTATTCTATCGAGCGCTGAGTGGCGGCATTGCGCTCATCGCGGTGACGGTGGGAATCCCGCGGCCGGCCAGCGGGCAGGACATCGATCGCGACCTCGAGCGGATTCGCGGGGCGACCGCGCGTTTCAAGTCGCTCGACAGCGCCGTCGCGGCCGGATATCCGCGGAACGTGTCGCATTGCATGGCGAGGCCCGAGGGCGGAATGGGCTACCACGTTTCCAACTCCGGCCTGATGGACGCCACCATCGAGCTCGAGCGCCCGGAGATCCTGACCTACGCCCGGACCGCGACGGGGGAGTTCGAGCTGACCGGCGTCGAGTACGTCATACCGCTCGATCAGTGGAAAGGGAGCGATCCCCCGCAAGTGATGGGTCAGGCGATGAAGAAGGCGCCGTCGCTCGGGATCTGGTACCTCCACGTGTGGGCATGGCGAGCCAATCCCAAGGGACTTTTCGCTGACTGGAATCCCAGCGTGGAGTGCTGAAATCGCGCGTCTGATGTCGGCGGAAGGGGGGCTCTTGCGCAGAGTAGTGATATGGCGCTTTTCCATACTGGCCGCGCCGTCAGTCCCGCGCTGAACCTCGCGTTCCACATAAAGGAGCTCCCAATGTCCCGCCGCATCCTTCCGTTCGCCATCGCGGCAGTCCTCTGCGTTCCCTCGCCTTCAAACGCCCAGGCCACCGGTGCCGACGTAATCGAGCAGCACGGCTCCGGCCCCATCGCCAGCGGCATCACTTTCCCGATGCCGAGCGATCTGCAGTACCGCATCGCCTGGAGAGTGAACGTCGGACCCACGAAGCCGGACTCGGTGGTACCCGGCTTCCGCGACGCGGCCAGCTTTCTGTACGTGAGCGACGCCAACAATGTCCCGCGCTCGAACGTGCACCTCGCCATCGTGGTGTGGGGCACGGCCACCCATTCGCTCCTGAAGAACGAAGCGTACAAGGCGGCGAAGGGCACCGACAATGCCAGCATCCCGCTGCTTCAGGCGCTGAATGACGCCGGCGTACAGGTCATCGTGTGTGGCGTGGCGCTCATCAATCGGAAGCTGTCACCGGGCGATCTGCTGCCGTTCGTGAAGGTCGCTCCAACGGCGACGCACGCGCTGGCGACGCTCCACGCGCAGGGATATGGACTCTTCACTCCCTGAGAGGCCCCGGCGTCCTGGCGCGCATCACGTGATGGGGATCGAGTGATGCTCTATATGGTCGTGGAAACGTTCCGGGACGGGGACGCACGCCCTGTGTACCGCCGCTTTCGCGACCAGGGACGGCTCGCCCCGGACGGCCTTCGTTACATCGCGAGCTGGGTGACGACGGACCTGCGCCAATGCTACCAGGTCATGGAATGCGAGGACCCTGCGTTGCTCGACGCCTGGATGGCGGCGTGGCGTGACATTGTCGACTTCGACGTTGTGCCCGTGATGACGTCGTCGGACGCGGTCTCGGCCATCGCTCCACGGCTATAGGTCCTGAGGGGAACATCGAAGCTGGCATTGGAGGTCAGCGCGCACGCTGTGGATTCCAGCTGTGCTGTTCCTCCTGCCCGTCGCGCACCCATGCGTAGAGCGCGTCGTACAGAATCATCGCATGGCGGAGCTGCTCGTGGTCGTCCGGGATGATGCGCGACAGTCCGAGCGAGATCGCCAGGAGACCGGCGCATTGCGGCGCGAGGTCCGGGTGGGCGGTGTCGGCGCCGCGGACGATCGTGGCCAGCTGGTGGAGCGCAGGGTCGGTTAGCTCGTACTTGCGGAGAAAGGCGTCGAAGCTGCACAGCGGCCCGTCGTGCGAGAGCTCCACTCCTTCCACGTCGAACGGGATGGCGCCGGTCGCCGCGGCAACAGCCGCCACGTCGCCAGGAGCCACGAACAGGAACTCGGCGTCGGGATCGATGAACCGCGTGATGAGCCAGGGACAGGCAATGCGGTCCACCTTGGGCCGTGCACGCGTCACCCACTTCATGAGCCTAACGCGATGCTGACGCTCGGTCCGTCCGCCAGCGCGCGCTCGTACACCTCGGCGGCGGCGCCGACATCCTCGAGGGGAACACCGGTGCTGTCGAAGACCGTGACCCGCCCGGCCGGCATGGGTTTGTGCCGGATCACGTCCGCGACCGTGCCCCAGACGTCCGCCCGCGTCATCACCCCGGCGACCAGTGCGTGGTGCAGGTCGCCGATCTCGGCGCACTGCTGCACGTCGTCAACCACCACGGTCGCGCGCGCCATCAGCGCCGGTGCGATCTCGTTCTTGCCGGGGTTGTCGGCGCCGACCGCCGCCACGAAGGTCCCGGGCCGCACGTGCGACACCTCGAGGAATGGCCGTCGTGCGGTCGTGCAGGTGACGATGACGTCGGCATTTCGCACGCACTGGTCCAGCGAGTGAGCCGCCTCGACCGTTAGGCCGGCCTGTTTGCTGGCGGCTGCGACGAACGCGTCGAGAGCGCCGGCGTCCAGGTCGAAGGCGATGGCGGACTCGATCGGGCGCACGGCGCGAAGGGCCTCGAGCTGCGCCAGCGACTGCGCGCCACATCCGATGACGGCACACCGTCGCGCGTCGGGCGGGGCTGCGTAACGCGCCACCACGCCGGTGGCGGCGGCAGTGCGAACCACGGTCAGACTCGCGGAGTCCATGATGGCCAGTGGCCGTCCGTCGGACGCGCTCGACAGAAGGAGCAGACCTTGAATGGTCGGCAATCCGTGTCGCTCGCGATTCCGGGGAAAGTTGGCGTTGAGCTTCGCGGCGAAGTATTGCCCCGTCCGGGAGTCTGCCAGGGCGGCCTTGATGTGGAACGTCCCGGCGGGCGTGACGGCTCCCCCCACGAAGGACTGCACGCCCTCCGCGCTCGAGAACGCACGCTCCAGTGCGTCAATGCAATCGGCGACCGGGAGGTACCGATACACGTCGGCAGCGGAGAGCACTCGAATCCGGCCGGGGTGATCCGACGGCCCAGAAGGATCATGCGTCGGCGCGGTACTCGGGGAATGATTCATGTGTATCATACATTGCTTCTGTGGAATCATCCCCGCAAGTACCCCTCCGCCTCCGCCTCAGCCCCGGCTGCCTCCTCGCGCTCGCTTCCGCGGGGGGCGCGGATGTCCCGAGAGCTCGCGATACAGGCGGTCGAACACTTTCGATCCGCGCTCGATCCGGTCGGCGTCATCGCTTGACTCTGACGCGATGCGCGCGAGTGACGCGTTCAGCTCGGCCGTCTGCGGGCGTCCATAGCGCCCGTCCTTCAGATCGATGTCGTGCACGACCTCGCCGATGGCGCGCAACGCCGGGTCGTCGAGGCCGAAGCGGTCGAGCAGCGTCTCGAAGGTGCACCGATTCCCGACGTGCGTGTACTCCCCGCCGTACATGTCGAAGCGCACCTCGCCGCGACGCGGTTTGTACCGGCCCTGGGACACGAAGCGAAACCTGGCTGCCTCGTCGATCCACTTGCGAATGAGCCACGCGCTGGCGATGCGATCGACGAACACGTCCCGACGCGTCACCCAGGTTGAACCGCGCGGCATGGCGTCACGTTGTCCGGCTGCCAACGCCGGGCGCGTGGGAGGTTGGTTTCGCAGCTCCGCCTCGTCGACGCCGGCGATGAAGGAGCCACGCGCGACGAGCGCCTGGCCACCCTCGCCAATGATCTCACTCGCCAGCCACGTAAAGTCCTCGAGGTGCTCGCTGGTCGCGGGCAACACGTAGACGGAGTTCTTGAGCGGAACGGCGCCAAGCCGCCGCAGCCGGCGGCGCACTTTTACGCGCACGTACGCCGGCTCGGATGGCAGCGCATGGATGAGGATGAGCCATTCACGTCGATCTGGTGCGACCGTCGTGGCCGCGTCGCGCCTGCGGGAGGTGGGCCGGCCCATAGACGTTCAAGCTACACAGCGGGACCAGCCCAATTCCATGCCGCCGTAAGGTGGGGCTACCGTCGCACCTCGCCGAGCTCGCGATCGAGCTCGCGCATCGCCACCTCATAATACGGGTCGGCCGGAGGTAGCCGCTCTGCCTCGCGTCGCGTGGGGGATGTCGGCGAACCGCGCAGCAGAAACCTCACGAGCCGGATCATGCCCCAACAGACGAGGCCCGCGACGGCCAGCTTGAGCGTCAGCACCGCGATTCCCATGAGGGCACCAAGGACACCGAGTGCCACCGCGAGTACGATGATCGAGATCGGGACCGCGACAGCTAGCGCGATCGCGATCTTGACGAGTTTCCAGACCATTCCCATCGCCTTCCTCCAATTCTGCGGCGTAGGTGCCGTCGCCATCACTACGCGCGGAGCTGCTCCGGTGATTCAGCACCGAAGCGCTAGATCTGCACCACAAACGGCACCCTCGGCCGCGGATGCAGGAGAGCACCGGCCACGCGTCGCGACGCGGTCCCTAGGGCCCTGATCCGGACAGGCTGCCGTAACTACTCGAGTCCACACGTTGGGCACCCTGAGGTACGGCGAAGCGGTATGTCCCGCTGCGATAGAGGTGGTCAGCACCCTCATAGAAGGCCACCGCCTCGGACGCCAGCTCACGATCGCCGGTGGTCGGGTGCGCAACCGCCCGCAGGTCTCCCGACTCGTTCACCGCGTAGACGGTGGTCGCACCACGCAGCCCCAGCACGGCCATGCGCGCCCCGCGCATCAGCGCCAGCTCGGCGTTGTGCGTCATGAGCGCGCGTCCGTCCTCCGCCCGGTCCCGAAACACGTCACGGCCGAAGAACCGGGAGGAATACTCGCCACCGAGGATGCCTAACACGGTAGGCGGCACGTCGAGCGACGATGCCAAGGTCGCCACGCGCTTCCCGGCCGCCACGATACGGGGGCCGTAGAAGACGATCGGTACTTCGTAGCTCGGCAGCGGAATCTCCGCGGCGCCGTAAACCCGCGCGCCGTGATCGCCCATGAATACGAACAGGGTGCTGTCGAAGAACGCGTGCGTGCGCGCCTCGCGCACGAACCTCCCGAGCGCCCAGTCGGCGTAGCGCACGGCATGCCCCCGACTGTGGGCGGCCGGGTCCTCCGCGATGCGTCCCGTCGGATAGTCATACGGCTTGTGGTTCGACACCGTCAGGATCATCGCGTAGAACGGCTTGCCGTTGGAGTGGAGCGAGTCCAGCTCGATGAGCGCCCGATCGAAAATCGCCTCATCGGCCACGCCCCAGGCCGTCGCGAAGATGCCACGTGGGAAATCGCCCTGTTCGACCACACGGTCGACGCCGTTGCGGCGCATGTACTCGCCCATGCCATCGAAGAGCGCCCTTCCACCGTAGATGAACTCCGTGGCGTATCCCCGCGACCGCAGCACGTTCGGCAGCGTGAACAGATCCACCGACTGTGGACGGCGAACGACGGAAACGCCGGGCAACGGCGGCAGCGACGCGGTCGTCGCCTCCAGTGCGCGGATGGTGCGATTGCCCGTGGAGTACGCATGAGTGAGCAGCGTACCTTCGCCAGCGAGTGAGTCGAAGCGCGGAGTTAGCAATCCCCGGGCTTCCGGATGCAGCGCACCGACGAACTCGGAGCCGAGGCTCTCTTCCAGGACGATCACCACGTTCAGGGGACGCGGACGCGATGACGTTTGGATTACCCGGTCCGTGGGCGAAGCCGGCGACAACCGCGGTGCCGTGGGATCAGTGCCGTCCCGCGCGACCAGCTGGTGCAACCGGGCGAACACGGCGCTGTCCGGCTCCGTTGCGTAGAGTCCGTCGTAAGGCGCGTCCCGTCCGAGGAGTGCCTGCCAGAACGTGTAGTAACCGTTCGCGGCGAGCTCGTTCAGGTCGCGGTCAGGCGAGACGCGAGCGAGGTTAGGTGAAACCGCCCGAGTGAGGACGAAGAGCACCATCGCATACGCAGCGCCGCCGACGAGCCGGCCGCGCCGGGCTGGGCCGTCGCGCTCGTCCAGCCGCCCGAACGTGCGGCGGAACGCCCAGAGGAGGCCAACGACCGCCGCCGCGATGCCGGCGATCAGCCATGCTACCGGGTAACTCTGCCAGATGTTGGTAACCACCTCCGTCGGATAAATCAGGTAATCCACCGCGACGAAGTTGAAACGCCCGTCGAACTCCGCGAAGAACACGACCTCCGAGATAGCGACGAAGAGTCCGCCGAACAACGCCGTCGCCAACGTTAGGCGACGGAGCGTCCGGTGCGTTCGCCGCTGATAGCGCGCGCGCGGCAGGAGCACGAGGTACAGGGTCAAGGGCATCGCCAGCCACAGCGCGACCAGCACATCGAAGACGCCGCCCGCGACAAATGCCGCCAGCAGCGACGCAATCCTGCCGCCGTGCCATCCATGACCGGCGGCGACGATGACGGCCCGAACGAACGTGGAAATCGCGACCAGCAGGCCGATGAGCAGCCCGCTCCAGCCGAATCGGTCTATGCCCACGCGAGGCGACGAGCCAGCGGGGGCAGTGGATGGGGACAAGTTGTTCATGGGCGATATGTTGACGCGTGTGGTGAAGGAGTCGGGAGCGACATGGTCCCAACAAGCTCGCTTCGCCAACCTGAACGCCACGTGAACCCGCCGGCGGCCGTCGGGACGTCTAGTCGATCCGTTCACGTCTCGTTCAGGTCACTCTCGCAATTCTTCAAGGCGGCACCCAGTCGCGCCCGGCCCTTCAGGCCATCTCATTGAGGAGCGTTCGAGCCGTCATGTCGATCCGTCACCAGCGCGCGTCGCGCCGCGTCGTCCTGCTGTTCCTCGTGTCCTTCGCCGCGTCGGCGGCCAACGCGAGCGCTCAGCAGTGCGACTCGGTGACCTCGCAGACATCCCTGGCGCAACTCTCCGGGCGGCGTATCGCCGCGCTGCATATTGTGACGGCCGATCCGGCACCGCTGCCCGGTCCGGCGGCGGCCCTGAACCGGCTGCACATGCGCACGCGAGCGTCGACGGTGCGACGCGAGCTTCTGTTCGCACCGGGCGACACCGTCGACACGCTCCGCGTCGCCGAGTCGCTTCGGCGTCTTCGCCAGCTTCGCTTCCTCGTGGATGCGGAGATTCGCGGTATGACGTGCGGCGGCCCTGTCGAGCTGTCGGTAGTCACGCGCGATGGGTGGAGCACCAAACCTAATGTGCACGTCGGCGCCACCTCTGCCGCGTTCGAGATGCGCGAGCGCAATCTGTTTGGCACGGGTCGACAAGCGACCCTCAGCGTCCGCTCGGACCGCGGACGCATCGGACTCGGTGCCGCGCTGCGCGACCCGGCGGCCCTCGGCGATCGAGCGGTCCTGTCCATTGATGGAAGCCACTATCGCGACGGGAGTGAATGGTCCGTCACCGCGGCCCGACGCGAGCGAAGCCTCCTCGACCGGTGGGGATACGAAGCCTATTTCGCGCAGTCCAGCCGTACGCCGTTAACGGGGACCAATACCGCCGACCGGCATGTTGTCGAAACCTTCCGACGCACCCGTGGGGGCGCGCTTCTCGGACGGCGCATATCGGCGTCAGACGTCGGAGCCATGATGGTCCAGGCAGGTATCGGATACGAGCGGGCCGGACTCGTTGCCGCGCCGACCTCTCAGCGACTCGGATCCGACCGGGTGCAGCGGGAGCCGATCACGTTCGACGTCGGCCTTCGTCGCCGTTCGGTCGTCTTCGACACACTCACCTGGCTGCGGCCCGGGAACGGCCTCGTTGATGTCCCGCTCGCCGGAGAGTTCGATGGGCTCGTCGGGATCGGGCGTGAGCGCGTCGATGACACGCCAGTCGTGCACCTGGATCTGTGGACCGGTCGAATGTGGCGGCCGGATGCGACCGCGTTGCTGGTAACCGATCTCTGGGCCTCGGGGTATGAGAGTCCGACTCGGCTCTTCGCCGGTGCTTTGCGAGGAAGCGCCACCTACTATCGGTCCGCGCCGCGCGGCATCTGGACCGCCCGCTTCGGCGCCGAGTGGTTGCGCAACCCCGATCCGGATCTCCGCGCCATGGTCACGATCGATCCCGCTGCAGGTGCTCTTCCGACACGCGCCCGGCTCGCCGAGGCGGCGGTCGCCCTCTCGCTCGAGCGCGCGGTGCGACTCCACCGGCTGAGTCGATCGTGGGTGCTCGACGGCGCTGCATTTGCGGCAGTGTCGACTCGGTGGGATCCCGCATCGCCCGCGGTCACTGACGACGGGACGTGGCATGGCGAGACCAGCGAGGGAGAGCGACTCAGCGTCGGGGTGCTGGGCGTCGGGCTGCGAATGGCACCCACGCGGTTGGGCCGTGCCTCAGCGCGCCTCGACGTCGGCTACCCCCTGCTCCACGCGGGCGGGGTGGGTGCGCGCCCGTTTGTGAGGCTCAGCATCTCTCCGTGGCTTCAACAGGGACGCCACCGTGACGGACGTTCCGAACCGTGAGTGCAAGCGTGGCCTCGCACGCGGCATGACGGTACCTTGGCCCACCGCGGCGCATCGCACACCCGCGGGCGTTTCCACATCGTGAGGCGGACGACATATGCGTCTGCTTCTAGCTGAAGACGATCCGCAGCTCCGCGAGGCGCTCGCACGCGGACTGCGCGAGCAGACGTTCGCCGTCGATACCGTTGCCGACGGCGAGCACGCCGTCATTCAGGCCGCGGTGCATGGCTACGACGCGATCGTTCTCGACGTCCTCATGCCGCGGCGCGACGGCCTCGAGGTGTGCCGCGAGTTGCGGAACCGCGGTTCCCATGTGCCGATTCTCCTGCTGACCGCGCGCGACGCCGTCGAGGATCGGATCGCCGGGCTGGATGCTGGGGCCGACGACTACCTGACGAAGCCCTTTGCCTTCGGGGAGCTCCTCGCTCGCATCCGCGCCCTCCTCCGGCGCCGCGGCGAAGTCATCCCATCCACGATCGTCGTCGGCGATCTGATCGTGGACACCCGCCGGCACGTCGTCACCCGGGGCGGGCGCGCGATTCCGCTCACGGCGCGGGAGTATGTTTTCCTGAACTATCTCGCGCGGAATGCGGGTCGCGTGGTGAGCCGTGCCGAGCTCACGGCCCACGTCTGGGACGAGAACCACGATCCGATGTCGAACGTCCTCGACGTGTACCTCAGCCGCTTGCGACGCAAGATCGATGGCGATGAGGCGGCTACGCTCCTGCATAC
>DASTYE010000010.1:0-101186 GCA_035765135.1 Gemmatimonadaceae bacterium | reverse complement strand
TCGGTGCTGGAGCACATCGCGGCATGCCCCGAGTGCAGCGAGGAGCTGGAGGCCTTTCGGGCCACGGCGGCAGCGCTTGCGCTCGCCGCGCCCGACCGGTCCTTCGACGCCCGTCGCTGCAACGGCGTCCGCTCGCGCCTCATCGCCAGAACGGCGGCGGATCGTGAGGCACGTGCGCGACTCGCCGCCGGGCAGCTGCCGGATCGCGAGCCGCGATCGCTTCGCTTCGCCGCGGCCGCGGATGCCGAGCCGCGTTCGGACCGATGGCGCGTGAGCGTCATGGTGCTGGCCGCCTCACTCGCCGCCCTCCTCGTACTCGGTGGGGGACTTCTGCTGCAGAGCCGTCGACAGCTCGCCGCCGAGCGTGAGCGGAACGAGCGCCAGGAGCGACTCGTGGCGGGGCTGACCGGACCGAACGTGCGCATCGTCGAGCTGGCGGCGACGCCGCAGGGACGCGGACGGGCGCGGATGTTCTGGAATCAGGCGACCAATGGCTGGACGCTCATCGCCGACGACCTCGCTCCACCGTCCGCGGGACGAACGTATCAGCTGTGGCTGATCACGCCGGGCGACCGGAAGATCGGCGCCGGCGTCTTCGCGCCGTCCCCGAGCGGGAGCGCGATCGTGACCGCCACGTACGCGCTCGCGCCCGACTCATTAGGCGCGGTGGCGGTAACCGAGGAGCCGGCCGGAGGGGTGCCATCGCCCACCGGCGATGTCGTGCTGCTCGGTCGAACGGAGTAGCGGCTACTTCGCGAGCGACTGGAGGAGCTTCATCATTTTGGCGTCCCACGGATCGGGCGTGGGATCGTCATCGTCGGGCTCGTACTCCTTCTGCGGCGTCTCGAGAATCAGTGGCACGTCCGCGGAGCGCGCGTCTTTGAGCAGCCACCGAAATGCCTCCTTCCCGATCGCGCCATCGCCGATGAGCACGTGACGATCCAGGTTGGAGCCCATCTCCCCCTGGCTGTCGTTGAGATGGAAGAAGGAAGGCCTCTCACCACACGCCTCCTCGAACTCGTCGAGCACGCCCCGGAGCGCCGCTGACGAGGCGGTGATGTCGTAGCCGGACACGAAAAGGTGACAGGTGTCGAGCCCGTAGCCGGTTCGCACCCTCAGCTTGTCGGGCACGTGCGCGAGGATGGCTCCCACTTCGGCGGCGGTGCGACCGATCTGTTGACCGGCACCGGCGGTGTTCTCCACCAGCAGACGGGTTTCGCCATCGACGGCGCGCAGCGCGGCGACGATCGCTTTCGCCACCCGTTTGGCGGCCGCCTCACGATTTCCATCTCCGGCGTTCCCCGGGTGGAAGCACACCGCGCCGGCGCCCAGGTGCGTCGATCGCTCGAGCTCCTTGGTGAGGCCCGCGCTCGCGCGCGCCCATTTCGAGGCATCGGCGTTGGCGACGCTCAACGAGTACGGCGCGTGCACGAGGACGTTGCGGGGCTGAATCTTCGTGCGTGCCAGCGCCTGCCTGAAGCGCTCAACGCGCTCCGGGCGGATCGACATCTTGTCGTTGATGAAGCGCGGCTTGGCGGTGAAGACCTGCAGGGCGGTCATTCCGGCGGACGCCGCCCGGACCACCGCCATGTGAATCCCGCCCTTGTCGACGGTGTGAGCCCCGAAATATCGCATGGTAGTCCGAGATTGTTTTTCTGAACGGCAAAGATGACAGAGTTCAGAATACAGATTTCAGAATTCAGAGACTTCGCCAACGGTAGCTGAATTCTGAAATCTGTATTCTGAACTCTGTCATCTTTGCCGTCTTAAAGGATTTTGCCGCCTACACAGAGCTCGGAGGCCACGTCCGCACATCGACCCGCGCGCCAAAATGCAGGTGACGGGGATCTCCGGAAAGCGCGATCCCCGCCGCCGTGCCCATGCTATTGCGCACGATCCGCGCGACCGCGCGCTGTAGCGGCCACGGCTCATGGGCGATCTTCACATCGATCATTCCGCTCGGCGTTTCGGAAAAAAGCACGTACCGCTCGACGAGAAAGTGCTCGAGCGTACCGGGCTCGGCGGGTCGCACCGCACCCTCAGCGCGGTACGTCGCCTCGAAGCCGGCCGGGCGAGCGCCGCGATGCGTGCGGTCGCTGCGGTAGTGGATCGAGCCGTCGGCCTGAATGCGCATCCGCATGGACGCGTCGAGATAGGGGAGGCTGACGGCCGCGCGCGCTGTGCGTACCGCGAGTGGATTCGAGGCGTCGAGGCTGAAGAACCACACACCGGGACGGCCATTGCGTCGCACGTACGTGCGCACGTTGAGCTCGTGGAACGCCGATATTCCCGGTAGCGGCGGTATCCCGCGCGGACGAACGTTACTCATGTAAAAGGGCAGAACGCCTACCCACGCCTCGCCATTGAAAGTGTCGATCTCGAGCGAGGATGGCACGAGCGGCCTCAGCGCTTCGGTGGCCACGGACCAGTGGGCGAACAGCACGTTCGTCCAGCGCTGGTGCATTACCCAGGGCGCCATCTACCGGAAGCGTCCGATGCGCACTCGTGCGCGGCCTGATGCGGTGTCGGTCGCGACGGGTCGCTCCATCCACGCGAGCGCGACGCGACCGCCGCCGAGCGCGATGCGGGGCTGCCGCACCGCTCCGCTCCCGCGCACCACGCGAAGGCGCTCCCCGAACGTGTGACCTGCCTGACGAGAGATCGCGACACCAATGCGCGTGCCCCCGGAGCCCGGATGCTCGTAGGCCACGAGGACCGTGTCTCGGGCGCTCGCGATGCTCGCGGCGACCGGCTCCTCGCCATAGAGAATCCCGATCGTCTGATGCCAGATTGATCCCCGCTCCATCGAGTGGGTGTACCACACTCCGGAGCCTTCTTCCGCCTCGATGAAATAGGCCGCGTGCACGTACGCGCTCATTGTGTCGGCGTGAATCGCCGGGCGCGGACGCGAGCATCCGCGACGTCCGCGATCACGGGCGTCGGCGATGACAGGTGCGCCCCACGTCGCGCCGCCATCGGTGGAGCGAGCGACGACGAGGACGACGCTGCTATCGGGGCGCGCGAAAAACCACGCCGCGTACCATTCGGTACCCATCGCCCGCGTCACGGCCATCGATCCCCCGCAGGCGTCAGTCGGGAGAGGCACGACGGGAGGTGTCTCATCGACGAGGCGGGGAGTGTCGCTGGCATCCATGGTCAGCCGCGTCATCGCGCCTATCGTGCCATCGATGTCTCGTGGCGCCTCCCATTCGATTGGCTCGCGCACGCAGGCGGCGATCACGAGCGTAGCCGCCATGATAGCGCGTTTCGTCATGGTCGCGCCCATGCGTTCGTGTCGAGTGACGGTGCCTGCTCGGGGGATGAAGGTAGCAAGCTTCCTGGTGCCGGGAGGCGCGAGGCCGGTTGCGCTCGCCACGGAGAATCTGCGTTGATCTGTGCCAATATAGACTGTCAGCGATGAGCAATGGCTGGCCCCACTCCCAGCACTGCGTATCTTTGAACGAAGCCGCCGAGAGCGGCGCACACGTCGAGCGTCGAGAGGTCGTCATGTCTGCACCCGTCGCCAATCCGCCCAAGGCCCAGGCCGCCGCCGCGCGCGAACAGCAGGCGCCGGTTCCCGCGGCACCTTCACAACCACCGATCGGCGCGAGCGCCGGTCTCGTCGGCTTCAGCGGCAACCGCCGCGTTCCCAAACCAGTCAACGAGCCTGTTCGGTCCTACGCACCGGGCTCGCCCGAGCGCGCGGAGCTCAAGGCGCGTCTGGCGAAGATGGCGTCGGAGCGCATCGAGGTTCCGATTTTCATCGGCGGCAAGGAGATTCGCACCGGCGAGCTCGGCCGAACGGTCATGCCGCATGCGCACAAGCACGTGCTCGCCGAATACCACAAGGCGACGCCGAAGCACGCCGAGATGGCGATTGCGGCCGCTCGTGAGGCATGGCGCGAATGGTCCAACTGGCCGTGGGAGGATCGCGCCGCCGTCTTCCTCAAGGCCGCTGAGCTGCTGGCGACGACGTGGCGCTCGACGCTCAACGCCGCGACGATGCTCGGGCAGTCGAAGACCGCTCATCAGGCCGAGATCGATTCCGCCTGCGAGCTGATCGACTTCTGGCGCTTCAACGCACACTTCGCGCAGGAGCTGTACGACGAGCAGCCGCTCAGCGAGAAGAGCATGTGGAACCAGCTCGACTATCGCGCGCTCGAGGGCTTCGTCTATGCGGTGACTCCCTTCAACTTCACCGCGATCGGTGGAAACCTGCCGACGGCGCCCGCGCTCATGGGGAACACCGTGCTCTGGAAGCCCGCGAGCACAGCCATTCTCAGCGGCTACTACATCATGCGGCTGCTCGAGGAGGCCGGCTTGCCGCCCGGTGTCATCAACTTCCTCCCCGGCGATCCCGCTCCGATCACCGAGGCTGTGCTCGCGAGTCCCGAGCTCGCCGGAGTGCATTTCACCGGCAGCACGGGCGTGTTCAACAGCATCTGGCGCACGATCGGGCAGAATATCGGGAACTACAAGTCGTATCCACGGATCGTCGGCGAGACGGGCGGCAAGGACTTCATCGTGGCGCATCCGTCCGCCGATCCGCACGCGCTGTCGGTCGCGATCGCGCGCGGCGCCTACGAATACCAGGGACAGAAATGCTCGGCGGCCAGCCGGATGTACGTTCCAGAGTCGCTGTGGCCAGAGGTGCGTGATCGCACAGTCGCCATGATGAAACAGATTCGTGTCGGCGACGTCCGCGACTTCCGCAACTTCATGGGCGCGGTGATCGACCAGAAGGCGTTCACGAAGATCGGCGAATACCTCGAGGATGCGAAGCGCAACGCGACCATCGTCCAGGGCGGCGTGACGCGCGGCGAGGAGGGATACTTCATCGAGCCGACGCTGGTGGAGACGAAGGACCCCGGCTACCGGCTCCTCTGCGAGGAGATCTTTGGCCCGGTCCTGACGGCATACGTGTACGCCGATTCGAAGTGGGAGGACACGCTTCGCGTCGTCGATCGCACCTCACCGTACGCGCTGACGGGCGCGATCTTCGCGCGCGATCGCGCCGCCGTTCGTCAGGCATCGGTGGCGCTGCGCAACGCGGCCGGCAACTTCTACAACAACGACAAGCCGACCGGCGCCGTCGTAGGGCAGCAGCCGTTCGGCGGTGCGAGAGCGTCGGGCACGAACGACAAGGCCGGCTCGAAGCTCAACCTGGTGCGCTGGGTCAGCGCGAGAACGATCAAGGAGACGTTCGCTCCGCCGACGGAGTTTACTTATCCCTTTTTGGGTGAGGAGTAGTGTGGAGCCTCATAGGGGTCAGGAGTCAGGAGTCAGGGATCAGGGGGTGACAGGGTATCGGTTGCAGGAGAGAACTGCACTGCAGTCTACAGGCGGGCCCTGTGGTTCCCTCTGATCCCTCGAACCCATTCCTCGAACCATCCCCGCGCGGGGGCAGATGCCAGCGCGCACACTTGATCCTCGCAGGTCAGGGTGGGTTGAAGGGAACTGCACCACCGAGCAGGGTCAGGGCGTTCTCTCCTGCCCCCTTCAACCTGGTCCCCCCTGACACCTGACTCCTGACCCCTGACTCCTGGCTCCTATGAAGTTCCGCTTCATCACCACCGACGTCTTCACCGCGCGGCCGTTCACCGGCAACCAGGTCGCTGTCGTCACCGACGCCCGCGGGATTCCGGAGGATTCACTCCTCTCGATCGCACGCGAGTTCAACTACTCCGAAACCACGTTCGTCTATCCGCCGGACAACGCCGCACACGCTCGGCGTGTGCGGATCTTCACGCCCGGCGCGGAGTTGCCGTTCGCGGGGCATCCGACCATTGGGACCGCCGTGGTCCTCGCGCGCATCGGCGAGATCCCGCTCACCGGTGACGAGACGCGCATCATTCTCGAGGAGGGGGTCGGGCCCGTCCCGGTCATGATTCGCGCACGCGGCGGGGTGGCGACCAGTGCCCAACTCTCCGTGGCGAAGCTCCCTGAGATTGGCCCGCCACCTCCGGCCCGCACCACACTCGCCGAAATGCTGTCGCTCGAGCCGTCGCAGCTGCTCGGCGGGCCTAACGGGCCGCAGGCGGTGTCTTGCGGCCTTCCCTTCCTCATTGTCCCGGTAAAGGATCGCGCCGCGGTGGCTGCGGCCAAAGTCCGCATGGATGTCTGGGAACGGACGCTCTCACGCTACTGGGCACCGGACGTCATGGTCGTCGCGCGCGATCCGGAGCTCGAGGGATCACACCTTCGCGCCCGCGTCTTCGTACCGGGACTGTCCGTGCCGGAGGATCCGGCGACCGGCTCCTGCGCCGCGGCGCTCGCCGGCTACCTCGCCGCGCGTGAGTCGGCGCCTAACGGCTCGTTCCATTGGGTGATGGAGCAGGGCTTCGAGATGGGGCGGCCGAGCATCCTGGAGCTCGAGGCAGACAAGCGTGACGGCGCGGTCGTGGCGGTGCGCGTCGCCGGCGATGCCGTGCTCGTGAGCGACGGCATGATGGAGATCGCCTAGCTCTCGACCTTGTGCTCGCCTGACCGCAGCGGCTGGGTCACGCGATGATGGGCCGCCGTGACCGCCACCGCGCGGAGGTCTGACGTCCAGAGGCAGACGCGGTCGCGCCCGGCGTCCTTCGCCGCGTAGAGTGCTTCGTCGGCGCGGGAATGCAGGTCGTGCGCGATGTCGGCGTCCTGCGCCCAATCGGCGACGACGCCGAGACTCACGGTGATGCGGTGGTGGCCGCCGACCGAGGGGAATCGATGCGACGCGACCACATCGCGAACCCGCATTGCCAGATGGAACGCGCCGTCGGCGTCCGTATCGGGAAGGAGGATGGCGAACTCGTCGCCGCCAGTGCGCGCCACCAGATCTCCGGTTCGTGCCACCTCGCGCAACAGTGACCCGAGATCGCGCACGACGCCGTCGCCGGCGAGGTGCCCGAACGAATCGTTGATCACCTTGAACATGTCCACGTCCACGGCGATGAGTGCGATGCTCGTTCCCTGGCGTGCCGCGCGCGCGATTTCCCGCTTGAACTGCTGCTCGAAGCCGCGCCGGTTGAGACATCCGCTGAGTGGGTCGGTCAGAACCATCTGCGCGAGCTGCGTGCGCAGCCGGTTGTACGACCGGCCAAGGTGGGTGATGCTGTCCGGCCGCCGATCGGCTTCGACGTCGTACGTCGCGGCGAAATCTCCGCCTTCCGCGTTCTCGAACAATCGCGCGAGGCGCGCGAGGCGGCTCTTGAACGTGCCGTACTGGAAAACGAACGAGCCCGCGGCGAGGACGAAGACGGCGAGCGATGAGAGCTCGTGGATCCACCGCAGGGTAGCTCCCTCGGCGATGGCGACCATGACCATCGCCAGATAGAGCACCGACATCAGCACGAGCGAGCTGACGGCGAGCCGTCGACCGAAGTGGAACTCGGTGAGGTGCAGAATGATGAGCGCGACGAGGAGCGTTCGCGCATAGTGCACGGGGGGCACGGCGAGGAATACCGCTCCGAACAGGAAGAGGATGTCGGCCGCGACGACCGCGCCGATCACCCAGTCGCGAGCGCCGCCCAGCTGCCTGACGAGCGCGCTCACCGCCAGGACCACGATCGCGTACAGCGCCGCGAGGATGGCCAGGTTGCCCAGCGGGACGGCGGAGATCTTGAGCACCTGAATCCCGACGGCCACCGCCTGCGCGAGGCCGAGCAGCGCCAGGCGAATCGTGCTTTGCCAGAGCAGGATCTCCCCGTTCGCCTGCTCATCCGCCGTGACGCGCAGCGCCCGCCGCGGCACCGTCGGTGTTAGGCGGTGGAGGCGTGGCCCCGAGTGGGTCACGGCGCGCGGCATCGCGCGCAAGGTTGCGGGTGTCGGCGTCTTCGACATCCAGGCGATCGAACGAGGATGCGCCCGGCATCGCGCGAATTCGATCGGCGCGACGTCGAGGCGCAGCGGAGTGCACGGCGAGGAGCAACGTCGTGCCACTGAGAGGACGCCTCAAGGCCTTGTGGCGCAACGTTTTGCCCAGCCGTGCCAGCAGGTCCGCTTGCACGCTCCGTTCACCCCATCGGAGACGGAAACGCGCGGCGTCACGTGGCCTGTTTTCTGCCATTTGGGAGGCGGATGAGCCGCTTTCCCAACCGTCGAACCCCTCGTGACTTAGGTGCTGCATGGCAGAGGCATCGGAAGCGCGCAAAAGGACTGCGCGGCCGCCATTTGACGTCGCTGGAAGTGACCGGACCGAGGGCCGTCCCCGCCGACGGATCGACTGTGATGAGCCGGAAACCGATGGCGCCGAGTCGCACGATCGCGTGACGGCCCGCGGTGGGCGTGCCCAACGCACATCCGCGGTGTCGAGGGGTCCCCGCAGGTCCTGAGCGACACGCTCAATATGGACACCACGCCGAGCGGCGCCGCGGACGTCGACGTCATCGCACGTCCGGACGAGCTGCGCGTCACGCGCATCCGCGCGCTCCGCGGCCCGAACTTCTGGCGCCTCGCCCCGGTCATCGCCTGCGACGTCACGCTCGGCGCGCTCGAAGACGTGTCATCGGCCGATCTGCCCGGATTCACGGAGCGCCTGACGAGTCTCCTCCCCACGCTTCACGAGCACGAATGCACGCGTGGCGCGCCAGGCGGCTTCGTCCAGCGACTGCGCGAAGGCACGCTCATCCCTCACATTCTCGAACACGTCGCACTCGAGCTGCAGGCGCGCGCGGGAACGAACGTCGCGTTTGGACGCGTCGTCGCGTCCGGCGACCCGGGTGTGTGGTGGGTGATCGTCGCGTACGAGGAGGAAGAGGTCGGGCTGCGTGCCGTGCGCGAAGCCGTGAGAATCATCAAGGCGTGCATCGCGGGACAGGATGTGGACATCCATGGCCTCATCGGCGCTCTGCAACGCCTGTGGCAGAACGTCCGGCTCGGCCCCTCCACCGATGCCATCGTCGAAGAGGCACGCCGACGAGGGATTCCCGTCCGACGGTTGAATTCGCGTTCACTCGTGCAGCTCGGCCTCGGACGCAATCTGCGTCGCATTCAGGCGACGATGACCGACAACACGAGCGCGATCGCCGTCGAGATCGCGCAGAACAAGGACGAGACGAAGCGGGTGCTCGGCGCGATCGGGCTTCCGGTTCCGGTCGGCGACGTCGCGGAGAACGCCGACGAGGCCGTGGACATTGCGCTGCGCATCGGATTCCCCGTCATCCTGAAACCGCTCGACGCCAGCCACGGCCGCGGGATTTCGGCGCGTCTCGATGACGAGGCCGCGGTTCGCGCCGCCTGGTCCGTATCCAAAGAGTACGCGGACACGGTGGTCGTGGAGCGTTATACCGAGGGCGGCGACCACCGCGTCCTCGTCGTCAACGGGAAGGTGGCGGCGGTCGCCGAGCGTGTCTCGGCGCGCGTGGTCGGCGACGGCACGCACACGATACGCGAGCTGATCGATATCGAGAACCGCGACCCGCGCCGCGGCGTTGGTCACACCAAGATCCTCACTTCCCTGCCGGTCGACGAATACACCGTCGGCTTCCTCGCGGAGCGCGGACTCGCGCTCGATTCACGACCGGCGCGCGGCGAGGTGGTCACGTTGCGACCGACCGCGAATCTCTCCACGGGCGGGACCTCGATCGATCGGACGGAAGAGATCCACCCCGACAACGTGACCGCCTGTGAGATGGCGGCCGGAGCGGTGGGTCTCGACGTCGCCGGCATCGACGTGATCACGCCGGACATTTCCGTTCCCTTCCGCGACAACGGCGCGGTCATCATCGAGGTCAACGCCGCCCCCGGGATCCGGATGCACACGCATCCGGCCGAAGGTGAGCCCCGGAATGTGGCGGCTCCCATTCTCGACATGCTCTACCCGCCAGGGGTCGAGAGCACGATCCCGATCATCGCCGTCACCGGCACGAACGGGAAGACGACGACGGCGCGGCTCATCGCCCACCTCTTCCGGCACACCGACCGCACGGTCGGCCTAACGACCACGGACGGCGTGTATCTGAACAACCGGCTCGTCATGGAAGGGGACATGACCGGTCCGTTCTCCGCCAACATCATCCTGTCGAACGATACCGTCGACGTGGCGGTGCTGGAGACCGCGCGCGGTGGCGTGCTGCGCGCCGGGCTCGGGTTCGATGAGTGCGATGTCGGCGTCGTCCTCAACGTGGCGTCCGATCACCTGGGACTCCGCGGCATACATACGCTGGAGCAGCTCGCGGAAGTGAAGAGCGTGGTCGCGGCAGTCGTTCGGCGGGATGGTCACGCTGTCCTGAACGCCGATGATCCGCGAGTGTATGCGATGCGGGAGCGAACGCCCGGAGACGTGGTCCTGTTCTCGGTCGCCGGCAGCGGAGAGAACGAGGCGATGGAGGAGCACATTTCGCGCAACGGGATCGCCACGCTCATCGAAGACGACACGTTCGTGATTCGGAGGGGGCGTCTGCACATTCCGATCGCGCCGGTGCGCGATGTTCCGCTGATGCTCGGTGGCGCCGCGCGCTTCCAGCGCGGGAACATTCTCGCCGCCATCGCGACCGCGTACGTTCAGGGTGTGCGCTACGATGACATTCGCGCGGGCCTGCTCTCGTTCTTCCCGTCGCCGTCGATGACACCAGGCCGACTCAACCTGATTCGGGTTCGGGGAGGGCGCCTCCTCATCGACTACGCGCACAACGCGACCGCGGTCGAAGGGCTGATGGAGCTGGTGCGTGAGCTGCCGGCCCGCCGGCGCATCGGCGTGCTCGCGGCGCCTGGCGATCGCAGGGATGAGGACATTCGCGCGGTTGGACGACTGGCCGCGGGACTCGACCACGTGATCGTGAAGGAGGATGACGATCGACGGGGGCGCGACCCCGGCGAGACGGCAGCGCTGATCGTCGAGGGGCTGCGCGAAGGGGGTGCGCCCTCTGATCGCATCGAGGTCATCCCCTCGGAGATCACGGCGCTCGAGCGCGCGGTTTCCCTGCTCGAGACGAATGATCTTGCGGTTGTACTGACGGATGACGTCGGAGGCGTGCTCGAGCGGGCGCGGACGCTCGCCAATGTCTGACGACCGGATCGTAGAGAACGACGGGCGGCCGTCCCCCGAAACGGAGATCCGCATAACGGCGCTTCACGCCCTGCGCGGCGCGAACTTCTGGTCACAGCGACCGGTGACGCGCATGGATCTCGTGGTCGGACGATACGACGACATCTCCTCCGCCGACGTGCCGGGCGTCGCGTCGGCGCTCGAACGTGCAATGCCTGGACTGGTCGAGCACCGCTGCAGCGTTGGCGAGCGGGGCGGCTTCCTGAAGCGGCTCCGCCTCGGCACGTATGCGCCGCACATCATCGAGCACGTCGCGCTCGAGCTTCAGGCGATGGCCGGGTGTGATGTGGGGTATGGCAAGACGCGAGGCGGAGACGAGCCCGGCGAATACACACTGATTTTCGAGCATTGCCACTCGAACGCGGGTCTTCGCGCGGCCGCATTGGCGCTCGAGGTCGTACAGCGCGCCTTCGCGGGGACACTCGACTCGGTGGACTACGCCGTGCGTGAGCTCACCACATGGCTGAAGACACCGGACACTCCGCCGCTGCGGCAGCGCATCCTTTGCGCGATCACCGGCGGCGGGCCGCGGCACGAAACCCGGGAGGAGATGCTGCGACGCGGGTTGAGCCATGGAGAATCGGTCGTGGATGTGGCGCCAGGATACCTGCTGCAAGCGGGGCTGCCGTATTCGCGCTCGGACATGGCGATCATCCTCGACACCAATCTCTCGGACGTACCGGATCGCTATCGGGACGAAGAACGGGCGCGCCAGCTCGTCGGCGTGGTCGCGGACGCCGTCATCCGCGACGGGGTCGTCGTCGTGCCGGCGAAGGAGTGGGAGCTTCAGGATTACGCGCGCGAGCGCGAGTGTCGCGTGGTCATCTTCGCCACCGACGATGACATCACCCGGCGTGATCAGCGTGTGTCACGCGCGCAGGGGCTGGTGCGCGATGGCCGAATCGTGCTGGAATCCTTCGATCGTTCCTGTGACGCCGGCGCCGTGCGCGAAGACGCGCCTGTGGCTGCGCAGGTCGCCGCGGCGCTCGCCATGTTCACCCTCGAGGAGCTTCAACCCGACATATGCCTCCCCGCGAACGGGTGACGCCTCGAGAGCGCGCGACACGCGCAGGCGAAGCAGCCAACGGACGCGGGTCGCGCCGCGATGACCGCAAGGCGGGAACGCTCATCCTGATCGGGGGCGCGGTGGATCCGGCGGGACCGGCGCTCGACGTCTTTCTTCGACTGAGCGGCGCGAGGGACGGCGCGAAAATCGTCGGTTTCACGACGGCGTCAACGGACCCGGTCGGGTCGGCTATCGAATGGAAGAACGCCTTCGCGACTGTCGGAGCGACGAACGTCGAATTTCCGATCATTGACCGACGCCAACGTGCACAGGATCCGGAGCTCGCGCGGATGGTGCTCGACGCGAGCGGCATTTTCCTGGGCGGCGGAGACCAGGTCCATCTCGTCGCGACACTCTCCGGCTCTCGCGTGGGTCGCGCGATCAAGGAAGCGTTCACGGCGGGCGCCGTCGTCTGCGGGACGAGTGCCGGCGCCGCCGCGCTTTCCGACACCATGCTCGCCGGTGGCGAGATGGATGAGGAGGGTCAGGAAGTTCCGCTCTACCTCGGGCCGGGCTTCGGCTTGTTAGGCTTCTCGGCCCTGATCGACACGCACTTCTCGAAGCGTGGGCGCCTGCAGCGCCTCTTTCGTCGCGTGGCCGAGAATCCCGAGCTGATGGGACTCGGGATCGATGAGGACACGGCGCTCGTCGTCCGAGGTCACCTGGGCGAAGTCGTCGGACGAGGCTCCGTGTACTTCGTGGACGGGCGCGGAGTGCGATTCGACAACGCCGAAGAGGCCGCGAAAGGCGCACCGCTTACGCTCAGCTATCTGCGCGTTGGGATCGTCGGCGCGGGCTATCCGTTCGACCTGCGCGAGCGGGAGCTCGAGGTGTTGCTCGGTCGCGATGGCGAGGAGACTCCCTCGGTGAAAGGCAGCGGTGTCGTCGACCGCGCCACTCGATGAGCGAATGCGCGGTCTTCCCGACCGGTGGGGACCGCCTTTTGCACGCTTGCTATGCATCGACTGGAGGTACCTATGGCACGACAAGGCGTAGTCAAGGATTCGATGCTCACCGCTACCCTGAACGACCTGCTGCAGCTCGACGTCGACGCCGTTCAGGCGTACGCGCTCGTCATTCGGCAGCTCGAGAGCAAGGTTCGAAAGGAAGCGGTGCGACGCTACCAGGCCGACCACCGGCGCCACATCACCGCGCTGAAGCGCCTCATTCGAGCGCACGGCGGGGCGCCGATCGCCATCTCCCATATCCCGACCGGGCCGTTCAAGCTGGCAATGCAGGCGACAGCGTCGTTAGGTAGCGACCGGGCAGTCCTTCTGGCGTTCAAGGCCAACGAGCGCCAGGGTCGGGACAAGTATCGTCGCGCCGCCGCGAAGTCGGGCCTCCCGACGGAGGTCGCTCGCGTCCTGAAGCGGGCGGCAGCCGATGAGGAGCGCCATTATCGGTGGGCCGAGAAGTCGCTCGAGCAGCTGCACGTGGGTCGGCGCACGGCGGTCGGGCGAGCCGCGCGCGCGATGGAGTTCGTCAATGCGCGAACCGCGGACATGATCGAGGAAGCCGAGAAGCCGATCATGACCGTCGTGGAAGCTGCGCGGCGCGGCGTCAAGGCGGCGGCGGCGCACCCGGTGCGGACGGCGGCCATTGCCGCCGCCGTGACGACCGCGGCCGGGGCGGCCGTGGCACTGCGAGGCCGGCGCGGCTGATCGTCGGCCAGCGATCGGGCACCTCCTGCACCTAACGGGCGGTGCCCGGTCGCCACACCTCGCCGGACCTCCCCGCGAAAGGCGACCGCGTGCGTTCGTCGTGCGGAATTCGGGAATTCCTTTGCTCCCATCCACGCTTGGCACCGCGTGGTAACCAATCGTCGCGCCTGACGTCCGGCGGCTTCGAACTTGCCCGACATGTGAGCACGGAACGACAACAACATCGCGACCCATTGGGGCGGGGAGGACATATGGAAATGGAGACGCTGCGGGACCTGTACATCGATGAGCTGAAAGATCTCTGGAGCGCCGAGAAGCAGCTGATCAAGGCGCTTCCGCGCATGGCGAAGGCGGCAACCCATCCGCAACTCGCGAAGGCATTCACCAATCACCTTCGTCAGACCGAGCAGCAGGTCGCGCGACTCGAGCGCATCTTCGAGGAGCTCGATGAAAGCCCGCGCGGAAAGAAATGCGTCGGTATGGAAGGGTTGATCGAGGAAGGACAGGAGCTCATCAAGGAAAGGCCGGACCCGGATGTCCTCGACGCGGGGCTGATCGCGAAGGCCCAGAGCGTTGAGCATTACGAGATCGCAGTGTACGGAACCGCGCGAACGTATGCTCGAATCCTGGGACTGGAGCGCCAGGCGGATCTGCTTCAGGAGACGCTCGACGAGGAGGGAGAGACGGACAAGCTGCTCACTCAGATCGCCGAGAGCTCGATCAATCTCGAAGCGGCGATCCCGGAGAACGCGGAGGAAGAGACCGCGTTCCGCCGTGGCGAACGCGAGGTGAGCCGGCAGTCGGTCGTCGAGAGCGGACGGGCGGGCTCGAGGAGTGCATCGAGTCGCGGCAGTCGTGGCCGTGCCTCGAAGGGCTCGGAATCGACGGCGAGGTAAGGGGGATCGGCATGCCAGACGCTCCAAGAAAGCCGCCGCGCAGAAAGCCGTTAGGCGACGTGGAGGTGCGTTCCGAAGCCACGCCCGCGGCCGATGGCCAGCAGACTCCCGACGATGAAGCGATTCGCGCTCGCGCGTACGAGCTGTATCTCGAGCGGGGCGACCGCCCCGGCGGCGAGGTCGAGGACTGGCTGGAGGCGGAACAGGAAGTGAGGGGACGACAGCAGTAGTCGGACAAAGCGCGCCGAGGACGACCTCGGCGCGCTGGAGTCTGGGCACCTGGTACGGGGCATCGGTCCACGCGGAACGCCCGTTGCATTAGGCGTCCGAGGCACTCACAAGGACGAACGCGTGTCACGGGCCTTTGTCGCGCTGTTGCTCAGTCTGAGCCTCTCCACCACGGTCGTCGCTCAGAGCGATACGTCGGCTGTCGAGCGGGATCCTCTGTTCACGCGGAACGATCTGGCCTGGTCCGGCGCGCTCGTTCTCACCTCGGTCCTTCTGTTCCAGGTCGATGACAACATCGACCGCTGGATGCAGAAGGAGCACATCCAGGAAAGCGACTTCATTCGTCGCGGCGCCGAGATCGCGAATCTGGCGAAGGATGACCAGGTCATGCTCGCCGGTGCCCTGCTCTATCTCACGGGCCGCATCGCCAAGAAGCGCACCCTCGCCGACATGGCCTTTCACTCCACCGAAGCGGTCTTGCTCTCGTCGGTGTTCCTGACGCTCGTTCGGGGCTCCATCGGTCGCTCGCGACCGTACGTCACTCCGGACGATCCGACGAATTTCGATCTCTTCCAGGGATTCAAGCAGTTCGAGTACCGATCGTTTCCGTCGATCCACGCGTCCGCGAACTTCGCGGTCGCGGCCGTCGTGCACGGCGAGATGTCACGACGCTGGCCCGGGCGCATGCGGTGGGTGCCGCCATTGCTTTACGCGACGGCCACGTTGCCAACGGTGAGCCGGCTCTACCTCCGCCGCCACTGGATGAGCGACCTCGTGCTGGGCGCCTTCGTGGGAGTCCTTACCGGCCGGAAGATCGAGCAGTACCACCACACTCGCCCCGGCAACAAGGTCGACAAGTTCTTCCTGGGCGCATCGGTTGGCCCGGACGGAAGCGCGAGGCTCGTGCTCTTCGAAGCCAAGTTCTAGCAAGAAGGACGAACGAGGACGAAGGACCCGAGGAATTCATCCGAGCAAAAACCCTCCAGACAAATTCCTCGGTCCTTCGTCCTCACTCCTCGTTTGAGGTCAGTTGCCCCCTCCTGCCTCGACGCGTCGTGAACGTGAGGTCCGCCCGCGCGGCGGCCATCACCCTTCACGGAGAAACACCGAATGCGTCGGTCCACGCGATTTGCGCTCATCGCCATTGCCTCCGCCGGCTTCTGGGCGGCGGGAAGCACGGCTCAGGCGCAGGGGAACAACAAAGGGAAGCCGTCCTCTGGAAGCGCCAACAAGCAGAAGGCCAAGTTCGTCTCCACCAATGACGCGATCGTCGTCGCGCGCGAGATCCTCGTCAAGCACGGCTATGAAGTCGTGCGAGTGGACATCGTCGAAGACACCCGCGTGATCTACTACCGGCTCGGCAACCGCGGGCGTGGCAGAGGCAAGGGCCGCCTTCAGAAGATCGTCGTGCGCCGCGAGCCCGAGCGCATCGTCTTCATCGATGCGCCCAGGCCGGTGCTGGTAGACATCAACGTGCGACTAGGCTTTTGACGAAATGCGGAATGCGGAATCCGGGACCACAGCTCTTCGGATTCCGCATTCCGCATTCTTCTCTCCCTCTCACGCCGCCTTCTCGAGGGTCGCCGTGCAGTGCGCGCAGCGAGTCGCGCGAGCGTCGACCATTGAGCGGCAGTGTGGACACTCGCGCGTCGCCGGCTTCTCCGCGGCTGGCGCCGGCCGAATGAATGCCTTGCTGATCCGCCAGACGACGAACGCGATGATAAGGAAGTCGATGATCGCGCCGATCAAATCACCGATCAGGAAGCTCACCGGGCCGACATCGAGCGTATAGGCACGCCAGTCCCCCGCTGGCATCACCGCCGCGATGATTGGCATCAGAAGGTCGTTGACGACGGCCGTCACGAGCTTCCCCAGCGCGGCGCCCAGAATGACCGCGATCGCCAACGCCAGCACGTTCTCTTTGACGAGGAATTGCTTGAACTCGCGCCACATGGAGACCTCGGAGTCGAGAGGTCTTAACGGTGCGCAAGCTTGTGCGCGTGCTCAAGGTGCTGCTGATCTGGCATCAAGAACCCCTCGCTCTCTGGCATCAAGAACCCAGGGGTTCATCACGGATGACACGGATTGTACGGAAGAGGCCGGATTTGCCCCTGGTGGATTGAACGCTCCTTGGCGCGACAACAAAAGCTGCCTTGGACCTGTGCGTGGAGAGTATTTGGCGCCAGGAGCGATCCGGAGCATCCGCCCAATCCGCCTCATCCGTATAGCCCCTCGGTTCTTGATGCCAGCCGGCGTGCGCGACCCGGCATCAAGAACAGAGGGGTGCATTCGGATGAGGCGGATCGGGCGGAAGAGGCCGGATTTGCTCTGCGGCATTGAACCGTCCCGCGCGACAACGAAAAGCTGCTTTGGAGCTGCGCGTGGAGAGTGATCGGCGCCAGGCGCGATCAGGCCGTTACAGTCCAATCCGTGTCATCAGTGATGCACCCCTGGGTTCTTGATGCCAGCCCTGCGGGTCTCGAACACGCGACTAGAAGTTGGCGTCCAGATACAACGACGCCCTCACTCCGCGATTCGGGCGAATCCCCTTCGCGAGATCGAAGCGCACCAGTCCCTCGAAGACCGACCAGCCGAGACCGGCGCCGAGCATGGGCTTTCCCGGATGCGACCAGGCATCGCGCGAGCCGGCCCAGCCCGCGTCGAAGAACACCACCGGACGGAATGCGACGCGGTCGGTGGACAGCTCACCTCTCCCGAGCCAGTAGGCATCCCCGGCCAGCGTACCGATCGAGTGTCCACGCACCGTCTGCGTGCCGCCGAGATACCAGAAACGTTGGGGTGGAACGTCCCCCGTCGTCGTCCCGCCGCTCGCGGTGAGTGACCCCGCCAATCGCCAGGGAAGCGTGCGCATCAGCGTGACGTCGAGCGCCGCACGTCCGAATTCGAGGTCGCCTGTCGCCCCCTCGGCGCGCAACGACCCGGCGACGCGGAGCGCCTGCGGATCGAGCCCGACGGAGAACGGGACGCGAATGCTCGCCCCGGCGAGATCGGCGCGCGTCGCGATGACGTTCTCGCGGAAGCGCAGGCCGTTCAGGGTGTGCGCGAGCGAGAATTGTGTTTCGACATGGGCCGTGCGCTGACGCTCCCCGAAGACGCGCCACTCGACCGGACCAAGAACGCCTAACAGCTCCGCGCCAGCCGCCCGGTAGTAGAAGCCCTCGTCACGGCCGAAGAGCAACGCGTTGATGGAGTTGCCGAGGCCTAACGGCGAGCCCCAATCATCGACCACGGCCAGCCGGCGGTAGGCCGCGATGGCGACGCCGCGAGTCGCGTCCCCACGAGTAAGGCGCAAATCGACGTTGGGCTCGAGATCGCCGTGCCCAATGCGCCCGGCCGCGCGCCACGACAGCCCGCTTCCCAACTCCTGTGAGAGGGCGCCGCCGACCGACAATCCCTCGACGCGGTTGTATCGCAGCAGGCCACGCTGGAGAACGCTGACGTCGATCGCGCGCGGAGACCATTCGGGAACGAGTCCCACATCGAGCTCTTTCTCCAGCTCCTCACGCTCCCGCGCGCCGAACAGCTCATCCGACGGCTCGAAGATCGACTTCGGCAGCACGGGTGACGACGCGAGCGCTACCGTGTCGCACGGAATCCGAAGTGCCACGGGAATCGTCCCGTTGTACCGCATCTCCGTGTACGTGAGCGTGTCACCGGGCGCGCATTTGCCGAAGCCATTGTCCGTCTTGCCCTTCTTGTTGCCGATGCTGACATTGACGTCGCCGAGCTTCTGTCGCCCAGGCATGGTGTCGACCACCACCGCCGGCAATCGCTCGTCACCGTTCACGCTCGAGTAGGTGAAGCTCTCGAACACCTCGAAGGGCGAACGCATCACTCCTACCTGGACGCGTCCAGTGACCGACTGAACCCGCGGGAGCCACCAGCGCCCCTGATGCAGTCCGTACTCGATGGTGAACGCCTCCAGCGTCGCGACCATCGGGAAGATCAGCGGACGAATCGCGCGTGGAACGTCGTCGAACTCCTCTTCCCCTTCCTCCTCCTCGACGAACTTCTTGATGTCGAACGGCGCCGCTGGCCGATAGGCGGCGCGCACGACCTGGGCTGTGGTGACATCGAACCAGAGCGAACCGAGGATGAGATCGAACTCCGGCTCACGCGCGCGGACGTTGACCTCGACGATCCGGATCGTCTGGCCGCCAGGCAGCGAATACGAGATCGTGTCGCCGGTCTGGTATCGGTAGTACGCCTCAGCGCCGTCGGCGAGCGGATGGATGAAGAGCCCTTCCTGGTCGGTAACCTGCTCCATCCCGGTGAAGCGCAGCAGTCCCTCGCGTCCGGGGAAGTACGGAATGGGGCTCATCTCGAGCGTGCCCGCGATGGCCCGTGCGCCGGGGAACGCCATCGGGATGGCCGTGCGCGTTCCCTCGACATCGATCCACGCGCCGGCATCGCGATGCCACCGCACCCGCGTGGCGCTCTCGCTGCGGAACGCGAGCCGCGTGCGTCCCGAAACGCGAATGCCGAGTCCGGCGGAGATGCGCTGGAGCGTTCGGGCGTCGTAGGCGATGAGCGACGAATCCTGCTCGAGTCGCGCGGACCGGGCCCGCGTTACGATCTCGCGAGCGGCGGCATCTCGATAGGCGTTTGCCCGGAGCGCCGCCGTCAGCGGCGTTCGCGTCTTGCGCGCGCGCAGGACATCGTGATCGTGGCGCCCCCGGCGTGCACCGCGCGTGGTGTCGTCATCCGCCTGGATGGAATCGCGCGCCGATGCGGTCTGTGTCTCGCCCGGGAGCTGAAGCGCGGCCGCGAGGACGAGGGTGAGGACGTGAAGCATGAGTAGGCCGTGTAAGGGGACCGTTTGAGCCTACGCCCCGGGTCAGACCCCGGTTTCAGGGCGAGGGTCGAGCCTTCCCTTGCGTCGACCGGTACGTCCCAGTCGATTTCGCTAAGGACGGCGCAACGTCCCATCCCTTTGACACTCAGAGACATGACCGCGTTTGCCCGCGCCCTGCTCCTCGTAGCCCTTCCCGCCTCGCTGCTCGCCCAGGCCCCCACACTACCCGAGCCGAGCCGCCCCATCGATTGGGAGAAGCTCCGGGACGAGGCGGCGCAGGTTCTCGCCGACTACATGAAGATCAACACGGCGAACCCGCCGGGAAACGAGATCGAGGGAGCCATCTTCCTGAAGAGCATCCTCGAGCGTGAGGGCTTCGAGGTGCAGATCCTGGACACGGCGGCAAACGTCCTCGGACCACGCCGCCCCAACCTCTACACCCGGCTAAAGGGCAGCGGCGCGAAGAAGGCGATCGCCCTCGTCCACCACATCGATGTCGTGCCGGCGGACACACGGTACTGGACCGTGGATCCGTACAGCGGCGTGATCAAGGATGGCTACGTGTATGGGCGCGGCGCACTCGACATGAAAGGCGAAGGGATCGCGCATCTCATGGCGATGATCGCGCTCAAACGGAGCGGCGTGCCGCTCACGCGCGACATCGTGTACATCGCGAACTCCGACGAGGAGCTGGGCTCGACCGGCGCCATCGCGCTCGTCGAGCATCACCCGGAGCTGCTGCGCGATGTGGAGTTCCTCATCACCGAAGGGGGAAACAACCCGATCGTCGATGGCAAGCTTCAGTATTACGGAGTGAGCGTCGCCGAGAAACGGACCTTCTGGCAGCGCCTGACGGTGCGCGGAATCCCGTCGCATGGGTCACGGCCGACGAAGCACAATCCCGTGCCCAGGCTGGTACGCGCGCTGAACAAGCTCGGCAGCTACGAGACCCCGGTGCACGTGACGCCGGGCGTCGAGAAGTACTTCCGTGATATCTCGCGATCGTACAGCGGTGAGCAGCGCGCATGGCTCGCGAACATTCGGCGAGCGGTGACGATTCCCCGCGCGCGCCAGTGGCTGCAGAGCGACATCTACTGGAACGCGATTCTCCGCAACACGATTTCGCTGACGGTACTCCAGGGATCGAACAAGACGAACGTCATCCCTGCCGAGGCGACGGCCGACGTCGACATACGGCTCTTGCCCGATCAGAGCCCGGATTCGGTGCTCGGCGTGCTCAAGCGGCTGGTGAACGACACCTCGGTGCACTGGACCACGCTGCTCGCGCCGAAGACGCCGCTCGAGAATCCGGTGAACACCGATCTCTTCAGCGCTATCGAGCGCGCGTCGCGCGATCGCGACCCGGATGCGCTGGTGACGACCTACATGCTGACGGCGGCGACGGACCGGCCGACGTATCGCCGGTTAGGCATCATCACCTACGGGCTCAGCCCGTTCAAGGTGGATGCCCAGGACAACCAGCGCGGCGTTCACGGCAACGACGAGCGCGTGAGCGTCGAGAACATCGGGTTTGGAGTGAAGTACGTGTACGACATCCTTCGGTTCGCGCAGTAGCGCTGGCTCCCCGTCGCCGCCGTTCCATGACGAAGGCGCGCCTGGTGACCGTCAATGACTTGATGCAGCGCGGCTACTCGTACCTGCTGACGGAGCCGGCAGGCCGAAACTTCGCTCCGGATTTCCGTCCGGATCTCACCCCCAGGGAGATGCTCCACCTCGGTGTTTTCGGCGGCAAGTACATGACGGACTGCCGCGCCGAATTTCCCGCGAGCTGGTTCACGAGCGCGAAGCTCTGCCACGACCGTCACGATCCGGGTCTGAACTTCTTTGGCGTAAACGCCTCGCAGCCGCTGTCGGTCTGGCGCCGAAAAGGTTGGATTCACCCCGACGATCCGCGCGGATGGTTCCAGTGGTATTGTCGATACTACATGGGGCGCCGCGGACCGGACGACGAGCGACAGATCCGTCGTTGGCGCGCCGTACGGCGTCACGTCGCGCAGCTCCAGAGCGCGTGCGCTCGCGGCGACTGGAGGTGTCGACCGCGGCAGCGCCAGGCCCTATTGCACTGGGCGTACGATTCGCGACTGATGTAGGCGAGCACCGCGCCGCCGTGGTTGGGCCGGGGCATCCAGGTTCAAGGGGCGAACGGATGCCGCGAATGCGACGGATCAGGCGAATAGCTCCTCCCGCATTGAACCCTCCGCGCGCACCTACGAACATCATGTTGTTCTTGTGTCGCGCGAAGAGGGATCAATGCGCCGGGAACGATCCGGCCGCTCCCGTCGCATTCGCGGCATCCGTTCCCCCTTTGAACCTGGATGCGGATTACCGGCTGCTCTTCCCTCTATAACAGCTCCGGGTTTCGCGCCCACAACGCTGCGGTCAGCGCGGTTGCGTACGCCGTCCACGCGAGGTACGGGAGCAAGAGCGCTCCCGCGATTCGATGCAGTCGCGCGAACGCGAGGATCGTCGCCACGACCAGCAGAACCAGGAGCGCGATCTCGGCGAGCGCCAATCCGCCGCGGCGCCAGGCGAAGAACACCCAGGTCCAGAGCGCGTTGCACGAAAGCTGAGCGAGGAACAACAGCAGCGCCGTCCGCGCTCTCGCCCAACCGTGGTCGCGCCAGATGAGCCAGGCGGCCACTCCCATCATCACATAAAGCGCCGTCCACACCGGCCCGAAGAGCCACGCGGGTGGCGCCCAGGCAGGCTTGTCGAGCTGCGCATAGAGGCTCGGGGCCTCACGGGAGGCGAGACCGCCGATCGCCCCGGCCGCGAGGGTAATCGCGAGCCAGACCGCCAAGCCGACCGCCCTCGCACGCCGGTCTCTGGGTGCGGGGTTTTCGCCCCCCTTGCGTTCTGGGCAATACCTGTTCATATTCTGTGCACTATCTGGAACATGAGCCACCGTCAACCCACAAAAGAGGAGCAGATCATGAAGCACCTTCTCACGCTGGCGAGTGTCGCCGCGCTCGCCATCGCGACGCCCGCCTTCGCCCAACAGCCCGCCTCCTTCTTTCTCGAAGGACGCGGCGGATCGGTCGTGCCGACCTTCGACATCGCCGACGTCGCCAAATCCGGCGAGGCAGTCGGCGTGACGCTCGGCCTCCGATCGGGCCCCCGCTGGGTGCTGATGGGTGAGTTCGATTACGGCATGCACGAGGACAAGGGCACCGGCCTCGTCGACATCAACACCCTCCATTACATGGCGAAGGTCGGCTACTCCCTGACCGAGCCGCGCGAGCGCGGATGGGAAGCGCTCGTGAACCTCGGCGCCGGGGCCGTGAGCTTCGACGTCGAAGGGGCTCCGAAAACCTACACGTATTTCGCGATCAACGCCGGGGCGAAGCTCGCCTACAACTTCAACCGGTCGTTCGCACTCGTCCTCTCGCCCCAGGGCGACATCGTGTTCAGCAAGAAGGACGAGCTCACCACCACCAACGCGTGGGTCTGGCCGTTCAGCGCCGGCCTCCGCGTCAACTTCTAACCTCGAGGAGACCTTCCCGTGAAACAGCTCGACATTCTGACCGCGATCCTGCTCGTCGTCGGTGGACTCAACTGGGGCCTCGTGGCCTTCGTCGACTTCGATCTCGTCGCGGCGATCACCGGAGCCGGGGCATTCGGCAACAAGAACCTGTTCGGCGTTATCGTCTACGGCCTGGTTGGCCTCTCGGCCGTGTATCAGATGCTGACGTGGAAGCCTGCCCACGGTCGCAAGGCCGTTGAAGCATAGTGCGTTCTCGTGTTGGCCAACCCCGGCACCCGCCGGGGTTGGCTGCCCGGGTCGTCGAGCTCCGTGGGCGCAACGGGGGCGCTATCGCTAACATTCGCCGCGCAGAACCCGTTCAAGATCATGCCGGGAACGGAGGCGACAGTGTGACCCCTCGTACCAGCGAGCGCGGTGAAACCGCGAATGAAGGGATGCTCTCCATCGGCGCCCTGTCGTCGGCCACCGGCATTCCGGTGGACACGATTCGTACATGGGAGCGGCGGTATGGGTTCCCGATCGCCGACCGCAAGCCATCGGGCCACCGCGTCTATGCGCTCTCGACCGTGCCCCGATTGCGTCGCATCGCGCAGGCCATGGCCCGCGGACACCGGGCCGCGGAAGTCGTCCCCGCCTCCGATGTCGCGCTCGAGGCCCTGTTGAACGCGCTCCCGGAAACACTCGCCGAGCCTCGGGCCGTTAGGCGCGTGACCCCGGCCCCCTCACGTGGGGGGCACGCGGAGCTGGCGGACCTGCTGGACGCTACGCACGCGTTCGACAGCGACCGACTGACGCATGCCTTTCAAGCGGACTGGGCTCGTCTCGGGCCGCTGGAGTTTCTCGAACAGCGAGCCGCGCCCTTTCTCACCGCCATCGGCAACGCATGGGCGGAGGGAGCGCTCGACGTACGCCACGAGCACTTCGGCTCCTCGGTGCTTGGCGATTTTCTTCGCGCGGTGCGCCTTCCACTCGATGGTCGGGCAACCGGCCCGATCGTCGCCCTGGCGACGCTTCCGGGCGAGCTGCACGGCCTCGGACTGCAAATGTCGGCGCTCGTGTTCGCGCTCGCCGGATGGCGGACGCTCGTGCTCGGAGTCGACACGCCGGTTGCCGAAATTGCCGCCTTGGCGCGCGAGGCACCGATCGCCGCGGTGGCCGTGAGCTGCGTGCAACCGCGAGGTCGACGCGTCGCCGCTCCGGTCCGCGCGCTGCGCCGACAACTCCCGCGCCGCATCCCGCTGCTCGTCGGAGGGGCGGGCGCGCCCACCGCCGTGCGTCAGCCCGGGATCGAGGTCGTGCCCGATCTCGAGGCGCTCGATCGATGGCTGCGCACCGCGCCGCGTTAGGCAATGACGATTCTCGTCTCGGGCGCAACCGGGTACATCGGCGGACGGCTCGCCGCGCGCCTTCTCGCCGAGGGGTATCGGGTTCGCGCACTGGCGCGAGATCCCAGACGCCTGACCGCGCTCGCGGCCGCGGGCGCCGAGTGCGTTGCGGGGGATGTTCTGCGGCCGGAAAGCTTGCCGAACGTTCTCGCCGGTGTGGATGTCGCGTACTATCTGATCCACTCGATGGGCATGGGTCCCGACTTCGCGGCGCGTGACCGCGAGGCCGCGGGCAACTTCGCCGCCGCGTGCGCTGCCGCCGGAGTGCGCCGCATCATTTACCTCGGCGGGCTCGGCCAGTCCGCCGCGTCACTCTCGACACATCTCGCAAGCCGCCAGGAAGTCGGGGACGTGCTCCGCGCGGGATCCGTCCCGGTGACCGAGCTTCGCGCCGCGATCATCGTCGGCGCGGGAAGCGCATCCTTCGAGATCATTCGTGATCTCGCGCGAAAGCTCCCGGTAATGATCTGCCCGCGGTGGGTCCGGTCACGCTGCGAGCCGATCGGGCTGGATCAGGTGCTCGACTACCTGGTCGGAGTCCTCGATGAGCCCCGCACGATCGCCCAGGTGCTGGAGATTGGCGGCGGGGACGTGCTCACCTACCAGGACATGATACGCGAATGCGCTGCCGCGCTCGGCAAGCGCGTCCGCATCATTACAGTTCCCGTGCTGACGCCGCGCCTTTCCTCGTACTGGCTGAATCTGGTGACCAGCGTGCCGATGAGTATCGCACGGCCGCTCGTCGAGGGGTTGCGCCACGATGTGGTCACGACGGACCATCGGATCCGCGCGTGGATCCCCGTGGAGGCCGTGAGCTTCCGGCAATCCGTCGAGCGCGCGCTCGCGGAAGATCAGGCGGGTCCGCTCCCCTCTCGATGGACGGGCGCTGCGGGACGCGTCACGCAGGGTGCCGCCACGCGCGCCACTCTGCGAGATGACCGGATGGTACCGGCCAATGCATCAGCGGCCGAGCTCTTCGCGGTGGTCGAGCGTATCGGCGGAACGACAGGTTGGTTCTACGCGAAATGGCTGTGGCGCTTGCGCGGAGCCATCGACCGAATGCTGGGCGGGGTGGGCATGCGCCGGGGACGGCGCCATCCACAAACGGTCGTCGCCGGCGATCCCATCGACTTTTGGCGCGTGGAGGAAATCGTGCCGGGGCAGCGACTCCGACTGCGCGCCGAGATGAAAGTGCCCGGGACGGCGACGCTCGAGTTCGAGGTGCTCACGAGGCGTAACGCCGAAGGCGCATTCCTCATCCAGCGCGCGGAGTTCGAGCCGCACGGCCGGTGGGGTCGAGCGTACTGGACCGCCCTTCGACCGCTGCACGCGTTGGTGTTTCGCGGCATGGCGGCGGGAATCGTCCGCGCCGCAGAATCCGGACGTTGTGCCCCACACGGGCGGAATGGACCCAATGTGCACCAATCTTCCCGGTGACACGGCGAGCACACGTGGAGTCTCTTGTGTCGATGCCAACTTCACGACGCTCTCCAGCCGCCGTGTTGGGCGCGGGTCTCCTCGCGCTCATCTCATGCGACGTTCTCGACAACGCGGGGCCGATCTGCACCGGTCAATTCGTTTCCGGAATCCACGTCGCGGTTCAGGATTCGGTGACCGGCGCCCCCGCGGCGTCAGGCGCGACCCTCATCGCGGTTGACGGTAGCTACGCCGATACCGCGAGCATCCCCGCGCAACGTCCAGATCTGGATTCCCGCACGCTACTCGCCGCGGGCGAGCGAGTGGGCACGTACGACCTGACCGTCCGAAAGGCAGGATTCGTCGATTGGCACCGAGCCAATGTGGTCGTGACGCGGAATGAGTGCCACGTGAATCCGGTCGAGATGACGGCCAGGTTGAAGCCCGCGCCGTAAGTACATTCGTATCAGGGCGCGCAGGGCAAACCGATACGGGACGCAAGGCACATCGTGTCGACCGGGGCCCCGTCCGTCCGGCGGGGCGCTGACGACCATTGCCACGCGAAATACACGATACCGGCGCCAGCGACGACCGTCAGAACCTTCGCGAACGTCTTGCGCATGGTGATCTCCCGGATCGAAGGCCATTCACCAAAGGCACCGCTGGCCCCGATGGTAAGTCGGTCGGGTTACGCCCGCCTGACGACCCCATTAACAGTCGGTGAAGAGTGCGTGACACCAACCGGCCGGGTGTTTGCCTACGGCAAGACGGGGTTTGCCTGATGGACGCGCTTCGCGGTGCGATCTAGGGTTTCGGTGACGGGCGAGACGGAGGCCCACCGCGTACACCGCCGCCGGGAGGGAGAATGCGTAATTTCAGATTCGGGACGAACGTCACCATCTTCCTGCTGTTCTTCGGCATATCGCTTCTCGATGCGGTTCGATCGCACGACTGGGTACGAGCCGCGCTTTGGTTCGCGGTCGGGCTCGTCTTCCTGCGCGCTGATGCGCTGAAGTCGCGGCAATAGCGACGACTGATGCTCGAGGTCGCACGAGCTAGCCCCCTGCGCCAGGTACCGTAAATTGCCTCGCACACCAAGGAGGCAACGTGGACCCTGACGTCTTCAACCTCGAGCTGCGGAAGTTCCTCAAGCGCTTCGGCGTGACCTCGCAACGCGAGATCGAGACGGCCGTCGAGGCGGCGATCGCGAACGGCAAGCTCCGTGGAACGGAGACTCTGCCGGTGCGCGCGACGCTCACCATTCCGGGCGTGCTCCACGAGCTTCACGTCGACGGAGAGATCGCGCTCGGCCATACGCGGCCGCCCGCGGCATAGGTCAGCGAGCGGGCTTCTTCATCTCCTCGACGAGCCGCCTGACGAGCGCCGTGTCGTTAGGTAGGAGCGCGGCCTCCGGGAGGCGTGTCACCAGCTCGGCCCACCGCCGATCGGCGCCGTAGGCCCGGCGCAGGTATGGGATGGCCTCGTTCACCCGCTTCGCGCTCGCCAGGCTGATTCCCGTCCAGAACACCGCCTCGCCGTTCGTCGCTGCGTCGGGGAGCAGGCTGGTCGCGGCGCCGTACGCTTCGACGGCGCGCGGCATGTCGTTCTTCGTCACCCACTCATCGCCCTCGTTGAGCTTCTGGTAGACGCGCGCCACTGTGACGAGACGACGCAGCTCCGTGACCGGAGCCGGATGGTCCTCGATCCGGAGGTCGATGCGCCGATCGGCCCAGGGACGACCCGTGCTCGTCGGCCCAACGACGATGATCGCGGCTGACTGCCGCCCTCGGATGTCGCCTCCTTCACGTTCGGCGGCCTCCAGCGCCGCCAGCAACCGTTCGGCGAGATCCCCTTTCGTACTCTCGAACGCGCGCGCCATTGCCGGCCACACGCTCGGCTTCTCCATGAGATTCGCCTGCACCGAGTACTGCCTGCCCGTGTGGTGGCCAGCGGCGCGAATGGCGCGCGCACCGGTAAACGCCGCGACGCGACCCTGAGCGTCGATCATCGCCACCTGCCGAACCGCCGAATCGGCGTCGCTGCTGACGAGGGCGCGAAGGGCTTCGGGCGCGGACCGTCCCAGCCGCATGAGATCGAGACCCAGCGGACCATATCGCGGATCGACGAACGACTGCGTCGCCACGGCGCCCACACCGGCTTCGGCCCACGGTACCAGCGGGCCAACCGAGAACCAGTGCGATTGGACGGCGACCCCGATCTCTCCAGTGGCGGAGTCGCGCGCGACGATCGAGTAGGTGGCTACTGGGCGAAGCGGGCGCCACTCCTGCGCGTCTGCGGGGAACCATGCGACGGTGGTGAGCGCCAGAGCGGAAAAGACGAATGCGCGCATGTGCATCTCCGGGAAGGCCTGGTCGATACCGCCGCGAGGGACCTGGTGGTCTGCTTCTGTAACCGGGATGGCAGACCGAAAGACCGCAGAAACGTCACCGGCAACGGCTCTACGGATGGTCCACGGATCTTGAACGGCGAAAACGGCACGGACTCAACACCAAACTGCGAAAGCCTTGCGAAAACCTATCGGGTCAAGGCCACGGTGATCTGCCGGATCGTTGCTCAGAATTTTGCCGTTGCAGTTCCAAAAGCCCTTTGCGGTTCGCCGTATCCGTGTCGTTTCGCCGTTCTTCTGCGGCCTTCTGCGTCAATCTTCGGCTTCCTGCCCGCCGTCCGAACCAGAATCAGTCCAATGGAAATAACAGATCACTGGCGGCACCCGTGGCCGGCCGATATGATCCTGCCTGCGATGGAAGACTATCCGTCGAGTTGCCGCACGGTGACGCTCGCCAGACCGTCGCGGTAGGTCAACGAGACGATCCACGGCTGACAGCAGACCGCGCAGTCCTCGATGTACTCCTGCACCGAACCGCCGCCGGGGTCGATCGCGATCACCACCGCGGCAGCGCAGTAGGGGCAGTCCACCGTGGCTTCGGTCTCGGCCGTGCCATCCCCTAACGGGAAGTCCTCGTCAAGACGGGCATCGGTGTCGCCGTCGTGTTCGCCGTTAGGCTCGAATGGGTCACCAGATGCGTCAAACGTCATGAGCGAAACGATAGAGCACCGACGCCGCGGCGCAAGCCGCCTGGTCACCGCGGCGCTGCTGGTGGCCGGCGGGCTCACCGGCTGCGGCGACGATCCGACGGCGCCCGAGCCCGGGAATCTCGCCGTCATCGTCGCGGGCCTCCCAGCGGGCGCGCAACCCGCCCTCACCATCACCGGGCCGAACGGATACGACGTCGAGCTCACGACATCGGACACGCTGACCGCACTGCGACCGGGCGCATACACCATCGCCGCGTTGCCAGTGACGACCGCCAGCGGACGGTACGCCGCCACCCCCGCGACGCAGACCATCACCGTCTCGTCCGGTGCAACCGCACGGGCTGGCGACATCAACTATGCCGTGGCGAGCGGAGGGCTCATCGTAACCGTCCTCGGCCTTCCCGCCGGCGCGCAGGGAAGCCTCACCGTCACCGGCCCGAATGCGTTCTCGCAAACGGTGTCGCGGACGGATACGCTTGACCTGCTCGACCCCGGGATCTACACCATCGCCGCCGCCGACGTGCAGGCATCCGGCCGGACGTACCGACCGGATCCGGCGACCCAACCGGCGACGGTGTCGGCATCGCTCACGCACGCCAGGGCCATGGTCGCCTACGGCGCTGGGACAGGCCGTCTCGACCTAACGATTGCCGGACTGCCCCCTGGAACCAACGCGTCGGTCACGGTCACCGGCCCATCAGGGTTCGCGCGCACGGTCGCCTCGACGACGACGCTCCAGTATCTCGAGCCGGGCACCTACACGATCACCGCCGCAATCGTGGGGAGCAATCTGACGACGTATACGCCGTCGCCCGCTTCGCAAACAGTCGATGTCACCGATGCCGCTCCGGCGACGTCCACGATCGCGTATGCCAATGCGCCGCTCGTGCTCGACAGGGAGCTGGTCGCCGACGGCCTGACTGCGCCGGTGTTTCTGACGTCGCCAGACGGCGACCCGCGACAGTTCATCGTCGAGCGCAACGGGCGCATCCGCATCGTCGTGAACGGGACGATGCTCGCGCCGCCGTTTCTCGACATTTCCAGTCGCGTGAACTTCACCGGCGAACGTGGCATGCTCAGCATGACGTTCGCGCCGGACTACGCGACCAGTGGGACGTTCTTCACGTACTACGTGAATCTGGCGGGCGACATGGTCGTCGAGCGCTTCTGGTCCATCCCCGGCGAGAACGTCGCCGGCGGGAGCCTCGGAGCCGTGATCGTCATTCCGCATCGCGGCGAGAATCATCACGGCGGGCTCATCGCGTTCGGACCCGATGGCATGCTCTACGTCGCGCCCGGTGACGGCGGATGCTGCGGCGATCCGCAGAACAACGCGCAGAACATGGGCACCTTGCTCGGGAAAATCCTGCGCATCGATGTCCGCACGCACCCGTTTACCGTTCCCGCAGACAACCCGTTCGTCGGCCAGGCCTTCGCCAGACCGGAAATCTGGGCATCGGGACTTCGCAATCCCTGGCGATTTTCGTTCGATCCGGTGGGTGAGAAACTCTACATTGGCGACGTGGGACAGGATGCCCGAGAGGAAGTGAACGTCACCAGTACGACGACGGGCGGTACCAACTACGGATGGCGTCTCATGGAAGGCACCGCGTGCTACAACCCGAGCAGCGGCTGCAATCCGAGTGGACAGCTCACACTCCCCGCACTGGAGTATTTGCACAGTCAGGGATGCTCGGTCACCGGCGGGTACGTCTATCGTGGATCAGCGATCCCCGAGCTCACCGGTCATTATCTCTACGCGGATTTCTGTCAGGGATGGGTGCGCAGCTTCCGCGCGACTGCCGCCGGCACAGCCACCGACCAACAGTCCTGGCCCGGGCTCACGCTTCCGTGGATCGTGTCCTTCGGCCGTGACGGCATGGGAGAGTTGTACATGATCGCCGCCGACGAGGTCTGGAGAATCGTCCGCCCATAACCGCCTCGAGCGAGTGACCGCTCGCATCGACTTCACCAGGAGAACCGTCGCACCATGCCGATTGCCCAAGCTCTTCTCGCGGAGCTCGACCAGGAAATGCCCGCTACGCGGCGTCTTCTCGAGCGGGTGCCGAGCGACAAGGGACCGTGGAAGCCGCACGCGAAGTCGTTTCCGCTTGGCCACCTCGCGCAGCTCGTGTCGTCGATGCCAGGATGGATGACGAAGACCATTCGCGGCATCGACATCGACCTCACCAAGGGGCCCGGTTACAGCTTCGAGAAGACCGAGACGCTGCTCGCCGACTTCGATCGACACGTGCGAGAGGTGCGTGAAGCGCTGTCGTCGGCGAAGGACGCGGATTTCGACCTCATGTGGTCGCTGAAGATGGGAGAGCGAATTCTCTTCTCCGCCCCTCGGGGAGTCGTCGTACGCCAGCACATCAGTCATCTCGTTCATCATCGTGGTCAGCTCACCGTTTACCTTCGACTGATCGACGTTCCGATTCCGAGCATGTACGGGCCCACGGCGGATGAGCCGTGGTCGGCGTGACGAGGCGGAGACACCGGTGATTGCGGTAGGCGACCAGGAACCGCAGATGGCCGCAGAAACCGCAACGTCAACGTCAACAGCTCATCACGGATTTCGCGGATCTTGAACGGCGAAACGGCACGGATACGACCAACTGCAAGAGCTTCATGAACCGCGCGACAGGACTTTAGAAACCACTCCGACTGAGCCAACGCGACCTTTATCCGATAGGTTCTCACAAAGATCTGCGGCTGCCAGTGCCTGCGATCCGAAACAAAGAATCATTCCACCAGGTGATGAGTGCACGAGCGCGATGACGAGCCCGGCCGGCTGGAGGCGATCTGGATCAAGCGTGTGCACCTGGGGAAGATGGATCCCGTCGACGAAGCGCAACTGGTCGAAGGGCGCGGGATCGTCGGCAACGTGGATCGCAGCCGACGCCGGCAGGTAACGCTCCTCGAGCGTGAGGCCTGGAACCGCGTAATGGCATCCCTCGGCGCGGACGCCGAGCCGTCGGGACGCCGAGCGAATCTGTTGATGTCTGGCGTGTCGTTGGCGCGAACACGCGGGCGCATTCTCCGCATCGGCGAGGCACGAGTAGTGATCGGCGGCGAAACGACGCCGTGCGAACGGATGGAGGAGGTGCATCGCGGACTGAGAGCTGCGCTCGCACCGGACTGGGGGGGAGGTGCCTTCGCACAGGTGTTGCGGGGCGGTCTCATCCGTGTCGGCGATGCCGTCACCTGGGACGCGTAGCCCCGCTGGACATCAGGGCAACGCTCGTGGAAGTTGAGAATCACCCATTCCGGAGGTCGCGATGGTGGAATTGCGGAAGCCGTTGCGCCGCTCGCGCACGAACCGCATGGTCGCCGGCGTCATCGGCGGCCTGGCGGAGTACTGGTCCATCGATCCGACGCTGGCTCGCGTGGGCTTCGTCATCGTGTCCATCATCTCCGTCGCGTTCCCGGGCCTTCTCGTGTACGCGTTGCTCTGGCTGATCATCCCCGAGGAAGGCTGAAGCGAGGGTTCGATGGAAAAGTTCACCATCGCCGCCGCGTGCCGAATCCATTGATGCGCACTCCGCATTCTGCGCTCGTCCTCCTGGTCGTCGCACTCGCGACCGCCTGCGCACCGGCGGCTCCGCGATCCGTTGCCGGGCCTCCGTCAATCGAGGGCCGGATCACCGCCGTCGAACGTTCAGGCGATGGGACCGGCACCATCCGCGTCGAGGCCAATCCCTCGGAGCGCTCGGGCTCCGACAAGGCCGTCGTGCGTATAACGCCGAGTACCGAGATCCAGCAGGGTGACTCCGCTCGAGTGAACTTCAACGCCCTCAGCAAGGGACTGTGGGCGCGCGTGTGGTTCGTCGGTCCAGTACGGGAATCGTATCCGGTGCAGGCCGACGCTGGACGAATCGAGATCGATCCCACTCGGTAACGCCCGTCATGCGCGTCAGACTCCTCGAGCCATCGGACTGGAACGAGTGGCGTCGCATGCGGGCGGCTCTGTGGCCGGACGAGCCCACGGCGTCCACCGACCCGGATATGCGCGCGTGGCACGGCCGCGCGGACGCACGTGTGTTCGTCGCCGAACGGGCCGACGGCTCGTTATGCGGCTTCATCGAGGTGGGTACGCGCCCCTATGCCGAAGGCTGCGAAACCAGCCCCGTGGGCTTCATCGAGGGGTGGTACGTGGATCCCGATGTGCGGCGGCATGGCTGCGGGCGCGCGCTGATCGAAGCGGCAGAGGAATGGGCCCGCTCCGCCGGATACACCGAGATGGGCTCCGACGCTCTGCTCGACAACCTCGTCAGCCATCGCGCCCACGAGCGGCTCGGCTACACCGAGGTCGAGCGGCTCGTGGCGTTCAGAAAGTCGCTCACTTCCCGTCCCGCTGATACGTCCCCATGATCGTGGCCGAGGCGAGCACGTGTCCCTCCATCGCCTTCTCCACGTCGCGCTTGGTCGGCGTGCTGAGGTCGCCGAGCGTCGTGTCGAGCGCGTAGAGCTTGAAGAAGTAGCGATGACGGCCGATCGGTGGGCACGGGCCCCCGTACCCGGTGCGCCCCCAGTCGTTTTTCCCCTGGCGGGCTCCCGCCTTCACAACCGCGTCCTCTCCATCCTCGTCGATCTTCGCGACGGACGGCGGAATGTCGTACAGCACCCAGTGAACGTAGACGCGCTTGGGCGCTGCGGGATCGGGGGCGTCGGGGTCATCGACGATGAGCGCGAAGCTGCGGGTCTTCTCGGGGGCTCCAGACCAGCGAATGGACGGCGACACATCCTCGCCGTCGCACGTGTATTCGCGAGAGATGGTACCCTGATTCTTGAAGGCGGATGACTCGATCGTGAATGCCATGCTTCCTCTCCTGGTGACGGGAACCGCGGCACATTCCATGTATACCCTTGGGCCGCACTGTCCGGCGCTAGATGCTCCGCGCACTCCCCGTGCCGTTCCCGCTTGAGCCATGGATCCCGATCGCCAGCTCCCCGCCGTGAGCCTCGTGCCCGAGTTGGCTGCGTTTCGCGCCGACCTCGAGGCGCTCGGCTACGTGGTGGTGCCGCACGGAGAGCACATTTGCGTCCGGCTGCCGCAGTTCGTGAGCGTCGTGGTGCGATATCGCGAGGGAGAGCTCGAGTTCGTGCCGCAATTCGGCCCGCTGCCTCGTCACCACTCGTCCGCACTCACGTTGACGGGCTCGAGCGTCGTGGTCGTCGGAGCGCTCGCGCTGACCGGATTCGGCCCGGTCGCGCTCGGCGCCGCGTTCCTTGGCGTGATGCTGGCCGCGCGCGACCTCGGGCGCTACATCGTGTCGGAAGGCTGCCTGACTCGCCTGCAGATGCTGTGGGCCTCGCGCCGGTCGGGGGGTGCCGTGCCCGCGCCGGCACAATCGTTAGGCCAGAGGATCGTCCCCGAGCGCATCGCGAGCGTGAGGGAGCCCTGACCCGGTCGCCGAGCGCGCTCCGCTGCCGGCGGAAGTTCCTGCGGTTCTTTCCCGATGGGTTCCAGGACGAGACGTATCTCGACTGGGAGCGGAATTACAAGTGGGACGCACACGAGCGATGGGAGACGTCGCTCGGACGCGCCGCGTTTCGCGCGGCACTCGAGGCGAAGCGCTATGCCGAAATCGCGACCAGGGCCGTTCAGATCGAGGCGCGCACGAACCTGCTCTTCTCGTTCGAGAAGATGGCGCTCCGCGATGCCGTCAAGTCACCGGCGGGAGCGCGCACCTTCGCCGAAGGGCTGTTCGAGCTCCTCTACGGCCGTGGGAACGAAGAACGGAAGTTCGAGGAGTGGTGCACGGCCGTTGCCCAGCTTCCGCGAGAACAGACGCGGGTCCTCACCTGGCCGCTCGTCACCGTGTTCGCCTTCCTTGCGCAGCCGGAGCGCCACATCTTTCTCAAGGCGAACGTGACGAAGCTCGCGGCGCGGGAGTACGGGTTCGACTTCCACTACCAGTCGAACCCGCATTGGAAGACGTATGCGAGCCTGCTGGCGTTCGCCGACAGAGTTCGCGATGATACGCGGGACTTGAGGCCGCGCGACATGATCGACATCCAGTCGTTCATCTGGGTCCAGGGATCGGACGAGTACGAGGAGTGACGGCCGACTTCGAGACGACGCGTCTTTTCCTGCACGCGAGCTCGCTCAGTACGCTGCCCGACGACGTCCTGTCGCAGCGGCATCTCACGACGCTCGACCTCAGCTACAACCAGCTGACGGAGCTCCCCGAAGCCCTCGGCGAGCTGCGCGCGCTCGAGTTTCTCTACGTCTCCAACAACAAGCTGGCGAAGTTGCCGGAGTCGATCGGGAACCTGAAGTCGCTGGTCTATCTGAACGTGAGTAACAACGCCATCACCGCGCTTCCGGACTCGATCGGGGCCCTGCGCTCGCTGCTGGAGCTCCGCGCCCACGACAATGCGCTGCGCGGGCTGCCCTATTCGATCGGCGCGCTCGCGACCGTGCGTGAGATCTACCTCAACGGCAATGCGCTCGAGGAGCTGCCCGATTCGATCGGCCGCCTCACGAGTCTGCGCGTGTTGAACCTGAGCCGGAACGCCCTGATCTCGCTGCCCCGTACCATTCGGGGCCTCGAGCGAGTCACGCATCTGGATCTCCGCGCGAACCGGCTCACTACGCTCCCCGACGCCATTGGCGAGATGCGCCAGCTGGTGCACCTCGATCTCCGGGAGAACCAGCTCATGACCCTTCCCGACGCGATGCGCGAGCTCCAGTCACTCGAGAAGCTGGACGTGCGATGGAACACGCTGTCGTCGGTGCCCCGCTGGATCGATGAGCTGCGGGAGCAGGGGTGCGCGGTGTACACCTGAGGGTGTCGAGGGTGTCGAGGTGTCAAGGTCGTCAATGGTCTTCACCTCGACGACCTCGACGACCTTGATGACCTCGTCTACCTCGGCTCCACAGGCCACAGCTCAGCCGCGGTCTGAATCGCGATCATCGTTGATGGGCGACCGGGGGACCCGTCGCCGGCGAAGAGGCGGACGAAGCCGCTTCCATTCGGCCCCCCGTATCGCTTCACCCACGCCGCGGCGAGACCCCATTCATCGCTCGCCAACACGGTGCTGACATCCTCGGGGTTCGCTCCCCAATTGCCTAACCACCACTCCGGCAATCCCAGGTCCCTCGCACGCTCCGCCACCTTCGACACACCGATCAAATCGAAGTTGCCGCGCTCGTGACGAACGCCCAGGAGCCGCGCCGTCGCCGGACGCTGCACGCCCTTGAGGGTGCGACGGCCGGTGTCGGGAAGTGGCCACAACAACGGCGGGGTCCCGATCCACACGATCTTCCCGTGCGCGTTGAGGTAGCGACGGAACAGAACGGTGTCGGCCGCGAGCGGCGCCACCGAGCGCGGGAGATGGTCCATCGCGAACACCACCGCGCTTGGCGCCCGATCGCGAGCACGATCGCTCAGGAACCGCGCGAGCGACGCCGTATCGAGCAGCTCGTAACCGCGGGCCGTCAGGTAGTCGCGCACCGGTGCGCTGCTGACGATCGACGCCCCGATGGCGGCGGAGTCGAAAAACACGGCTCGGCGAAGTGGTGCACCACGTGCCGCGTTCACCGCATAGATGCCACCGTCATCGCTGCCGAAATAGAGACGGCCATCGTGCACGAGCGGCGACGAGAACAGGCGGTGCCCGACACGATAGCGCCAGGCTTCCGTCCCCGTACGCTTGTCGAGCGCGTACATCGTGCCGTTGCCCTCACCGACGTAGAGGAGCGCACCATCGACGGCGGGCGACGCCCAAACCACGCCGACCGCCATCGCGCGCCAACGTTCCTGGCCGCTGGCGGTGTCGACCGCCTGGATGAAATGCCCATCCGAGCTGCCGGCGTATACCAACCCCTCGCTCACGGCGGGCGAGCTGTTCACCCAGGAAACCTTGTGATCGTGACGCCACCGCTCTTTTCCGGTAGCGCGATCGATCGCGTAGAGGAAGCCATCGCGCGCGCCGACGTACACGGCACCGCCAGCGACCGCCGGCGAGGCTTGCACCGTCGTTCGGTCGAAGCCCCAATCCGCGGAGTTGAGACGCGTCCCCTCCGTATCCAAGCGCCACACCAGTCGCCCGTTCGTTAGGCTCAATGCGAACACGGCTCCCGCCTGATCGGCTGCGTACACCGTGTCTCCGGCGATGGCGGGCGTCGCGTACACGCGCCCGCCGGTGCGGAAACGCCAGCGCTCGCGTCCTGTGCCAGCATCGAGCGCGTACACGTGTCCATCCCGCGACCCGAATACGACGACGTTGCCGCCGACGACCGGCGACGACGTGTAGATCTCGCCACTCTCGTAGCCCCACTTCAGCGGGACAGCCGTTCCCATTCGAACCGACCAGGCGAGCCCGCCGTCCGCGGCGCGCAGGGCGCGGAACCGCCCGTCGTTGCCGTTGACGAAGACGAGGTCGTTGGCCACGGCGGGGGTCGATGCGACCGCTTCCTCGGTGGCATGGCGCCAGCGAACCATCCCCGTGTTCGCGTCGATCGCGTAGACGTTTCCGTCGCCGCTACCGATGTACACGGTCGATCCGATGATGACTGGTGAGGATCGCACCGGCCCCTTCGTCTGCAGACGCCACTGCAGGCCACCAAACGATGGCACACCGTTGGTTCGATATTCGCCGGTGTGCGCGGGCCCGCCGCGGAACATCGTCGCTTGAGCGCCGGCGGGGACGACTGCGCCCGCGACCGCCAGCGCCAGGGATGCACTTCGCGTTAGGTATGACGACGCGCGCACGAGCCACTCTCCAAAGAGGTCGTGGCAGAACATACCGCGCGTGTTTCGCCTCGGCGTCCGCACCGAGGTTCGTACGTTGTAAGAAAAGCGTGCGGCAGTTGTGCCGCAGTACCTACTCTCGTCCGAGCGCCCTCAGCAGCTTCGGAGGTATCGACCAGAGCAGCGTGCCGGAGCCCTCGCCTGGCGCACCCTCGATCTCGACGAGGCACGCCGCCGCCTTCTTCAGCTCGATGATCGAATGACTGGATGACGCGATCAGCCAGCTTACGAGCCCACTGAGATGCGGCTCGTGGCCGACAACGGCCACAGTCTCCTTGTCGCGGTGCGAGCGAGCCCACCGGGCAAAGCTCTCGTAGGGCGCGTCCGGGTGCAGCCACTCGACCGTCACCGGCTTGCGATCATAGACGGCGCCCAGCATCTCGGCCGTTTCGACGGCGCGAACGAGCGGGCTCGTCGCAAGCACATCGAGCTCGCTGACCGCGGCGCGGATGCCGCGGGCTACGTCGCGTAGCTCCCGTTTGCCCTGCGCGGTGAGGGGACGGAGATCGTCACTCTTGCCGGTGCGCGCGAACGTGTCCCTGTCTTCCGCCGCGCCGTGCCGAACGACGAGAAGCCTCATTCCGTGTCACCGGTTACGCACGAGAGGAATCGCACGCGATCCGAAGGTACGGGAAATCGCTGCCGCGGGTGCGCGCGCCCTGTCGTCCCTCGATGCGCGCGCGCAGCGAGTCGCTTCCGGCGCGGCGGTAGATGATGCGCTGCGGGTAGTCGTGCGCCGGATTCGCGAAAACGACTTCTCCGTCGCCGACCTTCTCCGACACGAACTCGGCAGTCGGCTGGTCGTGTGGCTGTGCGGCGTACACGAGATCCACGCCGCGCGCAAAAATACGGATGAATTCCCAGGCAATCGTGCTGTCTCCCGCGGCCCCACGGCGCAGCGTTCGACTCATGCCGATCATCGATCCGCCCGCGGGCTTCATCCAATGTTCCTCGATGACGACCCGAGGGCTCGTGTACGCCCAGCAGCCCGTGAACCACGCGAGTTGATCGAGCGGGCTCCCCTGGGCTGCCTGACGAGCAGCGGCCGGCCAGGCGAGCGCCGTCGCGGCGCAGAGGGTGAGAGCCGCGAGCGCGATCGTCGTTGAACGTCGCACGTTTCCCCCAGGTTCGGTTGTCACGTCACTCGGCAATGTGTCACGTGGACATGGTTCCATCGGCTTCCTGACGCGTCCATCGCGGATACGTTCCGAGCCATCGGTATTCGGACGTCGAACGTCGGATGGCCGTGAGCGCCTTCTCGACGCGTGGATCGCCGGCCTTGTGCTCGAATTCGAGAAAGAACTGATAGCGCCACGGCTCTCGCGTCGGCCGTGAGGCAAGGTGCGAGATGTTGAAGTTTGCCTCGGCCATCGGCCCCAACGCAGTGACGAGCGACCCCGCCTCGTGCGGAAAGACAGCGAACAGCGCCGTTCGTGCAGGCATGCCCCTGGGCAGTGTCGCGGGCTCGCGAGCCACCGCGAGAAATCGCATTTGACTGTCGGGCCGGTCCTCGATGTGGTCCATCAACACCGCGAGCCCGAACCGCTCGGCTGCGCGTCGCGTTCCCGCCGCGGCGCGCGTGCGATCACCGGCGTCGCGCACCTCGCGTGCGGCGCCCGCCGTGTCCCACGCCGGCTCGGCCGTGATGTGCTTGTACCGACTCAGGAAGTGAGAGCACTGCCCCAGCATCACTGGATGGCTCGACAGTCTCCGAATGGACTTGATGGTCGCACTCGGCAGCGCGAGGAGTGAGAGATGCACCGGAACGACGACCTCGGCCACGATTCTGAGACCATCGTGCAGGCTGAGCAGATCGTACGCAACGTCGAGCCCTCCGACGAGTGTGCTCTCGATGGGGAGCACACCGTAGTCCACCTCGCGCGACTCGGCCGCCGACATCACGTCCTCGAACGTCGCTTTGGGAACCGGCTCCGCTGCACCCTGCCACAGCAGATGGATTGCCTCTTCGCTGAACGCACCGAGCTCCCCCTGAAAGGCTGCCCGGAGTCGCTCGAGCGTCGCCTGCGGCGAGGGCTTGGGATCAGGAAGGGTCTCGGACGACATGGCCCGGGGAATGTGCACCCCCCAATCCCGCGGTCAACCAGGAAGAGACAAAGGCCCCGTATATGCGGACAGATGCTCCGCACCTTCAGAGACCACGCCAATGACCACGCCCCTCGATCGCCCGTTCAAGCGCGAGCTCGACCTGGACGGCCGGCTCTACACAGTCACGATTTCGCGGGAAGGCATCAAAGTCACCGAAAAAGGGAAACGCAAAGGGCAGGAGCTGGCGTGGCGGGACATCGTCTCGGGCGATGCGGCGCTCCGGCGAGACCTCAGCCTTTCGGTCGAGGCGCTCGCGCCTTCCGATTCCTGACGTGGAATAAGCCCACCACGTATTCTCAGGCGATTCGATGCCCACCGACTCCGTCGCGATACTCGGCGCAACCGGTCTCGTTGGCTCCGAATGCGTGAGGCAATTCGCGGAATCGGGCGCATTCGCCCCGGTGATCGCACTGGTTCGCCGGTCGCTCGATGAATCACTCGCGCGACTGCCGGTCGAGACGCGCATCATCGACTTCGAGCGACTCGAGGATGCGGCCGAGCACTTCCGCGTATCGCATATCGTTTGCGCGTTGGGCACGACGATCAAGACGGCGGGGTCGCAGGAGCGATTTCGGAGAGTGGACTATGACTACCCGGTTGCCGCGGCTCGCATCGGAGTTCGGCAGGGCGTTCGGCATTTCCTGCTCGTCAGCTCGGTGGGCGCCAACGTGAAATCGCGAATCTTCTACAGTCGCGTGAAGGGAGAGGTGGAGGCGGCGATCCGGGCGCTGCCCTACCGCAGCGTCACCATCGTTCGCCCTTCGCTTCTGCTCGGCGAGCGTCGCGAGAGGCGACTCGGCGAATCGATAGGCAAGCTGTTCACGGCAATCACCCCCAGGCGATACAAGCCCATACACGCGCGGGACGTCGCAGCCGCGCTGCTTCGCGCCGCGAGAAAGGATCAACCGGGTATCGCGGTCCTCGAGTCCGCTGAGCTTCGACCATGATTCGTCGATCTCACTTCCTGACATCTCACCTCTGACATCGAGTCTCTGCCGCTCAATACGGAGAACCCGAATTGTCCCGCGCTTTCGTCAACGAAGACTCCAGCGGCGGCCCCGTTCGTCGCTTTGCGCTGCCGTCGCGAGATGCGCCCGACTTCGACGAAGCGGCCGCTGCCGCTCTGCTCGAGGGCGCACGCGAAGGCGCAACCGGGGATGCTGAAGAGGCCACCGGCTACCGATGGGGAGAGCCGCGTCTCCATCCGCATGTCGCGCGAATTCGCGACCGGGCCCGGGACGAAGGCGACGAGAGGCTCGAGCAACTCGCGGAGCGTTTCCTTCGTTGACCTGGCGTTGCGGCGGCGCGCGGAGCGCACTAAGGTAGGCGCTCCACCGCTGGAGGGCCCGTGACGTATCAGTCGCCGATCACCGCTACCATGCCGTGCCACTCCTGCGACGCGGAGATCTCCGCGATCGCGCGCGAGTGCCCGCATTGTGGAGCGATCCAGTTCGATGCGAGGAGCGCGTCGGTCGCCATGCGTGACGTGCCGAGCGAGCGCCGAGGGCTTACGGCAGGGCTGCTCTGCCTGATCGTGGGGGTGTTTGGAGCGCACCGCTTCTACGTCGGGAAGCACGGGACAGGACTGCTGATGCTCCTGACGATGGGCGGCCTCGGGATCTGGTGGCTCGCGGACCTGATCATGCTCATCACTGGCCAGTTCCGTGATGACGAAGGCCGCCGCATCACGGAATGGATATGACTGCTCCCGCACCTACCCCTCGCGACTACGCCGTCGGTGCGCGCTCCACATCCACGTTCGGACGGGTATTGTGCAGCGCTCGCACACACCACTTCATCGTCGACGGCCCAATTCCAAATGGGTGCCCCGGCGAGGAAGTGACGCCGCCGGAGGCGTTCCTCGCCGGCGTTGCGGCGTGTGGCGTCGAGCTCGTGCAAGTCATCGCGCGTGAACGATCCGTCCCGATCGGGGATATATCAGTACGCGTGCAGGCGATCGTCGACCGCAGTCGTCCAGTGCGGCCCGACGTCACGCTCTTCAACTCGGTGCGCGTTCGCTTCACGCTCGCCGGCATTTCGAAAGATCGAGCCGGCGTACTCATTGAGGAGTTTCAGAAGCGGTGACCACTCTACGGCACGGTCGCGGTCGCGACCCCGGATGTAGCGGTCGAATATGACGTCGTTTAGCGTTCGATCATGACTGACACTCGACATGAAGTCGCGACACTCGCCGGCGGATGCTTCTGGTGTCTCGACGCCGGCTTTCGTCTTCTCAAGGGCGTGATCACGGTGGAGTCGGGATACGCCGGGGGCATCCGGCCGAATCCCACCTATGAGCAAGTGTGCACCGGCGCCACCGGACATGCGGAAGTCGCGCAGGTGACGTTCGATCCATCGATCATCAGCTTCCGCGATCTGCTCGACGTCTTCTTCACCATCCACGACCCCACGCAGCTCAACCGCCAAGGGGGAGACGTGGGGACGCAGTACCGGTCGGCGATCTTCCCGCACACCGACGAGCAGCACATGGAGGCGGAGCGCGCGATCAAGGAGCTGGAGGCGAGCGGCGTCTACGATTCACCGATCGTCACGTCGATCGAGCCGATGAAGGCGTTCTATCCCGCGGAGACGTACCACCAGGACTACTACGCGCGGAACTCGCGGCAGCCCTACTGTCAGGGTGTGATCGCCCCGAAGATCGCGAAGCTGCGCAAAATGCACTTCGAGCGCCTGGCGGTTTGAAGGCGTGACGCAGATGACGGCGACGCTCGAAGAATCGGCTGACCGTCACCGGTGGACGTTCGACGCGCATCGCGTCACGCGGATTTGCGTCGAGCCGGCCGCGATGCGCATCGAGACCTGGACGCTCGAAGCATCCGCAGAAGTGCGGATCGCTGCTCCGTTTCAGTACCGGGAGCCCGACGGCTCCGAGCGCGAAATCGACCCCGGCGAGCCGGAGCGCCTGGCGCCGCTGCTCGGCCTCCTCCAGCGCCGTCTCGAATGGCTCGAGATCCTGCGAGCGGGCGAGATCACGCTGCGGTTCGGTGACGGCTCGGAGCTTCGCTGCTCGCCGCGCGGACGCGGCGCCATCTGGGAGGTCCGCGGCGGTGGCGCGCTCGAGGGGATCGAGTATCGCGGCGCGACCGGCGAGCCGCCGTGGCCGAGTCGTCCCTGACCGCTACTTCGTCCCGAGCACGAAGCGGTTGCCGTCGGGATCCTGAAAGATCGCGAACGTCCCCCACGGTTCCTTTTTCGGCTGCGACGCGAAGGTGACTCCCTTGGCCGCGAGCTCCTTTGCCGTCTTCTCGACATCATCGGTCCAGAACACCACATTCTGGTCCGTCCCGATCCGGTTCTCCTGACCGTCCGCTGTGTGAAGTACCAGTCGAGTGTCGGCACCGGGGATGCGCAGCTCGATCCAACGCTGTTTCCCCATTGGCTGGTCCGTGGCTACCGCCAGACCGACCTGGTCGCGCCAGAATGCCAACGCACGATCCTGGTCGCGAACGGGAATGCTGGCGAACTTGATGCCCCTGATCATTTCGGATTCCTCGCGCGAATGAGTGGTCGCGGCAAATTTCCGTGCATCGGCCGCGAGCGTCCAGCCGTGCAGATAGTGCCATGGCAATGAGTGCCATAGCACGCCTGGCGATCGAGCCCTACATCATCGACACGCTGATGCCCGACCTCATCGGGCACGATCGGCGGCCGTCGGCGTTCGTCGTCTACCTGTACCTCTGGCGTCATACGGATGGCGGACGTGCGGAAAGCGATGCGATCCCCCTTCGCGCCATCGCCGAGGGCACCGGTGTTTCCAAGCGTGCGGTGCAAAACGCATTGCGCGCGCTCGCGCGCCGGCGGCTGATTTCAGTGTCGCAAATGACGCCGACCTCCGCACCAACGTACACCGTGCATCGACCGTGGACACGTCGATAGCGACCGCCGCGCTCGCCGTGCGCGGACTGAACAAGCGCTACAGTGACGTGGTCGCCGTTGACGGGCTCGATCTCGAGGTCCTTCACGGGGAGTGCTTCGGGCTGCTCGGACCGAACGGCGCCGGCAAGACGACCACCATCGAAATCTGCGAAGGGCTGCTCGCTCCCGACTCGGGCGACGTGGAGGTACTCGGCCGCCGCTGGTCGACGCATGAGCGGGAGCTGCGGAACCTCCTCGGCATCCAGCTTCAGGAGACGCAGCTGGCCGAGAAGCTGACCGTGCGCGAAACCGTGCGCCTCTTTCGGAGCTTCTACAATCGCGGCCGCGACCCGGCGGATGTCATCGCGCTCGTACAGCTCACCGAAAAGGCTCGCGCGCGCGTGGGCTCACTATCCGGTGGACAGAAGCAACGGCTCGCGCTGGCGTGCGCCCTCGTCGGCGACCCACAGCTTCTCTTCCTGGACGAGCCCACGACCGGGCTCGACCCGCAAGCGCGTCGTCAGCTCTGGGACCTGATCGGCGACCTGCGCGCTGGCGGGAGAACGATCGTGCTGACGACGCACTACATGGAGGAGGCGGAGCGCCTATGCGATCGCGTCGCGATCGTCGATCGCGGACGCGCGATCGCGCTCGGCACACCGCGCGAGCTCGTGCAGTCACTCGGCGCCGAGCATGTCGTCGAGTTTGCGTTAGGCGACGGTGTCGCGCTGGCGCCGGAGACGCTCGAGTCCATCCGTGGTGTGCAGAGCGTTCGAGCGAACGAGGGCACATGGGCGCTGACGGTCGCTGAGCTTCATTTGGCCGTGCCGGCCATTCTCGCCGAGCTGGAGCGTCGCGGTGCGACCCTCTCGGAGCTTCGCACGCATTCCGCCACGCTCGAGGATGTCTTCGTCTCGCTCACCGGACGCCACTTGCGGGAGGAAGCATGAGCGCGACCGCCGCGCCGGCGTCCTCCGTTCGTGAGCGTCGCGGATTCCGCGAGCATCCACTCGTCCGCCTCGTGATGGTTCGCTTCCTCGAGTTCTGGCGTGAGCCCGAGGCGGTGTTCTGGGTCTTCATCTTTCCGATACTGCTGGCGGCCGGCCTCGGCATAGCATTTCGGGAGCGGCCGCCAGAGGCTGTGAAAGTCGGCGTCCTCGTGTCGGACCCGGCAGCGGGTGCGTTGACCGATGCGATCGCCCGTGATCCGAGGCTGGAAGTCGTTCCGCTCGACGACAGCGCCGGCATGCATGCACTGCGCACCGGTCGTATCGCGCTCTTCGCGATCCCACGCGCCGCGCGAACGGTCGAGTATCGTTATGACGACACGCGCCCCGACGCGCGAACAGCGCGCCTGCTCGTCGACGATGCGGTTCAGCGCGCGGCGGGGCGGGAGGATGTCGCTACCGTGCGCGAGCGGCGGGTGCGAGAGCCCGGCGCCCGGTACATCGACTTCGTCGTGCCCGGGCTGCTCGCGATGAACCTGATGGGCAGCGGCATCTGGGGCGTCGGCTTCACGATCGTCGAGGCGCGGCGGCGAAAGCTCCTCAAGCGCCTGATCGCGACGCCGATGTCGCGCGCGCAGTACCTCGCTTCGTTCATTCTGTCCCGGCTGGCGATGCTGGTGCTCGAGGTGGGCGGATTCCTCGCCTTCGGCATCCTCGTGTTCGGCGTGCCGGCGCGCGGATCGTTCGGCACGATCGCGCTCGTCGCGTTGACCTCCGCCCTCGCCTTCAGCGCGATTGGCCTCCTCGTCGCCTCGCGCGTGCGGACGATCGAGGGTGCGTCCGGGCTCATGAACCTCGTCATGCTGCCGATGTGGATCTTCTCGGGCGTGTTCTTTTCGGCGTCGAATTTCCCGGATGCCGCGCAGCCGGTGATCCAGGCGCTGCCGCTCACGGCAGCCGTCGACGCCTTGCGAGCGACCCTGCTCGAGGGTGCATCCGTCGTGGCCCTCGCCCCCGAGCTCGCCATTCTCGCCGCGTGGCTGTCCCTGAGCTTTGCCTCGGCGCTGGCGCTCTTCCGGTGGCGCTGATGGGGCTGCTCGCACGAGTGTTGCACGCTCAGTACTGTCCATGCCCACCGAGCCCCTGAGCCCTCAGGACGTAGACGCGCTTCTGGCGCCCAACGTCCGCAACACGGTCGCCGACTTGTTGTCGGCCCGCGACTCGCTGTTGCGAGCGCGCGTCGCCTTCGAGCGCCTGGCAGTGGCCGTCGAGCACCTGCGACAGGCGAGCGTTCGCGCGCAGAATGCGGCCCGCACGCTCGAGGCCGAGGTGAAGCGCCAGTCTCACCCGCCGCCACGAGCCGATTGAGGGTGCCACTCCGGGCATCCAGGTCCAAAGGGTGAACGGATTCCGCGAATGCGGCGAATCAGGCGGATACTCCGCGCTGATTAGTGGAGACCAGCCGGTAGAAGCGCGGCTCTAATCCGAAATGCAGCAAAAGCCCAACTTCCAGATTCGTTGCGCGCAGGTAATTGAGGACTTGCCGTTTCGCGCCAGCGTGCAGTTCGGGAGTGGATTTGGTTTCGACGACGACCCTCTCGTCAACGATCATGTCGATGCGTTGAACGCCGAGGATATGACCTTTGTACGCCACGTGCACGCTGACTTCCCTACCCACCTGGTGGCCGCGCCCGAGTAATTCGCGCTCCAGTGCCATGACGTACACGTGCTCGAGGAAACCGAACCCGAGAGTGTTGTAGACCTCGTAGAAGGCGCCAATTACCGAACGGGTGATTGGACCCTGAATCAGCTCGGTCTTCGACATGAGCCACAGTAGCTCGGGCCAAGCGGCCGCCACATTCAAAATATCGCCACACCGATCTTTCCGGTTCGAGGTGCACTCCGCGTGATCCGCCGCATTCGCGGGATCCGTTCACTCCTTTGAACCTGGATGCAAGACTCTGGAACGGGCCGCCAGTAGTGAGACTGTGGTCCGCGCCGCATCTTTCGGGAAACGCCCGAAGAGGTCGCAGTGCCGCCGGACTCGATCGTCGACGATCCTACCTTCGTCGTCCCCACCAGGCATTGGCATCGCCTGGAGGACGGACGTGTCCAGTGCGACGTCTGCCCGCGCGAGTGCAAGCTGCGTGACGGACAGCGGGGGCTGTGCTTCGTTCGCGCGTGTCACGGAGGCGAGATCGTCCTCACGACCTATGGACGGTCGAGCGGCTTCTGCGTCGACCCCATCGAGAAAAAGCCGCTGAACCACTTCCTGCCCGGCACGCCGGTGCTCTCCTTCGGCACCGCCGGATGCAATCTCGCCTGCAAGTTCTGCCAGAACTGGGACATCTCGAAGTCGCGCGAGATCGACACGCTCGCGGACGCTGCCTTGCCTGACGCGATCGCGAACACGGCGATTCGGCTTGGATGCAGGAGCGTGGCGTTCACGTACAACGATCCCGTGATCTTCCACGAGTACGCGATCGACGTCGCGCGGGCGTGCCGCTCTCGTGGGCTCAAGAGCGTCGCCGTCACCGCGGGATACCAGAACGCCGAAGCGCGCACCGAGTTCTATGAGTACATGGACGCGGCGAACGTGGACCTCAAGGGATTCACCGAGTCGTTCTATCACGAGGTGTGCGCCGGGCATCTTCAGCCGGTGCTCGACACGCTGGTCTATCTCAAGCGCGAGACGAACGTCTGGGTCGAGATCACCAACCTCGTCATTCCGGGACTCAACGACAGCGATGACGAATTCGATGCCATGACGCGGTGGGTCGTCGAGCAGCTCGGGCCCGACGTCCCAATGCACTTCACGGCGTTTCACCCGGATTGGAGAATGCTCGACCGGCCGCACACCCCTCCGGCAACGCTCGCGCGCGCTCGTCAGATCGCGATGCGAAACGGCGTGCGGTACGCGTACACCGGGAATGTCCATGATGCCGATGGAGGCACGACGCGATGTCACGCGTGCGGGGCGCCACTCATCGTTCGTGACTGGTACGATCTGCTCGAGTGGAACCTCACCGATGACGGCAGATGCCAACGCTGCCATACCGCCTGCGCCGGCGTCTTCGCCGGCCGCCCGGGCCAGTGGGGCGCTCGGCGCCAGCCGGTTCGACTGAAGGCGGCTGCGCGCTAGGAAACCGAGGGCATGTTGCACGGGTGTGGGCGACCGCGCGAACTTAGGCGCTCGCGAAGCCGCGTCTTCCCGACGGCGGACGCCGCTCCATGCCTCTGGAGAACGATCGTGAGCCCTCTTCCTCGCCGCGTCGCCGCGCTGTTCGTCCTCGTTGCCTGCGCTCGCTCTGGTACACCCGAGCTCGAGGCGCCGCCTAGCACGCCGCCGATGCTCTTCGCGCAGCGCAGCGGCACGACTGCCCTCTTGCAGGCGGTGAGCGCGCCAAGCACGCGCGTCGCCTGGGTGAGCGGGCATCGCGGGACGTACGCGATCACGACCGATGGAGGCGCGAGCTGGCGCGCGGCCATCGTCCCCGACGCGGACTCGCTGCAGTTCCGCGACGTCTACGCCGTCGATGAGCGAACCGCGTGGCTCCTCGCGGCGGGGGACGGCGATCGCTCGCGCATCTATCACACGACCAACGGCGGACAGTCGTGGACGCTTCAATTTCGCAACATGGAGCCGCGCGGCTTCTTCGACTGCCTGGATTTCTGGGACGCGCGGCGAGGCGTGGCCTTTGGCGACGCGGTGGACGGTCACTTCATGATCCTGACGACGAGCGACGCCGGGCGCACCTGGACACGGGTGCCCGATACCGCCGTTCCGGGAGCGCGCACCGGCGAGGGAGCGTTCGCCGCGAGCGGCACCTGCGTCATCACAGGGCCAGGAGGCCACGCCTGGATCTCGACCGGCAACGCCGCGCCGGAGTCGCGCGTCCTCCATACGTCGGACTACGGTCGAAGCTGGAGTATCTATCTGACCCCGCTTCCGGCGGGGGAGGCATCAGGAGCGGCGAGCCTGGCCTTTCGCGACACACTGCACGGAGTGGCCATGGGTGGTGCGCTGGGAAGACCTAACGAGCGCGGCGATCGCACCGCCATCACCACCGACGGCGGACACACGTGGACGCTCGGTGGCCGACCCGCGATGGCGGGCCCCATCTACGGCGCGGCGTACGTCCCGCGCACTCCGGCGCTCGTGGCCGTTGGACCAGGGGGAATGGACTGGTCCCGCGACGACGCGACGTCCTGGAGCCGGCTCGACACTCTCGCCTACTGGAGCGTCGGGTTCGCTCGAAAAGGGCATGCGGGTTGGGCGGTCGGGCCGTCGGGCCGCATCACGAGAATCACGATCGAGTAGCCCATGATGAGACTCCTTGTCATCGCCGTCGCACTCGCCGTCAGCGCATCGATCTCCGGCGCGCAGTCGTCGCGCCAGGATACGGTCGCGCGCGTGGACAGCGTCTTCTCGCGCTTCACCACCGCCACGCCCGGGTGCGCGGTCGGCATCTCACGGCACGGGCGCACCGTTCTCGCCAAAGCCTACGGCATGGCGAACCTCGAGTACGATGTCCCGCTCACGCCCGAATCGATCATCGAGGCGGGCTCGGTCGCGAAGCAGTTCACCGCCGCCGCGATCCTGCTGCTGGCTCAGCAGGGCAAGCTGTCGCTCGACGATCAGGTGCGGAAGCATATCCCGGAGCTCCCTGACTACGGGGCGCGCCTCACGCTTCGGCACATGATCACCCACACGAGCGGCCTGCGTGACTGGGGGACGGTCGCCGCGGTCGAAGGCTGGCCACGCGGCTCTCGTGTCCACACGCACGACCACGTGCTCGACATCGTGGCGCGACAGCGCTCACTCAATTTCCCTCCCGGCAGCGAGTATCTCTACAGCAACACCGGCTACAACCTGCTCGCGATCATCGTCGAGCGCGTGAGCGGGCGCTCCTTCGCCGACGTCACGCGCACCGAGATCTTCGAGCCCCTCGGGATGACGCGCACCTCCTGGCGCGATGACTACACACGCGTCGTGAAAGGCCGGGCGACCGCGTACTCGCCGACGCGCAACGGCTTTCGCCTCGACATGCCCTTCGAGAACGTCCACGGAAACGGCGGCCTGCTCACGACGGTCGAGGATCTCCTGCGATGGAGCGCCAACTTCGACCGGGGACAGGTCGGCGGGCCCGCCTTCCTGCGCGAACAGGTGCGCCCCGGCCGCCTGACGAGTGGACGCGAGATCGAATACGCCGCCGGACTCGGTATCTCCCGATATCGGGGAATCGCGCAGGTCAGCCACAGCGGCGCCACCGCGGGGTATCGCGCGTTCCTCACCCGCTACCCGGAGCACGGCCTCACCGTCGCGATCCTCTGCAATCACGCCGGCGCCCGGGCGGTGGACCTCGGGCATCGCGTCTCCGACATCTTTCTCGGGTTGACTCCGGAAATCGCCGATGCGCCGAAGGCAGTCGCCGTTCCCGAGAGTGCGTTGCTTGGCCGAGCCGGATTGTATCGCGATTCGGTCACCGGGGAGCCCATGCGGATCTCGGTGCGAAAGGACACACTCATCGATGCCGGCGGCAACGCGACCATCGCGCTCTCGCCGACACTCTTTCAGCGACGGAATGGAAGTCGCTTGCTCTTCGAGCTCACCGCCGACGGGCGCACGCGCGCGATGCGGCTGATTCAGCCTGGAGGGGACACAACCACCTTCCTTCCGGTCGCCGCCCACGTGCCGACCGGCGACGAGCTCGCCGCATACGCCGGGACGTACAGAAGTGACGAGGCGGCCACGTTGTTCAGAATCGTGGTGGAAAACGGAAAGCTGTTTCTGCGCCAACGCCCCGCCCTGTCTTTCGAGCTGCGTCCGGCATACCGCGATGCCTTCGAGGCGCCGACCGGCGACGTGGTCCGGTTCATCCGCGATGGAAGCGGCAAGGTGACGGAGATGAGTCTCTTTCTCGGGCGCGTGCGAGACTTACGATTCATCAAACAATGAGGAACGAGGACGAAGGACCGAGGAATTCGATTGGGTAGCTACTCAATCGAAATTCCTCGGTCCTTCGTCCTCGTTCCTCATTGCGCGAAGAGGCTCTAGTCGCCCGATGGCTCCGGAATCGGCATTTCCGCCGTCATCTGCTTCGGCGTGAAGCCGAAGACACGCGCGATTGCGTGCCGCCACTCGTCGAGAATCTCGTAGAACGTCGGAATGGCGATCAGCGTGAGCAACGTCGACGTGATCACGCCGCCGATCACCGCCATCCCCAGCGGTGCCCGGAATTGCGCGCCTTCACCCCGGCCGAGCGCGACCGGGATCATGCCGGCGATGAGCGCGAACGTCGTCATGAGGATGGGACGCAGTCGAATCGCGCCCGCCTCGATCAGCGCCTCACGCAACGGCAGACCGCGCCGCTCGCGCGCCCACTTCGCGAAGTCGATGAGCAGAATGGCATTCTTCGCGACGATGCCCGCGAGCAGGATGACGCCGATGAGGCTCATGATGTTGATCGTCCCACCCGAGATCGCCAGCGCCAGCATCACGCCGATGAGCGAGAGCGGGAGCGACAACATGATCGCCAACGGATCGAGGAAGGATCCGAACTGCATCACGAGAATCAGGTACATCAGCAGCAAGGCGACACCGAGCGCGAAGAAGATGTCGGCGAAGACCTCGGCTTGTTGTTGTGCGTCGCCGCCCTGGGTCACACGTACGCCCGGCGGCAGCGTGAGCCGGGAGACACGCTCGGTGATGTCGGCGATCACCTCGCCCGTCGAGCGGCCCGACACGTTCGCCTCGACGTTGACGACGAGGTCGCGGTCGAGGTGATTGATCACCGCCGGACCGACGCTCTCTTCAATGTTCGCCACCTGGCCCAGCGGCACCGTGGACGGGAGACCGCTCGGCCCTGCCACCACGAGTGGTAGTTGCCGCAGGTCGGCGGCGCGACGACGGGCCTCTGGCGCCAGACGGACGACCACGTCGCGCACCTCGCCGCTCGGGTCCTCCCAGTCGCCGGCGTCGATTCCCGCGAACGCGGGACGCAGCGCCTGCGCCACGTGTCCCGCCGTGATACCTAACGATCCAGCGACGCCGCGATGCAGCTCCACGTTGAGCTCCGGCTTCTGCCCCTTGCTCGACAGGCTGATGTCCACGGCATTCGGGACCTGCTTCACCTCCGCCAGCACCATCTCCGCCGCGCTGTTCACCGCTTCAGGGTCGGTGCCGCGCACCTCGATCTGCAGCTGCTTCAGTCCGCCCGCCCAATCGGTGGCGAACACCGCGAGCGTGGCACCGGTAACACGCTGCGTTTCCTCGCGGAGCACCGCCGCGAACTCCTCCGCGCTGACGTCGCGGTCCGCCTTCGGAATCATCTTGATGTAGATGTTGCCGATGTCCACTGCGCCCGACGTGTTGTCTCCGAGCGTCGTGTACGTGTACCGAACCTCGGGGTGTGCGCGCGCGATGCGGGCTGCCTCCTCCGCCTTGAGTCGCGTGTACTCGAGGTTCGACCCCGGCGGCGTCTCCACCTTGATGTTGAGCTCGGCGTTGTCGTCCTCGGGAAAGAAGGCGACGCCGACGATCCCGTTCGCGGGCACGATCGGCAGCAGAATCATCGCCACCGCGATCGCCGCGACGATGACACCGATCCGCAGATACCACTGGCGGAGGCGCGACAGCCCGAACAACGCGATCGCGATCGAGAGGAACACGACGAGCAGCCCGGTCATCCCTTTCACCGGAAGCGTGAACGAGCCGAGGAACGTCCCGACGGCGATTACGACGATCGGCAGGCGATGATCGAGCGCCCAGGCGATGACCTTCTTGTAGTCCTGCGACCGGCGGTTGAACCAGGCGTTGAACCGGTCGAGCTTCTTCGTGATCCACGCCTTCTCGTGCTCCGCCTTGTGCGGGTCCTTCCAGTACGCGGAGAGCATCGGGTCGAGCGAGAACGACACGAAGAGTGAAACGAACACTGATGCGGCAATCGTCAACGCGAACGGCTTGAACCACTGACCGCCGACGCCGGGCATGAACGCGATCGGAACGAACACCGCGAGAATCGAGAACGTCGTCGCGGCGACGGCGAGCCCGATCTCGTCCGTTCCCTCGCGTGCCGCGGTGTAGTGGTCTTTCCCCATCTCCACGTGTCTGACGATGTTCTCGCGGACCACGATCGCATCGTCGATCAGGATACCGATCGCCAGCGACAGACCGAGCAGCGACATCGTTTCGAGGCGGAACCCGAACGCCCACACCGCGATGAACGACGCCAGCACGGAGATCGGCAGCGCCACACCCGTGATGACCGTCGAACGCCACGAATTGAGGAAGAGGAAGACGACGAGCACGGTGAGGAGCGCTCCCTCGATCAGCGCCTCCTGCACGTTGCGCACGGAGTTACGCACTTCGTTCCCGCTGTTCTTCACCGCGTCGATCGTGGTCCCCGGCGGCAGCGTTGCCCTCAAGCCGTCGATACGCTCGAGGATCTCGTCGCTGACGCTCGTCGTGCTGTACCCTTTTGATTTCTTGACGTCGATGCCGACCGCTTCCCGTCCGTTGTAGACTGCCGCCGTGCGCTGCTCCTCGACGCCGTCGAAGACGTCGGCCACCTGGCCGAGCCGGATGAGCTGGCCGTCGCGCTCGGCAACCACGAGCTGAGCGAACTCGGCTGGCGATTCCAATCTCCCCTTGAGCCGGATCGAGCGTTCCTCGAGCGCGCCGGTCACGCGACCAACCGGCGCCGCGAGATTCTGCAGCGCGAGCGCCTGCACCACATCCGAGACGCCCACGCCCGCGGACTGAAGCGCCTCGGGCTTGATCTGTACCGTGAGCTCGCGCTCCACGTTGCCCGAGACCTGAACCTCGGCGACGCCGGGGATGGAGCGAAGGAGTCTCGTGATGCCGGGATCGGCGAGACGGGTCAGCTCGGCGGGGGTCAGCGATGTGGATGAGAGCGCGAGCGACACGATCGGGAGATCGGTGTCGTTGAACTTCCGGATGATCGGCTCTTCCAGCTCCGTCGGCAGATCGGCGCGGATGCCCGAGATGGCGTCGCGAACATCCTGCGTCGCCTCCGACAGCGGCTTCGCAAACTCGAATTCGATCATGACGGTGCCGAATCCGTCCTCGGCCTTTCCCCACACCTTCTTCACACCGCTGATCGCGGAGATCGCCTCCTCGACCGGGTCGAGCACCTCGCGCTCTACGCCGTCCGGCGACGCGCCCGGATAGATGAGTCCCACGGTGACGACCGGAGGCGCGACGTCGGGGAACTCGTCTGTCTGCAGCCGCATGAGCGCGAACACGCCGAAGAGCGCCAGCGCCAGCATGCTGACGACGGTGATGATCGGTCGCTTGATCGCGAAATCAGAGATTACCATGGGAAGCCCGTATGATGGTGCCGCTTACGACTTGTCGTCGACCTTTCGGATTCGCACCTGCGACCCGGGGCTGACACCTAACGCCGCGCCGACCAGGACCGTGTCGCCGGCAGCGAGCCCGCTGCGAATCTCGACGCGCTCGGTCGCCTCGTCCTCGAGGCCGAGCTCCACCTCGACGCGCTCCGCCCTGCCGTTCTTTACTCGCAAGGCGACCGGCCGAATTCCACGCACATCGATGGCGTTGCGCGGGGCGACGGCGGCGTTCCTCGCATCGGTGGCGACACGACCTTCCGCGAACAGGCCGGCCACCAGGCGTCCGCCGGTATTCGGGATCCCGACGTGGATGCGGACCTGCCGCGTCGTTGGGTCCGCCGTCGGATTGATGCGCTCCACCCGCCCCGTGAAGGTGCGATCCGGATACGCGTTCACCGAGAATTCCACGGGATCACCAACGCGAAGCGCGGAGAGCGCTTCCGCGGGCACCGACGCCTCGAGCCGCATGCTCGACGGATCGACGATCGTGAACATCTCCGAACCGGGCTGCACGACGTCTCCCGCGCTGGCGGCGCGCTCGCTGACGAGACCGGCGAACGGCGCGCGGACTTGCGTATTGTCGACCTGTCGTTGCGCCAGCGAGAGACGCGCGCGCGCGTCATCGAGGTTCGCCTCGGCCGCGACACGAGCCTGTCGGGCCGCGTCGAGCTCGCGCTCCGCGATCGCGCCCGCTTCCGACAGCCGTTGGGCGCGCTCTTCATCGCGACGGGCGATGTTCGCCGCATTCTGCGCGGACGTGACCAACGAGCGCGCCGAGAGCCATTGATCGCGAATGGCGGTGTCGTCGATGCGCGCGAGCAGCTGTCCCTTTTGCACAACCTGGCCGTTGTCGGCCAGCGATTGCACGACGGCACCGCTCACTTCGGCGCGCACATCGGCCTCGCGAGCCGGCTCGAGCGACCCCGAGAGCAGCGGGCCCACGCGGAGCATCGTCTGCTCGACGACCGCCATGTTCTCGATCCCGACATCGACGACCGGGGTGGTGTTCTCTTCGGCACTCGCTTCGTTCTCGCCGCGACAGCCGGTCAGCGCGGCCGTCGCGATGGCTAGGGTGAGCGAGGAGTAAATGAGGGGGCGCACACGACTCATGGGGTGAAGGCTCCGGTCTGGCTTCCAGTGAACGCCGCCGCCTGCGGAGTGCGTTGAGGGGCGGACGGTTGTTGCTGCTGCGACTGCCGCGACGGCGCGGAGGTGCCTGACGACGGCGCACCAATCGCGCCGAAGGGGAGGTCGCGCAGGAGTGCGACATAGGCCCGGGCCACGGCCAGATCTCGCGCCGCCAACGCCCGGTTGGCGGTGGCTTCCTCGAGCAGGATGCGCGAGTCGGACAGCTCCACCTGCGTCGAGATGCCCTCGCGATAGCGCACCTCGGCGATCTGATACGCGCGGGCGGCCTGCTGTGACGTTCCCGCGCTGGCGGCGAACGACGCTTCCGCGGCGGCGAGGCGGAGCAGTGCCGCGTGCGAATCGAGCTCCGCGACCTCGCGCGCGAGCGTCAGGCGGTAACGCGCTTCTTCGAGATCCGCCTGTGCGACGCGCACGTCACCGCTGATGCGCCCTCCGGTGAACAGAGGGACCCGTAGGCCGACACCGACCGTCCAGTCCGTGCGGAAGTCGCCCCATGCGGGAACGCCACCACTCGGATACGCGAGGCGGCCGTACTGCATCGTGAGATTCAGCTGCGGCAATCGCTGCGACCGCGCCATGCGCAAGGCGCTCGTGCTGATTTCTACGGCATCGGCCGCCTGCCGCACGACGACACGCTCGGACGGCGCAACCGAATCCGACGCCGGCGAAGGCGCGCTCGTGAGGCGGGCCGGGAGCACGGCGGTGGTGTCATCGAGCGGCGTCGTCAGCATGAGCGGCTGATCGAGTGGCAGGTTGAGCAGCTGCTTCAGTCGCATGAGCGCGACGTCGCGGTCCGCGCGACGCCGGATCACGACCGGCCGTTGATTGTCTCGCGTCACGGTCGCACGCAATAGCTCGAACTCCGGCTGATTGCCGACCTGCCGGGCGAGCTGCGTGTGCCGCAAGGTCGTCTCGGCCTGTTCGAGCGTCGAGGTGGCGATGTTGACGAGTTGGTCGGCGAGCGCGGCGTCGTAGTACGCCTCGATCACGTTGAGAACCAGCTGCGCGCGCGCCGACTCGAGCGAAGACTCCGCGACCCGTCGGCCGGCACGTGCCATCCGCGTCTGGGCGAGCACGCGTCCTCCCGCGAACAGCGTTTGCTGCACGTCGAGGCCTATGTTCCAGTTGTTGCGCTGTCCGAACGGCAGGTTGCTGAAGTCGAAGCCGCCCGAGTCGGAGCCCACGCCGATGTCCTCGAACTGCGACGCGAGCGTCCGTGTGTAGCCCAGCGAGGCGTAGATCTGCGGGAAGAGCTCGCTGCGAGCCCGGAGCTGTTCCCCTTGCGCACGCTCTGTCCCGGCGCGGGCGATCCCCACGTCCTCACTGGCGGTCTCGGCGATGCGGAGGGCGTCCGCCAGGGAGAGCGGACGTCCCGAGGTAACGGCCTGCTGCGCGGCGATTGGGGCGCTCGCGACGGCGCAGAGCGCAGCCGTGGTCGCGAGCTTCGTTATGCGGTGAAGCATCCTCGAGTCCTGGTTGTGAGAGCTGCGAACGACACACTGCGACCCACGAATGGCGAACGGCAACGTGCGAGGTGCGAACCGTGACTCATGACCCGCGAGCCGCGACTCAATTCCGCCGGCTCTTGACCGCGGAGCGCGTGGCCAGGTGCCCGTTCGTCGCACGGACTCCAAGCGCATCGGCCTCGGCCACACCGATGGAGCGGAGGAAGACCGCGGCGTACAGGTCGGCGGAGCCCTCCAGCGAATCGTGGTAGAGCTCGGGCATGACGTCCCGTCCCATCGCATCGGCGAAGAGCGACCCGAAGAACGTGAGTGCCGCCGTGCGCGCGTCGATGTCCGGGGTGGCGCGGCCATCCCGCTGCAATTGCTCGATATACGATGTCAGCGCCCGGATCACATCGCGGGGCTGTTCGCCGATCAACGGAATGATCTCGGGGCGCTCTTCGACCTCGCCGAGGCTGGTTCGAATGATCGAGCGCAGCCGGGTGAGGTGGGCGAGCTCGGCCAGGACCCAGGCGCGAATTTCCGCCACGGGCTCGGCGGGCGTCAGTGGAACTTCGGGGCAGTTACTGCGCAGGTTCGCCTGGCGAACGGCCTCGATGATCAGGGTGGTCTTGGAGCCGAAGTGCCGGAAGAGCGTGATCTCGTTGACCCCGGCCTCCTGGGCGATGCGGCGGGTGGTGGCACCGCGATAGCCGGTTTCCGCGTACACGCGCGCGGCAGCGTCGAGGAGTCGTTCGCGAATGGCGTTCATGGTGGCCCTACCCGGAAAACATATGTGTAAGCAGGCGACCGCCTGCTTCGAGGACGCCGTGCCGTGCAAGTGAGCACCTACAACGGAAGTGAACACATAACGGCCGGCAGCGAAAAACAGTTCCAGAAGTGCCGTTCATGATGCGAAAATCCCCGGCAAGTGTGCTGTCGGGGATTGTCATCAGGCGTGTCGGCCCTTCCCTGTTATTTCTTTCGCCACTCGTTTAGCACGCCGTACGTGAGGCCAATCATCGGAATCGCCAGGAAGAACCACCACGTGATTGCGCCGTACAGCGGCATCTGGGGGAAGCCCGTCAGCCGATGCGGCTGTGAGAGCCGCGTGCCGCCGTAAAAGATGAACGCGGCCACGAGGAGCCCGATCACGATGAGCCAGCCGACGAGAAGTCCGAGTACGCGCGCGCGAGAAGCCATGGTCGTGGGGGAGAGTTGGGTGTTCCGATCTTAGCGGGCCAAGGGCCATGGGCCAAGGGCCATGGGGAGGGTCAAGGGCTGACGCAACCCCGGCCCTCGAACCTGCCTTCCTGGCCCTTGGCCCTTGGCCCTTGGCCCGCCGCCCCCACATACATCTCTCCATGCGCCTGACCGCTGGCCTCGCCAACATCGTCCGCGCGAGACGCGATCTCGCCTCCTTCCTCCTCAGTCTCCAGCGAGACCAAGGGGATGTTGCGCACGCCTGGGTGGGAAATCTGCACGTGCACCTCCTCACGCACCCCGATCACGTGCGCGACGTGCTCGTCACACACCAGCGGTCGTTCATGAAGGGGCACGTCCTTCAGCGCGCGAAGATTCTTCTCGGTGAAGGACTTCTGACGAGCGAAGGCGATTTTCATCTCCGGCAGCGCCGCCTCGTGCAGCCTGCCTTCCACCGACAGCGCATCGCGGCGTACGCACGCGAGATGGTCGACCGCGCGTGGATCACGCACGAGCGCTGGCGAGACGGGAGCGTCGTCGACATGGACCGCGAGATGATGGCGCTCACGCTCGCGATCGTCGCGCGCACGCTCTTCGACGCCGACGTGGACGCGGAAGCCGACGAGATCGGCGGCGCCCTCACCGAAGCGCTGGAGCTCTTCCAGACCGTCTTCATTCCGGGCATGCAGCTCCTCGACCGGCTTCCGCTTCCGCACACTCGGCGCTTCGCACGCGCGCGCGGCCGCCTGGACGACACGATCTACCGACTCATCGCGGAGCGCCGGGCCGAGCGCGCGCGCGGTGTCGAGCGCGAGGATGTGCTGTCGATGATGCTCATCGCGCAGGATGCGGAGGGCGACGGCGGACGCATGACGGATACGCAGCTCCGGGACGAGGCGATGACGCTCTTTCTCGCGGGGCACGAGACGACGGCGAACGCGCTGACGTGGACGTGGTATCTGCTGTCCCAGCACCGCGAGGCGGAAGCGCGACTGCACGAGGAAGTTGATCGCGTGCTCGGTGATCGCCGAGCCACCGCCGATGATCTGGGAGCGCTCGCTTACACGCGGATGGTTCTCACCGAATCGATGCGGCTGTATCCGCCGGCCTACGCCATCGGCCGGCGCGCGCTCGAGGACTACGAAGTGGGCGGCGTGGTGATTCCCCGGGGCGCGCTCGTCGTCGTCAGCCCGCTGGTCACGCACCGCGACGCACGGTGGTTTCCGGACCCATTGCGCTTCGATCCGGAGCGCTGGACGCCGGAGGCGCAGGCGACGCGACCGAAGTTCTCGTATTTTCCCTTCGGGGGCGGCACGCGGATGTGCATCGGCGACCAGTTCGCGTGGACGGAGGGAACGCTCCTGCTCGCGACGCTCGCACAACGCTGGCGAATGGAGCTCGTCGCCGGGCAGCGCGTGGCGATGAAGCCAATGATCACGCTGCGGACGCGGTACGGGATGAGAATGCTCCTGAAGAGCAGGGCCAAAGGCCAAGGGCCAGGGGCCATGGGGAGGGTCGAGGATTAACCGAACTACTGTTGACCCCTGACCCTCCCCTTGGCCCTTGGCCCTTGGCCCCTGACCCGCTACATCGACCTCTCAATGAACTCCCGCACGCGCTCGCGATAGCTCCGCCCCGTCGTCACGCGCGTCCCGTCCACGAGAATCAGCACGAAATCTCCCTGGAACCACGGCTGCATCTCCCGGATGCGGTCGACGTTGACGATCGAGGAGCGATGCACACGCAGAAACTTCTGCGGTGGAAGCCGCTGCTCGAGACGCGTGAGCGTGTCGCGCTGCCGATAGATGTCGCGGCCGACATGCACGACGACGTGATCATCGGCCGCTTCGATCCAGTCGATATCCTCGATGCGGACGAACAGGAGCCGGCCGTCTCGCTTGAGGGCAATGCGCCGCGGCACGGCGGTGCCCTCCGACCGGAGCTGATCGAGGAGCGCCGCGAGCGGTGGGCGTGTGCCGGGTGACGGTTCGCGCATCTGCGCCTTGGCGCGCTCGATCGCCTGGTGGAATCGCGCGCGGCTCACGGGCTTCATCACGTAGTCGAGGGCGTGCGCGTCGAACGCCTTGACCGCGTACTCGTCGAACGCCGTGACGAATATCGTCGTCGGCATCGACTCGGCGCCGACCTCATCGATCACCGCCAGGCCGTTCAGCTCCGGCATCTGGATGTCGAGCAGCACGAGCGACGGCTGCTCGGCGCGAATGGCCTCCACGGCATCGCGACCGTTGCCGCACTCCCCGATGACCGAGATGTCGGGATCGTCGGCCAGCAGAACGCGCAGGTGCTGCCGCGCCAGCGGCTCATCGTCCACGATCAGCGTGCGAATCTGCTCCATCGGTACTCCGTGACGTTAGGCGCTCGCGCTGTCCGCGCGCGCGCGGAATGGAATGACGATATCGACGACGAACCCGCCGTCACGTCCCCCGTGCGCACTGAACTGGTGGTCGGCGCCGTAGAGATGCTCGAGTCGGGCCTTCGTGTTGCCGAGCCCGATCCCCTCCCCCGACATCTCGCTGCGCGGTCGGGTGCCCACGCCGTTGTCGGCCACGCACAGGTGCAGCGTGCCGTTCTCCCGGAACGCACGCACATCGACGTGTCCCGGCGCGGCGCGCGGACCGATGCCATGCCGGATGGCGTTCTCCACCAGAGGCTGGAGGATGAAGTTCGGGACCATGGCCTGCATGGTGTCCGGCGCGACGTCGAGGCTCACGGTGAGGCGGTCGCGAAATCTGATCTGCTGGATCTCGACGTAGTGCTGGAGCAGCTCCAGCTCACGCGACAGCGGCACCTCGTGTTCCCCGGCGTTGCGCAGCGACAGCCGCAACAGCTCGCTGAGTCCGGACACCATCCGCTCGGCCACACGCGGGTCGACGCCAATGAGCGCCGTGATCGTGTTGAGCGTGTTGAAGAGAAAGTGTGGCTGGAGCTGGAGCTTGAGCGTCTGCAGCTGGGCTCGCGCCAGGCGAGCCTCGAGCTGCTCGCGATCACGCGCCTGGCGGAAGTAGCTGATGGCGAGGCGTTCGTGCCATGCGGTCGCGTACGTCGCCACCGCTCCCGCGAGCGCCAGCAGGAGCACCTTCGCGCTTTCATCGAGCAGCGACACACCGGAAACGGCGGGCGCGTTGAGCGGTGAGGTCGTCTGAATGCGCCCCGACGTGACGAAGAACTGAACGAGAAAGCTGTACTGCACGACAGCGAGCCCCGCGACGAGCGCGGCGCGCGCGGTGGATGACGCGATGGGGCGCGCGGCGAGAATGACGAAATACGACAGAAAGATCGGCGTCTTGAGCGCAAGCGCGGCCGACTGCGCCAGGGCGTAGCCGAGTATGATCGCGCTGACGGCGGTGATGTCGACGACCGGATTGGCGATCGAGAGCCAGCTCGGAAGTCGGTCGCGTCGGTAGAAGAGGAGATACTGCGCGACGGTCCAGGCGAGCGTCGGCGCGAGCACGAGCACGTTCACCCGGTTCAGCTCCGGGGTGAGGCTCGGCGCGTACGCGAGCGCCGCCGCGGCGAGGAGACCGAGTACCCCCGCGCGCACGCCGTTGAGCAGACGCTCGGCGCGCTCGCGCTGCACAACGAGCAGCTGCCGTGCCGATTCGGTGGTCTCGACGCCCTGCTCACTCATGCTTCGTTGCTCCGCTCGACTGCTTCCACATCGATGACGAGGCTCACCTCGTCGCCGATGAGGTATCGGCGCAGGTCCCACCACGGTAAATGTCGTGAGGGGCCGACGGCGAAATCCGACCGGTGAACGGTTCCGTGCGCGCGCGCGTGGACGCGCCGCGCGGCGGCATCGTACCGACACTCGCTCACGTGGAGTGTGATTTCCCGCGCGATGCCGCGCAGTGTCAGTCGGCCAACGACGTGAGTGCCCGACGGGCCGTTGTCGATGATGCGGTCGCTGTGGAAGGTCGCTTCGGGACTCTGGCGACGCGCGAGATACCCGCGACTGGAGAGATGGCGGTCGCGCACACGAAGACCGGTCCGAAGTCCGGCGATCGGGATGGTCGCCGTGATCGACGATGCCGAGAGCGTCCGTGGATCGACCCCGAAGATTTCTCCGCGCACGTCGCGAAACTCACCTTGCATTCGAAGGACGCCGAAGTAGCGCACGTGAAATACGAGGCGCGACCGTCGCGAATCGATCGACAGCGATCCCGTGGGAGCGACCGCACGGTCGCGCGCCTCCAGCATGCGAACGAAGCCTCCGAGAGTCAGCGGCGGAGCAAGGTAGCGCGCCCTGCCGCGAGCGCCGCGCGCCATGCGGTGAGCGCGCGTTCCGGTGAGGCGAACCGCACGCCGCGCCGCGCGAAAGCGCTCCGTCACGGCGCCGCCGATGCCGCGCTGCTCGGTTTCGCGAGTCGCACGCGCACGACGCGGCTCTCGTTCCCCACGCGATCGACCGCGCTCACGAGGACCGCATCCGGCCGCGGCGCTGCGGCGTCAACGGTCAGTGCGTGGGATCGCTGCCACCCGGGGAGGAGGCGCGTCGTCCAGGCGCCGCCGGTGCGTGCGCGAACGACCCAGCGCCAGACCGACTCCTTCCCGCCGGGCAGCATCCGCAGTCCGAGGCCGCCGGTCGCCGTGTCGACGCGTGCGGCGACGATCGGTACACGCGGGGGAACACGGTCGAGCCAGGGGGTCGCTGGCACCAGCGCCGGCTCGGCGTACGCGCCGCGGGCGAGCTGCGTACCGATGCTGTCGCGATTCTCGAGAAACGCCTTCATGCTGAAGTGGATGTTGCCGCTGGCGGCCGAGAGCTCTCTCGTCAGGCGCACCTGCTCGAGGATCTCGCTGGGCGCCCACCGGCGCGCCGAATCGCTCGCGCCGACCCGACTCGTGAAGTTTCCCGGCCAGATGTGCCGGCGCTTCACGTTCTCCTGCAGCCACCACGACAGCAGTGTCGGATAGCTTTGCGCCGGCGGTTGAATCGGCCAGTAGAGCTGCGGCGCGAAGTAGTCGACCCACCCTTCGACGAGCCACTTGCGCGCGTCGGCATAGATCTGCTCGTACGGGTCGAAGCCCTGGATCGTCGCGGGATTTCCGGGACGCCAGATCCCGAAGGGGCTCACACCGAACTTCACGCCCGGCTTCGTGCGCTTGATCGCGCGATAGAGGTCGCGCACGAATGTATCGACGTTGCCTCGCCGCCAATCATCCCGCGACAGCGGGCCGCCCGTCGCCACGTACCGCGCCCAGCTCAGGCTGTCGGGAAACTCGAGCAGCGTGCCTGACGAGTCGCGCTCCCGGTACGGATAGAAGTAATCATCGATCTGCACGCCATCGATGTCGTAGCGGCGGACGACTTCGGTGATCACGCGAATCGAGTGCGCGCGCGTCGCCGGCAGGCCGGGGTCCATCCAGAGGTGGCGGCCATACGACAGCACGAGCTCGGGCTGCCGCCGTGCAATGTGCGTCGCTGCCGGTTCGGACATCGCTGACGGGTGACGCGCGCGGAACGGGTTGAACCAGGCGTGGAGCTCGAGCCCGCGACGGTGCGCCTCGTTGACGGCAAACGCCAGCGGATCCCAGGCCGGCTCAGGCGCTACGCCCTGTCGTCCCGTGAGATACTCCGACCACGGCTCGTGCGGAGATGGATAGAGGGCGTCGGCCGCGGGGCGCACCTGTAGAACGATCGCGTTCAACCCGAGCGCCACGGCCCGGTTGAGCAGGTGCACGAGCTCCTCCTGCTGCTCCCACGTCGACAGGCCTGGACGGGAGGGCCAGTCGATGTTGGCGACCGAGGCCACCCAGACGCCGCGGAACTCCCGGCGGACGGGGGGCGCAGAGTCCGGTGCCGGAGGAGGAGCGGTTTGCGCGGCAACGGGAACGGCGAAGAGGGCAGCCGTTACGACGGCTTTCGTGAGGCTCGAGGTAGGCATGCGTAGAGGTTGTGGGGGTGGCTCCGGGGGTGGCAAGGGTTTCGGTCTGGTCTGCTTCGCGAGCAGCCCGAATCGCTCCCGGCCTTGCGCTCCAATCCTCGCGGCCGCAGCCTATCGACCATGCGCCACATCATTACACTCGCGGCTCTGGCCGCCGCGATTCTCGCACCGCCGCGAGAGGCCGTAGCACAGCATCGCCCGCCGTCTCTCACCGAGCTGGAGCGCCGGTTCCGCGCGCTCCAACATCCGGGTCGGGGTCGCGCCCCCAGCGACAGCGGCCGACTTCGCCAGCTTGCGGAGCTCTACTTCGAGTGGCAGCTCACCGAGTCGCCGGAGTCAGCCACATTCATCGGACACCGTGGCCACGATCACCTCTGGTCCGATCTCTCGGCCGCGGCAATCGAGCGGCGCAAGCGTGATGCGGGACGAACGCTCGCCGTTCTCGAGACGATCAATAGACAGCGGCTCTCTTCCGCCGATCGCCTCACCTATGACCTGCTCAAGCACGAAGGGACGATGGCGGTCGAGCAGGCGCGCTTTCCGAGTGAGCTGTTTCAGGTGACCGCGTTGAGCGGCATCCAGCGCGACATTCCCGACGTCGTCTCGCTCATGCCGCTCACACGCGTTGAGGATGCCGACGCGCTCTTCACGCGACTGCAGACGTTCCCACGACTCGTCAGGCAGGTCGTCAGGCTGCTCGACACCGGGCTTGCCCGTGGCATCACCCCGCCACGCGTCACGCTGCACGGCGTCGCCGATGCGATCGCGCGGCAGATCGTCGATGACCCGGCGACGAGCCCCATGCTCGCTCCGCTGGCGAAGCTTCCATCGACCGTGCCGGACGCCGAGCGCGCACGGCTGCTCGAGCGCGGTACTGCGCTCGTCCGCGATTCGGTGCTTCCCGCCTGGCGACAGCTGCATCGCTTCATCACAGAGCGCTACGTCCCCGGCGCGAGAGAGACGATTGGGCTGTCCGCCCTGCCCGACGGGGAAGCCTGGTACGCATTCGCCGTCCGTCAGTACACCACGACCGCGATGACCGCCGCGGACATCCACGCGCTGGGGTTGCGCGAGGTCGCCCGAATTCGCGGCGCGATGGACAGCGTCATGGCGCAGACCGGATTCACCGGGACCTTCGCCGATTTCATCCAGTTCCTTCGGACCGATCCACAGTTCTATTTCGCCGACACGGCGAGCCTGCTCCGGGAGTACCGCGACATCGCCAAGCGCATCGACCCGGGGTTGATTCGTCTCTTTGGCCGGTTGCCGCGCACTCCGTATGGTGTGATCGCCGTCCCCGCCTACGCCGAGCGCAACGTCACGACCGCGTATTACATGCCGGGATCTCCCGAGGCGGCGCGTCCGGGAACCTTCTACGCCAACACCTATGACCTGAAGGCCCGCCCCAAGTGGGAGATGGAGGCGCTCACGGCGCACGAGGCCGTTCCCGGTCACCACCTCCAGATCGCGCTCGCGCAGGAGCTCGAGAAGGTGCCCGAGTTCCGCAAGCACCTGGGCTTCACCGCCTTCGTCGAGGGGTGGGCACTCTACGCCGAATCGCTCGGCGACGATCTCGGGCTGTACCGCGATCCCTACTCGCGATTCGGTGCGCTCACGTACGACATGTGGCGTGCGGTCCGACTGGTGATCGATACGGGCCTGCACTCCATGGGATGGTCGCGACAACAGGCGATCGATTACTTCGCGGCCAACAGCAGCAAGCCGTTGCACGACATTACCGTCGAGGTGGATCGGTACATCTCATGGCCCGGCCAGGCGCTCGCGTACAAGATCGGTCAGCTCAAGATCCGCGAGCTTCGCGAGTACGCGGAGCGCGAGCTCGGCGACGCGTTCGACCTGCGAGCGTTTCACGACGAGGTCCTGGGCGCGGGCGCCATTCCGCTCGACATTCTCGATGCCCGAATTCGTGCGTGGGTCGTACGAGGAAAACAACGCGTATGAGGGCCGGATGCCGCATCTGACCCTGGAACGTCCGCCATCGACCGAGTACGCCCCCTACCAGGCTGGGTACGTCGCCAGCGTCCCGCCGGGGGACATTTTCGAGATCATGGCGCGACAGGGGACCGCGTTTCCGGAATTCCTGAGGTCGATTGGCGAAGCGCGCGGCGACTATCGTTATGCGCCCGACAAGTGGACCATCAAGGAAATGATCGGCCACGTGAACGACACGGAGCGGGTGTTCTCGTACCGTGCGCTACGGTTCGCGCGTGCCGACGAGACACCGCTCGCGTCGTTCGAGCAGGATCAGTACGTCCCCATGGGGAACTTCGGCGCGCGCACGCTGGCCAGCCTGGCCGACGAGTTCGCCCACCTTCGCGCCACGACGCTCGACCTCTACTACCATCTCGACGCCGACGCCCTGGCGCGCCGTGGCACCGCCAGCGGGTTCGTGGTCTCGGTCCGCGCGATGGCGTTCGTCATCGTCGGCCACGTGGCGCATCACGAGCGGGTGCTGCGAGGGAAGTACCTCTGAGGGTGTCGAGGGTGTCAAGGGTGTCAAGGGTGTCAAGGGAACAGGTCGTCGAGGTCGTCCAGGTCGTCCAGGTAATCAAGGTGAATCCGCCGACACCCTGGCCTCGCCGGTGACGACTTGGTCCCTCGACGACCTGGACGACCTCCCCTTGACACCCTCGACACCATTGACACCTTGCTGTGTCCTCAGCGGCGCGAAGACGCGCCCTCACCCTGATGCCGGAGGCCCATGCCCCAGCTCGACGTGAACTGGATCGCCATCCTCGTCGCCGCCATCGCGGCGTTCGCACTCGGCGCACTCTGGTACTCCAACGCGATGTTCGGCCGGCAGTGGATGGCGGCGCACGGGCACACGCCGGAGAAGCTCGCGGCGATGCAGTCGAGCATGGGGAAGACGTACGCCTTCTCGTTCGTCACGTACCTGATCACGGCGATGGTCATCGCCCTGCTCATTGGACTTACCGGCGGAGCGTCGCTCGTCGGCGGCATCGTCATCGCCGTGCTCGCCTGGCTCGGATTCGGGTTTCCGATCGGCCTCAACGGCAACCTGTTCTCGGGCAAGCCGGCGAGCGTGTTCATGATCGACGCGGGGTACCAGCTGATCTACATGATCATCATGGGCGCGATCATCGGAGCGTGGCGTTAGGCACGGAAGAAGCCCGGGCGGTTCGGCTCAGCGCCCCTTCCGCAGCGCGCGCCCGGGCGTCGCGCCGGTATGTCGCCCGTCGTGCACGACGGCGACGCCGTTCACGAAAACGTGTCGCACGCCTTCGGAAAGCTGGTGGGGCTGCTCGTACGTCGCGCGATCGATGATCGTCGCGGGATCGAAAACGACGACGTCCGCGAACATGCCGGGACGGAGCAACCCGCGGTCGAGGATGGACAGCCGCGTCGCCACCGCCGAGGTCATTTTCCGCACGGCCTCCTCGAGCGACATCACGCCCTGCTCGCGCACGTACCGGCCGAGCACGCGCGGGTAGTTCCCGTACGCGCGCGGGTGGGTCATCCCGCGCGCGCTCTCCGGATCCTGGCCACCCGCGTCGGTGCCGAACTTCATCCATGGCTGACGCATCTGCAGCGCGAGATTGTCCTCCAACGCGATGAAGAAGATCCCGCCGAGACCGTCCTCTTCTTCGAGCGTGAGGTCGATGACGGTGTTCAGCCAATCGGAGCCGCGACGCGCCGCGATCTCGGAGAGGCGCATTCCCTCCAGCGGCTTGTTCTCCTCCTTGCGAAAGGAGACGACCATCACGCCCTCGGGCCCCGCGAGGCGACAGAGGCTCTCCCACTCCGTGAACTCGCGCGATGCATCGGCGACGACACGAGCGCGCACCGTGGAGTCGCGCAGGTTCTCGAGCAGCTTCCCGTCGGCCGCCACCCACGGCGGCAAACACGATGACAGATCCGTTCCGCCAGCGACGTAGCCATACATGTCGGCGGTGACATCCTGACCGCCTCGACGGGCCGAGTCGATCTTCGCGATCGCGAGCGGGCCCTTGTGCCAGTTCCGTTTGCCGGCGGCCTTCAGGTGATAGATCTCGACGGGCACGCCGGCGCGCTGCCCAATCGTCAACGCCTCATCGATCGCCTCGAGAAGCTGGTCCGCCTCGGAGCGCATGTGCGTGATGTAGATGCCGCCATACGGCGCCATGACTTTCGCTACTTCGACAAGCTCATCGGTCGACGCGAACACGCCCGGTGGATAGATGAGCGCCGACGCCAGGCCAAAGGCACCATCTTCCATCGCACGACGCATCGCGGCCCGCATCGTGTCCAGCTCGGCGGGGGACGCGGCGCCCTCCGCCATTCCTTTGCCGTACATGCGGATCGTCGACGCGCCAACGAACGAGCCCGCGTTCGTCGAGATGCCGTGCGTCTCCATGGCGCGAAGCCAGGCGTCGAATCCACGCGCGCCACGAAATGGCTCGTTCACCCTGCGCCACGCCGTATCCGCGCCCTGCAGGATGAGATCGTTCACCGGCGCATTGGTCGAGCCCTCGCCGAGGATCTCGGTGGTGACGCCCTGCGTCACTTTGCTGACGACGCGTCCATCGCCCGTGAGGAACGCGTTGCGCGAGTGACTCTGGATGTCGATGAAGCCCGGCGCGACCACGAGCCCGCTCGCGTCCACGCGCTGGCGAGCCGTCGCGGTGCCGAGCGCGCCGCGCGGCGCAATACGCACGATGCGATCGCCCCGGATGCCGATGTCTCCGTGGAACCACGGATTGCCGGTGCCATCGACGATACGACCGCCGGTGATGACCACGTCGTAGGCGCCGTCCGCTCGTTCACGTCGAGGACCGGCGGACGCGCACGCCCAGACGAACAGGATTCCCGCGAGTGACAACGAACGTCGAAAGCGCATGGGTCGGATGGCTGATGCGGAAGGTCGGGGGAACCAATGATGACCATCAACGGTTGTTCGATCACGCGACGCTAAATAGAATCCCCGGCCACACCCCCACAAGAGAGCTCGTCACGCCTGCACGAAAGCCGTCCGCTGCGCGCGCCACGCTTTTCGTGCTCCTCGGCGCGTGCTGCTTTGGCGCCATCGCGATCTTCGTCGTGCTGGCGCGGCGATCCGGCGCGCCGCTCACCTCCATTCTCGCCTGGCGATTCCTCCTTGCCGGCGTTCTCCTCACGATCGCCGCCGGAGGTGTCGGCGCGCTGAGAATCCCGCGATCGCTCGCGCTCCGCGTTCTCATCATCGGCGGAGGCGGTCAGGCGCTCATTTCGTTTCTGGCCTTGCGCGCGCTCGATCATCTGCCGGCGGCGACGAACGCCTTCCTCTTCTATACCTATCCGGCGTGGGTCGCCGCGTTCGCGTTCGTGCGACGTACCGAGCCGATCGACGCGCGGCGGCTCGTCGCGCTTGGCATTTCCTTCATCGGCATCACCACGATGGTCGGAGCGCCGTGGTCGGCGACAACCGACGTTCCACTCGTGGGTGTGCTTCTCGCGCTGTCGGCGGCGCTGTGTTACGGGCTCTACATCCCGGCCATCGGGCGCCTTCAGGAGGGAATGCGCCCCACCGTCATCTCGGTGTACATCGTCATCGGGGCGGCGATCGTTCAGATCGTCGCGGGACTCGCAACGGGAACGTTCACCGCGCGCCTCGCGCCAGCCGCCTGGGCGAGCATCGTGGCGTTCGCCTTCGTCGGCACGACGCTGGCGTTCCTGTTCTTCCTTCGCGGACTCGCTACACTCGGTCCGGTGCGCACCGCGATCGTGTCGACGATCGAGCCGTTCTTCACCACGCTCCTCGGCGCGCTCGTTCTGTCGCAGCCGCTGCCGCCCTCCACGCTCGCGGGAGGCGCGCTGATCGCGCTGGCCGTCATTCTTCTGCAGTGGAGCTCGGGGATCGCGAGGCGAGTGCCCGAAGAGCAATAGGGGTCGATCTCTGCCGTATTGGCGGCTCCGCGCGCCCGGAAATCCGGAGTTCCTTCGCCCCGTTTCGGGCGCTTTCGGCGGCGCGTTTCTCATGTTTCGACGCAAATGAACGGCCATCGTTTCCTACGGTTCGGGTGCGTGGCTGAACACACGCGGCCGCAGGGAGTTAGGCACTAAAATCACCCGAAGCTTCGGGAGGGACGTCAGCCTAACGATCACGAGCGTTTTCTAATGATTACCGGCTGGGTGGGGTGTCCGTCATCTCAGTGAGTGGCTCCGCCCGTGTGGCAGAGACACCGCACGAAGTCGTAACAGACATCAACCACGAGTCAGCCATGTTCCCGACCCGCAAAGCCGCGGTAGCGCTCCTTGCGATGACGCTGTCCACGAGCGCCTGCGAGTTCTTCCTGACCAAGCCGTTCGCTCCGCTCGGCAACGAGTCATCGTTCGTCGAGATCCCGGACGTGCTTGCCAAGTACGCGCCTGGGCTTCCTCCGACACTGTACGCTCGCGCGAATCCGCTCGGGCCCTCGATGTACATGACGGGAAGCCTTGCCGGGGATGCCATGGCCGGACTTCAACTTTCGGCTGCGCCGTTAGGTCCCCTCGCCGTCGATCTGAGCGCCGTGACGCCGGCGGAGTGGGTCAACGAGCTCGGCACGGGACTTCAGTACATCGACGATGAGACGACGCCGCAAGCGCTGCCCTTCGCGTTCTCCTTCTACGGACAGTCCTATTCGTCCGTCTACGTGAGCGCGAACGGACACATCAGCTTCGGCAGTCCCATTACGTTCAAGCGGACGTGGAACATCCCCGACGGCGCCTTCGTCCTGGCGGCGCCTGCGTACGCCGACTGGATGCCCGCGTCGCGCTTCAGCTTCCCGAGCCTTCAGAACAGCCGTGTGTTCGTGAACACGGTCGGCGCCGACGGCGACCGCCGTTTCATCGTGACGTGGAACGACATGCGCCCCTGCTGCAGCCTCTCGTATCCGGGAAGCAGCTTCCAGGTTCAACTTCTCGAGCGCACCGGCGAGGTCCGGTTCGTCTATCGCGAGATGCAAATGGTCATCTCGAACGCGAGCGCGGGTATCGCAGCGGCCGCGACATATACGAAAACCGCCGCCGGTACGGGCGTCCTCGCCCTTCAGGGATGTACGGTGACGTATCAGCCGAGTGGAGCCGGGTACCGTGAGGTGAACAGCTGCGCGCCGGAACCTGTGAACCTCCCGCCGGTCGTTCAGGTGGGTGGCCCATATACCGCGATCGAAGGCGATTCCGTGGAGTTGACCGGCACGGCTACCGACGAGAACGGTGATTCGCTCACCTACGTGTGGACCATTGGCGACGGAACCAGTAAGCCTGGTCATGCCGTCTCACACCGCTTCGTGGACAACGGTGCCTACTTCGCCACGCTGTCGGTAAGCGATGGCGAGCTGGTCACCCTGGTGACGACGCGCGTCGATGTCGCGAACGCACTCCCCGCGCTCGGCGCCTTCGACGGAGCGACGTTGTTCATCGGTGAGCCCTACCGCGTTTCGGTTCCGCTCAGCGACCCCGGCGTGCTCGACGCGCCGTGGCATTACTCGATCGCCTGGGGTGACGGATCGGTCGATGAGGGCGACGCGACGACGCTCGCCGAGCCGATTCCCGGCCGCCACATCTACTCGGAAGACGGCACCTACACGGTGCGTGTGAGCGTGCGCGACAAGGACAATGGAGTCGCGACCGCTGTCGAGGCGCAGGTCGTCGTGAAGGTGGACGAGATCGACATCGACGTGAAGCCCTCGGATCCGGGCAACCGCATTTACCTCAGGGGACACTGGGATGGCTTCATCCCGGTGGCCGTGCTCACCACTGACAAGCTCGACGCGACGACGGTGGACGTCTCGACGCTCACCCTCGGGCGGGTTGGCACCACTGTGGTCGGAGGGGGCGAAGGCAATTATCTCGCGGTAACGCGGGACGTCGACAAGGATGGAGACATCGACCTCGTCGTGATGTTCGATCGTCGCAAGATGATCGAGACAGGCGACCTCACGCCTCAGACGACGGCGCTCACGCTCCGTGGATGGGCGAGCGGTGGGAAGAAGGTCGTGGGGACCGACGCCGTGCAGGTCGCGCGGTAACCCCCGGCGAGCTGGGTAATCACGAAGGCGGGCGGAGTCGAAAAGACTCCGCCCGCTTTTTCTTACGCGCCAGGCCTGCGCCTGAAGCACGCGATCGTGTGATCGTCCACGAGCCCGCACGCCTGCATGTAGGCGTAGCAGATCGTCGAGCCCACGAACTTGAATCCACGCCGGAGCAGCTCCTTGCTCAACGCGTCCGACTCAGCGCTTCGCGCGGGGATGTCCTTGATCGACCGACGGACGTTGCGCCTGGGCACGCCGTCCACGAACCGCCACACGAACGCGTCGAAGGAACCGAACTCGTCCCGCACATCGAGAAACCCGCGGGCGTTGGGCACGAGCGACGCGACCTTCAGCCGGTTGCGCACGATGCCCGGGTCTCGGAGGAGCGCATCCAGCTTGCGCTTCGTGTAGCGCGCGATGCGATCGGGATCGAATCCGTCGAGCACCTCACGATACCGCTCGCGCTTCTTGAGAATCGTGGACCAGCTCAACCCGGCCTGCGCCCCCTCGAGTGTGATGAACTCGAAATGCACGCGGTCGTCGTGAACGGGAACACCCCATTCGGTGTCGTGATAAACGATGTCGAGCGGGCCGCGCGCCCACTCGCAACGCGCCCTGTCGCTCACGCGAAGCCGCTCATGCGCCCGCCCTCGTATTCTTCCGGGATCTGCGCACCGAATCCACCAACGTTCGCGCGCCGGAGACCGGCGAGCGCGATGAGGCGGTACCATGCGCGACGGAAGAGCGAGGGTGGCTCGATCGTCAACTCTCGCGCGCGTGCGCCGGCTTTCACATCGACCCCCAGAATGGACATTCCCGCGCGGCGCCAACGGAGAAGCACATGCGCGAGGTCGCCGCGCGCCGGGCTCTCGTTCTCTCGCAGGACGAGCACCTCGGCGATGCCACGCGACATCAGCAGCGTCGCCGACGGGAAATCCTGGGGCATGACCATCCAGCGATTGTCGAATTTCCCCGGAGCCGGCGTTCGAATGGGGCGCATGCGCCTGGAGTCGAGCAAGAACGCCGGCGGCGCGTCAGGCGCGATGCGCATCTGCCGCAGCTCCTCTGCGCCGGAGTGAAGCGCGCCCGCGATTTCTCCGGCGTCGATGACCGCGTTCGGCCCCACGTTGACGTTGTAGAGAGGAACGGGACGATATCCCCGATCGGCGAGGGCGAGACCGGCGAGCACCGACTGCTTTCCAGGTAGATCGACCACCACCGCCGTCGTGCCGCGCGCCGGAGGAACCTGTCCGACGTCCACGGAGCGCCAGGTGTCAACCGAAACCGGATCTCCGACCACGCGCGATAGATTGGCGAACAGCACCGGCTTTGCCCATGGCGTCCACAGCCCGTCGTCGGGCGCCCACGCCTCGAAGATCAGCTCCTCGTTCATGCTGACCGCCTCGTCGCGACTGACTCGTCTCGAACGGACACCAGCACTGGTATGTCGCGCGCGCGCCAATCGATGAGCGGTGAGCGTGCGATGCGTCCATAGGCTCCCGCCGCGCGGCCGTCGATCGTGTAGACGCCAATGCACGGGTAGGCGAGCTCCGTGCCTGTGTCGAGCGGAGACGCCTCGAACCGACGCTGCGCGATCCACCAGCGTGGAAACCACCGCGCCGCACGGGCGATACGTCTCCACTCCCTGTCGGGCGTCACTCCGCGAATTCCCACGCCGTCGCCAACGCGTCCGAGCGCCGGCTTCAACACCCACGCGTCGCTTTCGCTCTTGCGTACATCACGAGGATTTCGCGTCTCGGGAAGCAGAGCGCGCCAGGTGGACATTGGTGTTCGCAGGCGGTCCCACACGAGCGGTAGCCGCTTGCTTTGCGTGAGGAGCGCGCTCGCGGGATTGCTCAGCGGCGTGACGCAGCCACGAAAGAACCGCTGCCACTCGCAGCCGATCGGCAAATCACATAGCCACTCGGCGGGATAGAACCTGGCGATGACGTCCGGGCGACCGGTCGCGCTCGCGGTGAGCACGGTCGCGTGTCGTGCGCGCCACGTGACGTGCATCGGGCTCGCGAGCACGGAGGTTCCCCCGAGCATTTCCAGACGCCGAGCGAGGTACGACATCACCTGACGATCGTCGGTGTAGGCGGTCGCGTGAACGAGCGCGACGCAGCCGGTATCGCTCCTGTCGAGCAGTGCTTTCGCGTACGTGCCCGCGATATCGCCCGGGAGTGCGAGACCATCGTAATGCTCGGCCATGATGGCGGCGACGCCCGAGGCTTCGTTCAGGCCGCCCGGCACGTCGGTGTTCGCTTCCGAGATGCGCCAGCCGTGAGGGGTGTGGTGAAAATCGAAGCGAATGAGGCGGGCAGCGCCGCGCGATGGGACATCGGCGCGTCGGAGCGCACGCCGGCAGCCACGGGGAAGACCGAGTGTGCCGTGGAGCTCGGGACGGTCGATCAGCTCTGCTTCCGCCTCGAGCGTCTCCCGCGCCAAGTCTTCGGCGAGCATCGCCAGCTCCACCCATACCTCTCGTGGAAGCACGAGGGGAAAAGGAGCCAGCGTCGCGGTATCCTCGACCTGGGGATCCCACTTGCAGCACTCGAAGATCGCGCGCCGTCGCATCCGGGCGTACGCATCCGCACCTAACGGCGCACGGGTGCCCCAGGGAGTTGTCATGCAGGAATGCCGATCACCGCGACGTATGCCGTCGCGAGCGTGACATACAGGAGCGCGGGTCCGAGCCCCCATGTCACGACGGGGCGCACCGGATGCTGCGGAGTGCACCGCGCCAGTCGCTCCAGTGGGATGGCGATGAGGAGGAGCCCCAGCACCGGTGTCGCCACCCGCGCGAAATCGGTGATCGTCGCACTCGCGGAAACCCAGTCGCCAGCGACCGCGCGACCGAGGATCAGGCCGCACCCGGTGAGGAAGCCGGCAAGCCGGGCGCCGGCGGCGGCGTCCCGCTCGACCGTCACCTGCTCCGATACATCCGCGAACCGCTCGAGCAATGCCCACAGAAGATACAGAGCGGCGGTCGCGAGAATCGCCGAAAAAACGACCACCCACCATCCCGGACCGTCGCCGATGTTGCCGCCGGCGAAGGAGAGCGTGATCCCCAGGAGCGCGCCGGACGCGGCGTACGCCGCCGCCGGGTTCCCGCGCTCGAGCACGTCGTCACGCACGCTCAATCCGAGCACCGGCATGAGCATCATCGCCACCGCCAGCCAGGCCGCGCCTAACGCGAGGTACATGACCAGGTAGCGCGGATCATCGCGGACATCGTGCGACGCGAGCGTGCGCAGCACGACGAAGAGAAGCACCAGACAGAGGATCGGCGCGATCGTCAGCAAGCGGGAGCCCGTCGCCGGCGCGCCGAGCCGCCGCAACCGCATCGGCCCGATCATCCAGCGTCCCCACACGGTGAGGGCGAAGAGGGCACTCCCCAGTGCCACGATGACTTCGTCACCGGACATGGGGAGCTCGGTCACGTCCGTGTGCCGTCCAGCTCCTGAATGGTCTTCGTCGACGCCGAGCGCTCTCTCTTCAGTCGCGCGGACACCGCTTCGGCGCGCTTGAGCACTCGCAGCAGATTCTCGCCGGCGAGCTTCCGCAGATCGGCCTCCGACCAGCCGCGACGCGACAGCTCCGCGAACAGTGCCGGATACGTCGACACATCCTCGAGCCCGACCGGCACTTCGTTGATGCCGTCGAAGTCGCCGCCGATGCCGACATGATCCGGGCCGGCGACCTTGCGAATGTGGTCGATGTGGTCGGCGACATCCTTGAGCGTGGCCTTCGGCATCGGGTGTGACTGCCGCCAGACGTCCAGCTCGCGGCGCCGCGCCGCGTCATCCCCGGCAAACCGCTGGCGAAGCTCCGCGTTCACGCGCTGCATCTCGCTGCCGTACTCCGCGACCTGCCGCGATACGAATCCCGGGACGAACGTCACCATCACGATCCCGCCGTTTTGTGGCAGCCGCTTGAGAATCGAGTCGGGCACATTGCGTGGCACGTCGGTGACCGCGCGCGCCGAGGAGTGCGAGAAGATCACCGGCGCCTCGCTGACGTTGAGCGCGTCGCTCATCGTGCCCGGGGACACGTGCGAGAGGTCGACGAGCATCCCCAGGCGGTTCATCTCGCGCACGACCTCTTCGCCGAACTCCGTCAGTCCGCCGTGGCGCGCGGTATCGGTGCCCGAATCGGCCCAATCGATCGTGGCCGAGTGCGTGAGCGTCATGTACCGCGCGCCGAGGTCGTAGTAAGCACGAAGCGCCCCGAGTGAGTTCTCAATCGCGTGGCCGCCCTCGACACCGAGGAGAGAGCCAATGCGGCCGCGTGCGTGGCTCGCGCGCAGCGCATCGGCGGTGAGCGCCCACTCGATCTCCGGGTACTTCGCGATCACCTGCCGGGCGATGTCGATCTGCTCGAGCTGCACCCGCGCGTAGCCGGAGTCGCGGGCGTTCGCTGGAATGTAGACGGACCAGAATTGTCCGCCGACCATTCCGGCCTTGAGCCGCGCGAGGTCCGTATGTCCGGGCGTCTTCTTCCGCAGGTCGTACTTATCGACATCGTGCCGCGCGACCGAATCGCTGCGAATGGCCCACGGCAGATCGTTATGCCCATCGATGAGCGGCGTCGAGCGAAGCACGCGTCGCGCGCGCGCCAGATGCGGGTCGGTGCCCTGAGCGCTGAGCGGCTGAAGTGCGAAGACGGCGAGAACGGCGAGAAAGGCGATTCGCATCGTTTGAGCTCTCGAGGTGGACAGTGGTCGAGGCCTGAATGATGAACGATGAACGAGGACCGAGGAATTCAAAAGGCGTCCATATGGAATTCCTCGGTCCTCATTCTTCGGTCCTCGTTGTCGAGCACTGCGCGCCATCAACCCAGCACCGCGGAAGCCGCGGCCCGGCCACGCGCCGCCACCGGCCAGGTCGTCTCGACGGCCTCGCGTCGAATTCCATGCACGACGTCGAAGAGATGGACCACAATGCACACGTGATTCGGAACGATACGCACCCGATCGCCGACGGCCGGGCGCCAGTTCGTGTTCGAGAGGTCGAGCAACCCGTGCTCCTCCGACATGGCCCGCACCGGCACCGCCGGATGATCGAGGACGACGCCGAAGCCGTCTCCCTCCGTGCCGCGCATCGGCTCTCGCCCGAGCGATTTGCTTCCGGCGTCGATCACCGCCTGACCCGGCACCGCGGTGCTCACGACTGTCGCCAGCACGGTGAGCGCACAATCGTCGATCGTGCACGCGCCGATCGCCGCCGTAACGCGATCGTTGTAGATGTACGTGCCGGGACGCATCTCGGTCACACCGGGAATCTCGTGCGTGCGCGTCGCGGTTGGAGTCGAGCCGCCGCTGACGACCCGCGGCTCCAGCCCTGCCTTGCGGAGCGCGCTCAGCGTTCCCTCGAGCCGACGCGCGAGCTCGCCCAGGGCGGAGTCCTGGCGGTCGACCGGCTCGCGAATGTGGCCGGGATAAAAGGCGATGCCGGCGTACTCGAGCTCGGGCCGCGTGCGCACGTGCCTGACGAGGGCAACCGCATCCTCCGGAGTTTGCACGCCGACGCGGCGCATCCCCATGTCGCACTCGACGAGCACCCCTACCCGGCGCCCAGCCTCACGAGCGGCCCCGGCGAGGTCGTTGGCGGCACGAGTCGAATCCAGTGCCACCGTCACACGCACGTCGGCGGGGAGACCCGCCACGCGCCGCGCCTTGGCAGTGCCGACGGCGGGGTACGCGAGCAGGAGGTCTGGAGCGACCTCACTCATAACCTCGGCCTCACGAGGCGTCGCGCAGGTGACGCCAACCGCACCCCGACGCAGCTGCTCCGTCGCCAGCCAGGGTGTCTTGTGGGTCTTGATGTGCGGACGCAGGGCCAGTCCGTGCGCGGTCGCGTACGCCGCCATGCGATCCAGGTTCCGCTCCATGCGGTCGAGATCGACGATGGGAGCGGGCGTTTCCAGTTCCTCGAGCATCGCGCTCTCCTCAGCCTGTCCGGGTCCCCCCTACAATAACCTCCGCATCCATCGGCGAGGCGGTGTAAACCTTTCGTGAGCGCGTTTGACTCCCGATGGTCCTGGGGTAATCCTTCGGTGCCCCGACATCTGTTTCCTTCGACGCCTCCGCCGTTCACTCGTTATGACTCACCGCGCTCATCTCGGCCGCGTGCTTCTGCTGCTCGCGCCCGCTCTCACCTTTTGCGACGGAGATGGCGCCGAAGGCGATCGCACGCCTCCAACCGTCATCTCCACCACGCCGACGACTGGGGCCACGGGTGTCGAGCGAAACACGACCGTTACGGCGAATTTCTCCGAGGCGGTGAGGAGCGCGTCGATCTCCACGACCACGTTCACGCTGACGCCGGCCGGCGGCGCTCCGGTCGCTGCCACCGTCAACGCGTCGAGCGCGACGTCGGCGACGCTGACTCCCTCGGCCCCGCTCGCCTTCGGGACGACGTACACCGCGCGCCTCACGACCGGCATCAGCGATCTCGCCGGTAATGCACTGACCCAGGCGCACAGCTGGACGTTCACGACGGTGGCCAACGCCCCGCCGACGGTCGTTTCCACGACACCCGCCGCTAACGCGACCGATGTCGCCCGGAACACGACGGTGAGCGTGACCTTCTCCGAGCCGGTGGCGGCCTCTTCCGTGACCGCGACGAGTTTCCAGGTGTCGCCCGCGCAGGGAGCGCCCATCACCGGAACGCTGGCGGTCAACGGAGCGATCGTCACGTTCACTCCCGCGGCGCAGCTGCTGTTCGACACGACCTACAACGTCGTGCTGACGACGGGCATCACCGATGTGGAGGGCGCGCCGCTCGCAGCCGCGCACACGTGGTCGTTCCGCACGCTGTCCAATGCTGCGCCCGCCGCCAACGCCGGGCCCGCGCAGGACGTGAATCGCGGCGAGCAGGTGACGCTCGCCGGGAGCGCGACTGATCCGGAGGGTCACGCGGTGACGTACCGGTGGACGCAGGTCTTTGGACCCGACGTCACCAGTGGCACCGGTTTCCTCACCGGTCAGACGCCAACCTTCACTGCGCCCGCGGCGGTGTCGACCGTGCGCTTCGAGCTGCGTGTCACCGATGCTTTCGGCAAGGAGAGTCAGGCGTCAGTCGTCCAGATCAACGTGATGGAAGACAAGACGCGGGCCATCTTCGTCAGCCCGCTCGGCGACGACGTCAACCCGGGCACGCGAAGCTCCCCCGTGAAAACGGTCGCCCGCGGCCTGGGCCTCGCCATCACCATGGGCGGCGGCGCGGACGTCTACATCTCCAATGGCACGTACACCGAGACCATCGGGCTGCAGGAGGGTGTCAGCATCTACGGCGGCTTCGCGACCGGAACGTGGCTCCGTGATCCGGCCAACCACCCGGTGATGCTCACCGGTGGTACGACGATGATCACGGTGCTCGGGCTCAACGTCTCGAACGCCACGATCGATGGGTTGCGCATCAGCACGCCCTCAGAAGCGCTCGCGACCGGACTCAGCGTTCACACGATTTTCCTGCGGCAGACGCAGAACATCACCATCACGAACAACCAGATCACAGCGGGCGACGCGGGGCCCGGCTCTGGCGGACAGTTCGGCTTCCCCGGCGTCGGAGGACTGCCGGGCACTATCGGAGCGAACGCTGCCTGTCCGAACGGCGGTCCCCCGGGAGCGGGCGGCGTGCCCGGACCGCCTAACGCGGGCTCTCAGCTGGGCGTCGCCGGCGGCCACGGAGGCAATGGCGGCTCGGTGAACGTCAGCGGTGAGGCGGGGGTGAAGGGCAACGACGCCGGTGTCGTCGCTGGTGGAGCGGGCGGCGCTGGTGGGACGACGGCCGCGCCGGCTGGCGTGAACGGAACCCCGGGCACCGATGGCGCCGACGGACTCAACGGCACCGGTGGCGCACAGATCGGGACGCTGTCCACGGCCGGCTACGTCCCCGCCCACGGCACGGACGGGACTTCAGGAGCCTCCGGAAGCGGTGGTGGCGGCGGTGGTGGTGGCGGGGGAACGGCTACCGGTGCCGGCGGTGGTGGCGGCGGCGGCGGAGCGAGCGGTGGCGGTGGCAACTTCGGCCAGAAGGGACAGGGCGGCGCGGCCTCGTTCGCGATACTCGTTATGTCGTCCACCGGCATCACCATCGCCAACAACGAGATCGTCACAAACGATGGCGGCGTCGGCGGGCCCGGCGGAGTCGGTGGTAATGGCGGCCCCGCCGGGTTAGGCGCACCCGGCGGTAACGGCTGCAACGGCGGCGGTAACGGCGGCCAGGGTGGCCGAGGCGGCAGCGGAGGCCACGGCGGACACGGCGGTGGAGGCGGTGGTGGTCCTTCGATCGGAATCGTGAAGGATGCGGTCAGTACCGTGACGATCGGCACGAACACGTATCAGATCGGGTCGCCAGGCGCCGGCGGCTTCAGTCAGGGCACGTCGGGCGCGGGCGGAGTCTCGGCGCAGACTTTCACGATGCCTTGAGTTAGGGGTCGGGAGACAGGGGTCAGGAGTCAGGGGTGGAAAGGCGCCGCGGCTGCTTCGCAGCCGGCGGCGCTCATCAGATGAGCAAACGGCGGCGCTTTCGCGCCGCCGTTTGCCTTACCATCCCTGACCCCTGACCCCTAACTCCCAGCTCCTACTTCACGCCGTCTGGGGTCCGCGCGCGCGTCGCGCGTGCGACTCGATCTTCCGCCGAAAGGCGCGCAACAGTCGGCGCGTCCCCTCGAAGGTCAGCGTCTCCAGCGCCTCGTCGATCGTGCGCCAGGTCACGGTGCGCCCATCGCCTTCGCCGACACGCTTCGTCACCTCGAGGAGAAAATAGGTGACGCGGAGATGCTTTCCGCGATCCGCGAACTCGATCTCACCCGCCGGCGCGACGACGCGGCTCGCGATACCAGCTTCCTCGCGCACCTGCCGCTCAGCTGCTTCCGCCGGAGATTCGCCCGCTTCGACGTCGCCTCGTGGGAAGATCCACTGCGCGCCTTCCCCCTTCCCGCTGACGACCAAAACTTCCGCGCCGGCATCGGCCGCGCGCCATACGATTCCGCCCGCCTGCTGCACAAACATTTCCGAAACCTCCTTCATCGCCGCCAAGCCCGCGTCATCACCACCCATCACACAATACATCGTGTACATGACGATTACGATGCCACGCGTCACACAAGAAAAGCGGCCGCCACGAACGCGGCGGCCGCATGAAACCCGTATTCACCCGCTGGTTACGGTGAGGAGGCCCCCGCCGCGACCGGACGCTCCGGCTCCCACCACCATGGCCGCTCGATCGGCCGCTGCCTTGGCCAGATCTCCGTGAGCGTCTCGGCCTCATACAGCCGCCCATTCTTCATTACGTACCGGACCGTGTTCGTGTTGCGGATGTCCTCCAGCGGATTGGCATCGAGCACCTGCAGATCCGCGAGCTTCCCGCCCTCGAGCGTGCCGAGCTCCTTCCCGAACCCGATCGCGTCCGCCCCGAACACCGTGCCCACGCGCAGCACGTCGTGATTCTTCATACCCCCCGAGGCGATCGACCATAGCTCCCAGTGAACGCCGAGTCCCTGGAGTTGTCCGTGTCCGCCGAGGCCGACGCGACCGCCAGCCTCGACGATCTTCTTCGCCTGCTCGGCGAGAAGCTTGAACGAGTACTGGCTCTCGTGCCACCACCCCTGTCTCCGGAGCCCGCGGCGCATGAGCTCGGTCTTCGGAACCCAGCGGCCGAGCTTGGCGTCTTTCAGAACGTCGTGGCGCTGATACCAGTAGTTCTCCGCCCACGGGCCGCCGTATTGAACGAGCAGCGTCGGCGTGTAGGTCACGCCGCTCTGCGCGAGGAGCGTGACGACGTCGTTGTACAGCGGCGCGATCGGCAGGGAGTGCTCGATGCCGGCATAGCCATCGATCGCTTCGGTGAGGTTCTTCTTGAAGTCGAGCCCGCCCTCGAGCGTCGGCGTTAGGCCGAGCTCCTTCGCCGCCATGATGACCCATTGGCGAACCTTGCGGTCGCCGACCATGTACTGCTTGATCGTCTTGATCCCGTAGAACTCGGTGTAGCGCTTCAGCACATCACGCGCATCGTCGAGGCTCTTGATGTCGTCCGACCAGAAGACGCCCGGGCCGGTCGAGAACACGCGAGGCCCGATCATGTCGCCCGTCTCGACGAGGTCGCCGTAGGAGAGGACGTCCGTGGTCGATGTTTGCGGATCACGCGTCGTCGTGACGCCGTAGGCGAGATTCGCGTAGTACTCCCACGGCTGCACGGGGTGGATGCCGAAGCCCGGCCACATATGCGCGTGGATGTCCACCCATCCCGGCATGATGGTCTTGCCCGATACGTCGATGATCCGCGCACCCTGGGGGATCGTCACGGCCCCGCGGGCGCCCACCGCCGTGATCCGGTTGTCGGTGACGACGATGTCGGCGTTGTCGATGACCTCGTCGCCCTTCATCGTGATCGCCTTTCCGCCGCGAAGCACGACGGTGCCTTTCGGCCGGTCGCGCTGGACGGTGATGAGCACGTCCACGCGCTCGGGCTCGTACGCTGGCTTGCTCGTCTTGCCGGTATCGGCCCGGGCAACCTTGAGCGAATCGGCCGGCGTACGCGCGACGTTCTCCGCGGGCGGCCGTCCCGCACGCGCGGTGTCGACGCGCGCGGAATCGCCCCGCGCCGCCGCCGTCGCTCGCTTCACGGAATCGGCGCGTGCGATGGAGTCGCGCTGGAGCGAATCGGCGCGAGGAAGGTCGTAGACGAAGTACGAGTGGCCGATCGAGTAGTGCACGCGCTGGCCGTCGCGGAACCAGCCGACGAAGTCACCACCGATGCGCGTGAGGCGTCGCGCGGGAACCTGCGCATTCGCCGGATTCGCGACGTTGACGGTCGGCGTCTGTCCGCCGATCACCGGGACCGCGAGCACATAAACGTTGCCATCCACCTGCGCGAGCACGCGATCGCCGTCGGGCGAGACGAGGATCTCGTCGGCGGGATTCGGTCGTGGTGGGTTGCGGCGGGCGTCCGGGTTGCCCGTCACCTTGATGTGCGCCTTTCGGTCGGTGCCATCGAACCGCATCGACACGAGGCCGTCGCGCGGATCGTACAGGAACACACGCTCGTTGTCGCGCGCGAAGTGCGGATACCCGTAGAACGTCATTGGCGCGATGACGCGCGCGTCCCCACCCGTCGCCGGAAGCCACACGAGCTCGACACCCGCCGCGTACGGATTGCGCGTGAACTCCTCGTGCTCGACGCGCTCCTGGCGTGGACCGCGCGCGACGACGAGGCGCTGGCCGTCGGGGGAGTAGTTCAGCTGCTCGTAGAATGCCTGCTGTCGCGTCAGGCGCTCGGGTTGTGCGCGCCCGTCGGCGCGGACGCGCATGACATCACCCCCCTGGTCGGTCCACGTCACGTAGGCGACGTATCGCCCATCGGGCGACCACACCGGTGAATGCTCACCGATCCCGCGCCCGGTGCTCGTCAGGCGCCGCGGCGCCCCGCGGGGCAGATCCATCACCCACACCTTGTCGAGCGCGGTGAACGACAGCCGCTTCCCATCGGGAGACGGCCGTGCGCCGCGAATCTGCTGCACGGTCAGCGTCGTGTCGTTCAGTCGGTACTCGAACTTCGAGAGCGGACCGAGCGCGACGTCGATCGCCGCGGTGAAGGGCACCTGCGCCGAGCGTCCGGACTGCACGTCTACGCGCCAGAGCTTGCCTCCGTACGACGTTATGAGCGTCCGGCCATCCGGGGTGAACGCGGACCCGGGCAGGAGGTCGCGAGTGAAGCGGCTTTCCTGATCGTCGCGCTGGACGTTCTGCACGAGCCAGCGTTCGTCGCCCGTAGTGAGATCCCGCAGGCGCAGCGACGTGACGCTGTCGGCACGCGTGCCGTACACCAGCCATTTTCCATCCGGGCTGACGATGGGGCGCATGGCGCCGCCGAGCGCGTCCGTCCGAGCATGGATCTGCCCCGTCTCGCGATCGTAGACCGCGATCTGCCAGCCGAAGGATGTCTGATTGTATCCGCCCGCACCCTGTCGCGCGGCAACGTACACGTAGCGCCCGTTGGCGCCGAAGGCGGCGCCGACGTAGTTGTTAGGCACCGGCGGCGCGAAGGGATCGGGCGGCCCGCTCGCCGGCGCCGCGGTCCCCGTCATCTTGATCCCCGCCCCGCCGTCCTTGTGGTAGAGGTACAGATCGTACTGCGGGACGAACTGGGCCGAGTTCCGCGACACGACGATGAACTTCCCGTCGGGTGTCCACTCAGGGGAGACGTACTGCGTCTTTTCTCCTTTCGTGATCGCCTTCGCGTTCTTGCCGTCGGCGTCCATCACCCAGAGGTTGTCCGATCCGGACCGATCGCTCACGAAGACGATCTGTTTCCCGTCGGGCGAATAGCGCGGCTGCGCATCGAAGGCGAGGCCGTCGCTGATCCGCGTTGCCTGTCCCCCGGTCATTGGCACCGTATAGATGTCGCCGACCATCTCGAACACGATCGTGCGCCCGTCCGGCGAGACGTCGAGCGAGAGCCACGTTCCCTCGTCGGTCGTGAGCTTGACCGCGCGTTCCGTCTTGAGCGGCAGCTCCTTCTTGGCGGAGTCGGGCTTGGTGTCCTGTGCGGCAGCCGGCAGGACCGTGAATGCCGCGAGTGCGGCGAGGAGGAGTGAACGCATGGCCCGCTTGGGAGAGGGGAGTGTCCGACGGTCGCTCTTGTGTAAGGCCGCCGCTGGCAGGTGCGCAAGACGGCCGCCGAGGGTCTTACCGGGTCTTAACCAGGCTGTCGAGGTCGTCCAGGTTGTCCAGGTCGTCGAGGCTATCAACGCAATCACGCCCGCGGACGTAGCCTTGTCGACCTGGACGACCTGGACGACCTTCAAGACCTCGCCGACCTGGGGTTCACTCCGATGCGTCTCACCCTCCTTCTCCTCGCCCTGCCCTCTCTGCTCCCGGCGCAGCAGCAGCAGGGGTATCGCCAACCGCCGGCCCCGATTGCCGACATCCTCGATGCACCGCAGACACCGGCCGTCTTCGTCAGCCCGGACCGCGCGTGGTTGCTGCTCTACGAGCGCGCCGGCCTTCCGCCGATCGCCGAGGTGTCGGAGCCGGAGCTGCGCCTTGCCGGGCTGAGGATCAACCCGCGAACGGGAGGCCCGTCGCGTGAGATGAGCGGAACGGGGCTTTCCGTCCGGTCCATTCCGGGTCGCGGACGCGCCGTTCAGGAGCGTCGCATCGAGACACCAGCGGGCGCGCGGATCGGTTTCCCGTTCTGGTCGGAGGACTCGAAGCGCGTCGCGTTCACTGTCACGACGGAGAGCGCCGTGCACATCTGGGTCGCGGACGTCGCCACAGGCGCGGCGCGCCGCCTCGATGCACCACGCCTCAACGCGAGTTACGGATCGCCGTGCAGCTGGATCGACGCCACCCGGCTGGCGTGCAAGGTCATTCCGCCGGATCGCGGTGCGCCGCCCGAGGTGGCCACGACACCGACGGGACCCGTGATCCAGGAGGCCGCCGGACGGGCAGCGCCTAACCGTACCTACCAGGATCTTCTCGAGAAGCCATCCGATGAGGCGCTGTTCGAGTATCATGCGACGAGCCGCATCGCGATCGTGCCGATGGATGGGCCAGCACGCCTCATCGGAGAGGCTGGCATGCACCGCGGCGCCGACCCCTCACCCGACGGCCGCTATCTGCTCGTCGAGACAGCTCACCGCCCCTTCTCCTACGTCGTGCCGGTCGGCCGCTTCCCGCAGCGCATCGACATCTGGGATCTCGAAGGGCGACTCGTGAAGCGCGTGACCGATCGGCCACTCATCGAGGAGATGCCGATCGCCTTCGATGCCGTGGTCCCGGGGCCCCGCAATCCCGGATGGCGCAGTGACGCGCCCGCGACGCTCGTCTGGATCGAGGCGCTCGACGGCGGAGATCCGGCGCGCGCGATGGAGCGTCGCGACCGGCTCGTACAGCTCGAGGCGCCTTTTGCCGGCGAGCCGCGCACGGTGCTCGACGTCGGCTATCGCATCAACGACGTCACCTGGCGCAGCGACGGGCTCGCGCTCGTCTCGGAGCGATGGTGGAAGTCGCGGCGAGAGCGCGTGTGGGCGGTCGCTCCAGGCGCGGCGCCCCGGATCGTGTTCGACCGCTCGTCCGAGGATCGCTACGGCGATCCGGGGAGCTTTCTGACGACGACAGGTCCGCTCGGAACGCAGGTGCTCCTCACCACTCGCGATGGACGGTTCGCCTACCTGAGCGGTCAGGGAGCGTCCGGCGAGGGCGACCGTCCGTTCCTCGATCGCATCGAGCTCGCCAGCGGGAAGACGACCCGGCTCTGGCGCTCGCAGGCCCCGTATTACGAGGCCGTCGCGGCCGTGCTCGACCCCGACGCCCGGCAGGCGATCACGCGACGCGAGTCGGTGACGGAAGCGCCTAACTATTTCCTTCGCGACCTGCGATCGGGACGGAGCGTTGGGCTCACGGAGTTCAAGGATCCGGCCCCGCAATTCGCCGGCATCAGCCGCGAGCTCATCAAGTACAAGCGCGCGGACGGCGTCGAGCTCTCGGCGACTCTATACCTGCCGCCCGGCTACGATCGGTCGCGCGGCCCGCTGCCCTTCCTCTTCTGGGCGTATCCGCAGGAGTTCAAGACGGCCGCCGCGGCGGCGCAGGTTCGCGGCTCACCGTACCGGTTCGTCCGCCCGCAGGGCGCGTCGCACCTGTTCGTCCTGACGCAGGGCTACGGCGTGCTCGACGATCCGGCCATGCCGATCGTCGGAGAAGGCACGGCGGAGCCTAACGACACGTACATCGAGCAGCTGGTGGCGGGGGCCCAGGCCGCCGTCGATGAGGTTGTGCGCCGCGGCGTGGCCGACCGGGAGCGCATCGCGATCGGCGGGCACTCGTATGGCGCCTTCATGACGGCGAATCTCCTGGCGCATTCGGATCTGTTCCGCACGGGCATCGCCCGCAGCGGCGCCTACAATCGCACTCTGACCCCGTTCGGCTTCCAGGCGGAGGAGCGCGATTTCTGGAAGGCGCAGGACACCTACATGAAGATGTCCCCCTTCACCTTCGCGCATCGCATCAACGAGCCGGTGCTAATGATTCACGGCGAGGCGGACAACAACTCCGGCACCTTCCCCGTGCAATCGGAGCGGATGTTCGCCGCCATCAAGGGGAACGGCGGTGTCGTGCGATTCGTCCTGCTTCCGTCGGAATCACACGGTTATCGTGCGCGTGAGTCGGTGGGGCACGTCCTCTGGGAGATGGTGACGTGGCTGGATCGCTACGTGAAGGAGGGGAAGAAGACGGCCGCGCGCTAGCGCGCGAGCGCGCGAGCGCGGGTCAGGGGCCAAGGGCCAGGGGCCAAGGGTGTGGAAAGGCAAACGGCGGCGCATAGCGCCGCCGTTTGCTCATCGGATGAGCGCGCCTGGCTGCGAAGCAGCCGGCGCGCCTTACCACACCCTTGGCCCTTGGCCCTTGGCCCTTGGCCCTACGCCTTTTTATCCAGCGCCTCAGCCTTCTTCAGGTGCCCGTCCACCGCGCCACGCGCCTTCTGCAGCAGCGCGCGGAACTCGGCGTTCTGCGTCTTCTCGATCGCGTCGTCGAGCTTGTCGAGTGCGTCGCGGTGCGCTTCGACCTGCGCATCGATGTACTTGTCGTCGAAATCATTGCCCGCCTGCGCCTCGTTCAGCTCGCGCATGTTCTCCTGATGATTCTCGAGAACATCCTGGTCGGTGGCGCTCGCCGTTAGGCCGAGGCGCTGGGCCGCGTCCGCGACCTCGTTCTTCATCTGCGTGTGGTCGTTTTCCATCTGCCGCGCATACGCCTTGATCTCCGCGTCACGCGCCTTGGTCTTCGCCAGCGCCGCCGACTCGATCTCGCCGGTGTTCACCGTCTGGAGATAAGCCACGGCGTTCGCGTCGCTGTACGCCTCGACGCTTCCACCCACAGCCATCGTGTCGGTCACGACCGCCGCCGTGTCGCGATCGGCATAACCAGCATCACGGCATGCCGTGAAGCCCAGCCCTGTGACCGCAATCACACTTCCCAGAATCATGTGCTTGATTCGCATAGTGGTTCCCTCCGAATGATCGGGCTCCCGAATCGGTCTCGATCCGGACGGGGGGCGCAATTGCAAGAACCGTGGAAGCGGAAGCGGATGAGGGCGGGTCCGCGAGCCCTGCCGACGCGACCGTACAAACTCCCCACGGCGGGCTATTGCAGCAGGAACGAAAAGACGCTCCCCCGCCCCAGCTCGCTACGTACCTCGAGAGCAGAGCCATGCGCCTCGACGACGCCGCGTGCAATCGCCAGCCCCAAGCCGGCGCCGCCGCGACGGTACCGACGCGCCTGCCAGAAGCGCTCGAAGAGGTGCGGAAGCTCATCGGGAGCGATTCCGACCCCCGTGTCGGCGACGCTGCAGACGACCCCGCTCCCGTGTCGCGCGACTCGGACGGTCACCCGCCCGCCCTCCGGCGTGAAGCGGAGCGCATTGCTGATGAGATTCTCGAGAACCTGCGCGATGCGCCGACCGTCAACGAGCACGGGAGGAAGGCCCTCGGATACTTCGCACTGGAGCATGCGTCCTGACTCATTTGCCTCGACCCGGAACTGCTCGCACAGCTCGAGCGCGAGAGCGCCCAAATCGAAGCGCTCCCGATCGACGGCGAAGACACCGTTCTCCATCTGCGCGACGTCGAGCAGATCCTGGATGAGCCGGTTCATTCCGGAGGCCGCACGCCGGATCACCTCGAGGAGGCGCTTCCGCTCGGCCGCCGGAACGTCCTCCTCCACCAGCAGCGCAGTCGCCGTCAACACCGCAGTGAGCGGAACTCGCAAGTCGTGCGCGACGATGGCCAATACCTCGTCCCGCATTCCGAGCGCCGACTCGGCGCGTGCGAGCGCGTCGGTGAGACGCTCGTGCTCCGACGCCAGCTCGCGTTGCGCCGCCGCCAGCTCGGCGTCGGCGGCGCTCGCGCCGGGCATGTCGACCGGGGTGAATGTGGTCGGCGTCATGGAGTCACTCATGACGCGCTCTTCTCGCGAGTCGGCGCTCACGCGCGGCTGCGCGGAGCGAGAACCGGCAACGGCGGCGCCACGGCCATGGAAGGCATCACCTCACCGGCGCACGGAGCCGGAATCGCGCGGGTGACATCGTCGCCGCCCGCGATCAGTCGCGTATTGCCGCGACACGCGGCGGAATGACGTACGTTGTGACAGGTGATTCCGGACCGCAATCCCGCGATGCGGCATCCAGTATCAGAAAGTTGCACGGATCCCGTCATGCGGTGCACTCACACGGGCTGAAAAAGCGACCGGCCAGCGCGGGGCTGGCCGGTTCACCGTGAGCTCGTCTGGCGTCAACCGCGGGTGCGCTTGCGTCGGCGCGCCGCCGCCGCCTTCTGCTGCCGCGCCTCGCTCGGCTTCACGTAATGCCGCTTGCGCCGCAGATCCTGCAGCACACCGGCCCGCTGGACCTTCTTTTTGAAGGTCTTGAGCGCCCACTCGATACGATCGACGTCGTCCAACTTCACTTCGACCACGGTGGATCCCCTCCTCCTCGCGGTACCGCCCCTCGCCGACGTGCGAGTGACGCTCGCAGTCCCGATGTGTCTTACCTCACCAGTCCGGGAACACGATGGGGGGCCGCGCGAGATTGCGAGCCCCCGCTTCCACGGATGACGCGTGTCTGGCACCCGCGGTAATGGGCGAAAATACGCTCAATTTTCGGGACCGGCAACAGCATAACGGCGGTGCTGCGGGATGAGGGGTTCCGGACGGCCAGACCCCTGATCCCGCCGGTCACCCCTGTTTGTCCCGTCGAACCACCACCCGCTTTCCCCGAATCGTGGTGTTCCGAAGGGCCCCAATGATCTCGTCGACCGCCTCATCGGGCACCTCGACCAGCGAGAACCGGTCGGCGATGTCTACCGCCCCGATGGCCCGCGCGTCGATCCCCGCCTCGTTGGCGATCGCGCCAACCAGGTCGGCCGGGCGCATTCCGGCCTTCCGTCCCAGACCGATGTAGATGCGCGTCACATCGGAGTCAGCGGGACGGCGGCCGCGACGCTGGCGGTCCGGCTGCTTCTTTCGTCCGTCGCCCGGCTCGCGCCCGCGCCCGCGAGGCGGTGGAGGCGGTGCCGACAGCTCCTCCGTTTCCTCCTCGCGCGCACTGCCGCTGGTCGCTTCGTGCGCGAGTTTCACCGCCGCCGCAGCCACGTCCAGCACGTCGAATTCTTCCGCCAGCGACTCCACCACGACGCGATGCTGCTCGAGGTCGCCGGAGAGGAGCGCTTCGCGTAGCGAACCCCGAACGACGTCGAGGCGTCGCGCCCGAAGATCCACGATCGTGGGAACCGTCTCGACCTGTATCGTCTGCCGCGTTAGGCGCTCGATGTTCCGCAGCAGGCGATGCTCGCGCGGCTCGGCCAGGGTGATGGCCACCCCCTCGCGGCCGGCGCGTCCAGTGCGCCCAATGCGATGCACGTACCCGTCGGGCGCGGAAGGCACGTCGAAGTTGACCACGTGCGACACCGACTCGATGTCGAGTCCGCGCGCGGCGACATCGGTGGCAATGAGCAGCTCGGTGGCGCCCTCCCGGAAGCGCCGCATCACCCGGTCGCGCTGCTCCTGCGACAGTCCGCCGTGCAACGCAGCGGCGCCATATCCGCGGCCTTCGAGCGTCTCGGTGAGCTCATCCACCTCGGTCCGAGTCCGACAGAAGATGATGGCCGAGGTCGGGTTCTCCATGTCGAGGATGCGCCCGAGCGCCGCCACCTTGTGGCGCCGCTGCACGACGTAGGCGACCTGCCGCACGCGTGGCAGCTCGCCCGGCGACACCCCCTGCCGCTCGATGGCCACGCGAACCGGATTTCGCAAATGACGTTGGGCAATAATCGCCACACGTCCCGCCATCGTCGCCGAGAAGAGCGCGGTCTGACGCTCCGTCGGCAGCGCCTCGAGAACCGCATCGAGATCCTCGGCGAACCCCATGTCGAGCATCTCGTCGGCTTCGTCGAGCACGACGAAGCGAACCGCGTCGAGCCGGATGGAGCCGCGCCGCAGGTGATCGACGATGCGTCCGGGGGTGGCGACGATGACGTCCACGCCCGCGCGCAACGCCTTCAGCTGCATGCCGATCGCCTGTCCGCCGTAGACGGGGAGCACACGAGCACCGTACGACTTTCCGTAACGATGAATCGCCTCGGAGACCTGCATCGCGAGCTCGCGCGTCGGGACGAGGACGAGGGCGCGTACGGCGCGCACACGTCCCGTTTCTAATCCCTCCTCGAAGATGCGCTCGAGCATGGGAAGGGCGAATGCGGCCGTCTTGCCCGTGCCGGTCGCGGCTTGCCCGAGGACGTCGCGTCCCTCGAGCAGCAGTGGCACTGCCTCGCGCTGTATGGGAGTCGGCTCTTCGTAGCCAAGCGAGGCGAGCGTCGCGAGGACGGTCGGTCGCAAGCCGAGGGATGAGAAGCCCTCGGCGAGATCGGTGCTGTTCGTCGGCGATGTCATCGTGCGCTCTGGTTAAGCAATCCGCATTCCCCGGGGCGGGCATCAAGAACCCAGGGGTGCATCACGGATGACACGGATTGTACGGAAGAACCCGAATTCGCTCCTGCGACAGTGAACCCTCCCCGCGCGACAACAAAGCTGCTCTGGACCTGCGCGTGGAGAGTGATCGGCGCCTCGAACGATCAGGCCGTTACAGTCCCATCCGTGTCATCCGTGATGCACCCCTTCGTTCTTGATGCCAGCCGCGCGACCTCGACGACCTACGGCGCCAGGGTGAGCGAAAAGCGCAGCGTTCGCGGCGCGCCCGGGGCAATGTTGTTGTTGCCGTGCGATGTCGGAAAGTAACGCTCATCGAGTGCGTTCTCGACGTTGAGCTGCGCACGTACCGTCGGGGTCAGCGTCACGAAGGCCGCCGCGTCCACGCGGGTGAAGCCGGGGAGCGGTACGGTGTTGTCGATGGCCGCGAACATCTTCGACTGGTAAATGACGCCCACCCCGGCCCCCAGACGCGGAACCAGCTGAATCCGGTTCCAGAGCGACAGCGTCTGCCGGGGCACCAGCGGGACCATCGCGCCGGGCGCCGCCGCCGACGTCCGGCTCACGATCGTCGCCTTTTGCGCTGCATAGCCCGCGGCGATCTGCCACTCCGGTGTAACGCTCCCCGACAGCGAGATCTCATGCCCGGTGCTGCGCTGTCGGCCAGTCTGAACGAGACGTGTCGAGCTGGTGGGGTCGGGTGCCACCGTGTTCGTTCGATCCAGCCGGTACCACGCTCCGCTCAGAGAGAGATCGGGGCGAATGTCCCACTTCACTCCCAGCTCGCGATTTCGGAATCCCTCGGGCTCGAGAGCGCGCGTCGTCGGCGTGAGCGAAGCGAACTGATCCCCGGCGCTGGGCAGATGCGAGACGCTGTACGAGCCATACAGCGAAACCGGCTCCGCGGGCTTGAAGACGAGACCCGCGCGCGGAGAGATCATCTCATCCGAACGACCGAGATCACTCCCGGTGCGGTTGTCGTGCGCGTCGAGGTCGAAGTGGTCGTAGCGCACGCCGACGATCGCCTGCCACCGCGGGCCGAGGGCAATCTGATTCTGGAGGTACACGGCGGCGACGTTCGCATCGACGCGATTGTTTGCCTCTGTCCCTCCCTGGCGATACTCGACGGCCGGCGAGACGGTCGGCGCATCCAGCGGCACCGCCATCGACGTCGTCGTCCCGTTGAAGTAGCCGGTGTTGCGGTAGTTGTCCGAGCGCTGGCGGCTCATTTCCGCCCCGACGAGGATGGTCTGGCGCACCGATCCAGTGCCGAGTGCGTACGTCACGTCCGTCTGATTGAAGAGGCTTCGGCGGTCGGTCGAGTTGTTGTACGCCCGCAAGGTGACTTCCGTACCGCTGGCCGCGACACCGTCACCGAACACGTTCTGATAGAACTTGTCGTAGCGAACGAGGCGGGTGCGATTCCGCAGTGTCAGGCCGCCCCAGGCTCGGTCGATGGTCGCCGTCCCGCCGTGCATAACGAGTCGCGAGCGGCTCGCGTTCGGGTCGCCGAAGAAGGTGGCGATGTCCGTGCGCACCGGTGCACCCTCGAACGACGGAATGCCGCGGTTCACGGTGCGACGGTCGGCGAAGTACTCATAGCTCACCTTCGCCAAGATGTTGCCGAGGAGGAACGTCGCCGTCGGGGTGACGCCGTAACGCTCCAGCTCGGTCGCGTGGCGAAAGTGGCGGGAATCCTCGATCATGGCGTTGACGCGCGCGGCGGCGCTCCGACCGAGGCCGTCCCCCAGATCGAACGTCGCGCGCCGATGCTCGAAGGATCCGCCCTCGAGCGTGAGTGACCGCGTCGGCATCCACTGCGCTTCCTTCGTCACCCGATTGATGACGCCACCGCCACCGCCGCGGCCGAAGATCATCGCGTTCGGTCCCTTCAGCGCTTCGACCCGCTCGACGTTGTACAGATCGCGGAGATACTGGGCGTCGTCGCGCATTCCGTCGGCGTAGAAGTCGGCGGTCGATTCCTGGCCGCGTATCGTCGGCGCATCGCGATGCCCTTCGCCCTGTCCCATGCTGACGCCCGGAACATACCGGACGACATCCGCCATGTTCTGCATCGACTGATCGGCGATCAGGTCGGCACCCACGACCGTGATCGCCTGAGGAACGTCGCGAAGGGGTGCGTCCGTTCGCGTGGCGGTCGTCGTGCGCCGGGTGGCGTATCGTGTGCGGCGGCTGGCATCAGCGGAGACGACGACCGGCGTCATGGCCTGCGCGACCGCTCCCTCCGTGATCCGCCGAACCACGATCGTCTCCGGATCCACGAACAACGCCGCCAGGCTCGTCCCGGTGAGCAGGACTCGTAAGGCCGCTGGCGCCGTGTACATCCCGGCGACCGCGGTTGAGCGCGCATCGGGCGCCGTCGAGTCGACCAGATCCACCCGCAGTCCCGTCTGCCGCGCGAAGTCGGTGAGCGCTGCGGCGACTGGCCGCGAGGGGATCTCGAACCGATAGACCTTGGTCGTGTCGGCTGACGCGATCGTGATCGGAAGCGGCGCGCTAATCGGGAGACTCTGGGCGGCGACCGGTGCGGCCACCGCCCCGAGCAGAAACGGAATCGAGACGCGAAGCATGCGGAAAGCGGTTGATCTCATCGACTTGGCACGAACGTCGAGCATGCTAGATGGGAATCCCGATAATGTCAATCGGGATTGCTGGCTCGGCGCCGGTTCTCGTCCTACATTGAAAGGCCGTGGCATTCGACCTGAAGGAGCAGCTCCAGTCTTCCCTCGGCAGCACCTACCGCATCGAGCGCGAGCTCGGCGGTGGTGGGATGGCGCGCGTTTTTCTCGCCGAGGAAACACGACTGCGCCGCCGCGTGGTGGTGAAGGTCGTCGCCGGCGAGCTCGCGGCCGGCGTGAATGCCGACCGGTTCGAGCGAGAGATTCAGGTGGCCGCCTCGCTCCAGCAGGCGAATATCGTCCCGGTGCTTTCCGCCGGCGATACGAATGGCATCCCCTGGTACACGATGCCCTTCATCGAAGGGCAATCACTTCGCGCGCGTCTGGATGCGCACGGCGCGCTTCCACTTGCCGAGGTCGTCGGCATCCTGCGCGACATCGCGCGCGCCCTGGAGTTTGCGCACGCGCACGGCGTCGTCCACCGCGACATCAAACCGGACAACGTGCTGCTCTCGGGCGGCACGGCGGTAGTCACGGATTTCGGGATCGCGAAGGCGCTGTCGGCGTCGCGCGAGGCGATTGGCGGAACGCTCACCCGGATCGGTACATCGTTAGGCACCCCGGCCTACATGGCCCCAGAGCAGGCCGCCGGTGACCCCAATATCGACCATCGCGCGGATCTGTACTCGCTCGGATGCGTCGCCTATGAGCTCCTCGGCGGACATCCGCCGTTCCACGGTCGGCCGCCGCAGCGCTTGCTCGCCGCGCACCTCACCGAGGCACCCAGGCCGATCCAGGAGCTCCGTCCGGAGGCCCCTGCGTCGCTGGCCGATCTCGTTATGCGCCTCCTCGCGAAAGAGCCGGACGAGCGCCCGAGCTCGGCCCGGGAGGTCGGGCTGGCCCTGGATGCGCCATCGATCGGCGAGGCCTTGGCGAGCCTGCGCTCGTTTGACGCGCCGGGGACGTGGAAACCGGCATTGGGGGGCTATCTCGTCGCGGTCGCTGTGGTCGCCCTGCTCGCGCGCGCGGCCGTCGTGGGACTCGGGTTACCCAATTGGGTCTTCACGGGGGCGATGATCCTGATGGCGCTTGGGCTGCCGGTCATCCTTGCCACGGCGTACGTGAACCGCGTCACGCGGCGCGCGGCCACGACGCCGCCGAGGGCAACGGCGAGCGGACGGAAAACCGCCACGACAAGTGTCGAAGCGATTGCGGTCAGGGCCAGCCAGCACCTCACGTGGCGGCGCGCCGCGCTCGGGGGTGCGTACGCGCTGAGCACGTTCGTCGTCGCCGTCGCGCTGGTCATGGCGTTGCGGGCGCTCGGCATCGGCCCGGGAGGATCGCTGCTCGCGGCCGGAATGCTCAGCGACGACGCTCGCATTCTCGTCGCGGACTTCCAGGTAACTGGCGCCGATTCATCGCTGGGCTACATCGCCTCGGAAGCGGTACGGACTGAGCTCGGACAGTCAAAGGCAGTGTCGGTGGTGCCGAGCAGCGCCGTGGCCGCGGCATTGCGCCGCATGGAGCGGCCGCCTAACACCCGGGTGGATCTGCCGCTGGCCCGGGAGGTCGCGATCCGCGAGGGGATCGAGGCGATCCTGCACGGTGATTTGAGCGCGGTGGGTGACGGGTTCCTCGTCGTCGTACGGCTGAGCGCGGCGGAGAGCGGCGACGAGCTGGCGGCCGTTCGGGAGACGGCCGATTCGCCGCGCGACCTCATTCCCGCACTCGATGAGCTGTGCGCCGAGCTGCGCGGTCGAATCGGCGAGTCGCTCAAGACGGTGCGCTCGGCGCCGCCTCTCGCCCAGGTGACGACGGCCTCACTCGACGCACTCCGCCGGTACGTTGCAGGGGCACGTGCAATGGACCTCGAGGCCGACTACCCTCGAGCGATCTCGCTCTTGCAGGAAGCCGTACGACTCGACACGACCTTCGCGATGGCGTACCGCAAGCTCGGCGTCGCGCATCGCAACAGCGGCATCGGGCCGGTAGGTGCAGCGGACACAGCCTTCAACCGCGCGTTCCGCTTCCGACACCGGCTCGCCGACCGCGAGCGACTGCTGGCGGAGGGCTCATATTACGGGAGCGGGCCCGCCATGGACCGTCAGCGTGCGGCCGCGGCGTACGAGGCGTTACTCGAGATCGATTCGACGCACAGCGCCGCGCTCAACAACCTCGGCAACATCTATCGGTCACGACGGGAGTTCGGCAGGGCCGAGCATGTGTACCGGCGAGCGGTCGCATCGCGAGAGGCCCCGACTATGGCGTTCAGCAATCTGCAGGTCACGTTGTTCGAGCTGGGCAAGTTCGCGGCCCAGGACTCGGTCGCTGCCGAAATGCGCCGCCGTTTTCCGAATGCACCCGGTCTGGAGGGGTACGCCCTGCCACGCCTGTATCACGAGCACAAGTTGGACTCGATGTTCGTCATCGTGGACCGCCAGCGAGCGTCGAGCGATCTCGTCGTGCGGATGCAGGGGCTGGAGTCTGCGTCCGACCTCGCCGCGATTCGCGGCCGCCTCGCGGAGAGCGAGCGCTTATTGGCCGAGCACCGCGCACTCCAGCGGAGGTTCGGCATTCCGCGACCCCCGTTGGCCGATACGCTTCTGCTTGTCTCGGATGACATCTGGCTGCGCGACCGGCCCGCCGGGGGCATTCGCCGTCTCGAGACAGCGCTGAAGCAGATCCCGTTGGCCTCGATCGATCTCGAGATGCGGCCGTACCTCGATGTGATCACCATGTATGCCCTCGCTGGTCGCGCTCGGGAGGCGAGAGCATACTTGGCGCGATACGACGAAGAGGTGACCGATAGTACGGTGCGTCGCTGGCGCGAGCCCATGCGCCATGCGATGCTCGCGATCATCGCGCTCGCCGAGCATCGCCCCACTGACGCAATTACCGAGGTCCGGCTCAGTGATAGCAGCCCCGATGGACCGACGAGCGACTGTGCCGTGTGCATCGATCCGCCGTTAGGCATAGCGTTCGAGATGGCGGGCATGCCCGACTCGGCGATCGCGGCCTACGAGCGCTATCTCAGGCAGCCGCTATGGAACAGGTTCATGCGGAATCTCGATGCCTTCTGGCGAGCGCACACGCTTCGCCGCCTCGGAGCCCTGTACGAGCAGCGCGGGGATACCGGCAAGGCGGTGGATTACTACAGCGAGCTCGTTAGCCTGTGGAAGGATGCCGACCCGGATCTCCAGCCGCGCGTGGCGGAAGCACGACGGCGGCTCGAGGCGCTGCAAGTGAGGGAACGGTGAAAGGCTGAGGGTGTCGAGGGTGTCGAGGGTGTCGAGGTAAGGTGATCAAGGTTGTTCACCTCGACACCCTCGACACCCTCGACACCCTCGACACCCTCGACACCCTTGGTTTACTGCCCGTTTGCTCGCAGCCCCGCGCCGCCCAGCTTTCGATCGAAGAAGCCCGCCGTCGCCTCGCTCACTGCCACCGCGTTGCGATGCAGCATCCAGTGGTGCGTGTCGTCGGGGATGACGATCTCCTCGAACGGCACGCCCGCACGCTCGAGACGTCGCGCCAGATCCACCGTCTGCGAGAATCGCACGTTGCGGTCGTCGTCACCGTGAATGAGCAACGCCGGCGACTTCCAGGTCGCCATCGACGAGACAGGGGACGAGCGCCACGCGAGCTCGAGGGCCTTCTGCAAATCCGGCGCTTCCTCGTACCGGTCGCGATCCATGAGCCCGCGCGCGCGCTCGGTGGTCCAGTCGTGAACGCCGTGAATGTCCACTCCCGCCGCGAACAGGTCGGAATCGCGAGCGAGCGCCATCGCGGTGAGGAAGCCCCCGTACGATCCGCCGTAGATCCCGATGCGACGGGGGTCCACCGTCGGCAGCGTCCGCAGATATTCTCCGGCAGCCTTCACGTCCAGGTACTCCGACGCGCCCTGCGCGCCCGCGTTCGGCGGCCGGTGAAATTCGTATCCGTAGCCGATGCCTAACCGGTAGTTGATCGCCAGAACGACGTAGCCGCGGCTCGCGAGATACTGGTTGAACGCATACGCCCGCGTGTAGTAATCGGAGTAGTGCCAGCCAAGGAGCATCTGGCGCGGTGGTCCACCGTGCACGAAGACGATGGCGGGGCGCCGGCCGCTGGTATTCGGACGGGCGTCGAACAACTGCGCGTGGACCTCGACGCCGTCGGAGGCGCGATAGGTGACGGCGCGCGGAACGACGAGCTGCGCGACTGGAAATTCCCGAGGGATTCGGTCTTCACCGATGAGGCGCGGCGCGCCGCCCTCGAGTGGCATCACCGCCGGCACCGGTGGACGCGTCGCCGTCGCGCTGATGAACGCGACCGTGCGCCCATCGCCCGTCAGCACCGGCGTCCACTCGAGTCCCGTGCCCGGCGTCATCACCGAGGGCGTCGCGCGGTCGACGGGGACCTTCACCACGTGACGGCGATCGATGTCATCCGCCCGGGGGCCGGTGTTTGCCGCAAACAGCAGGGTGCGGCCATCGGGGCTCAACGAGATGTACTCCGCCATGTAGGGCCCCGCCGTCAACAGCAGCGGCGTGCCCCCCTTCGATGAGATGGAGTACAGATGCGGCTGGCCATCCATGTAGGAGAGAAAGGCGATCCGATCGTTCGCCGCCCAATGGAGGTTCGTTCCGCCGTGCGTCGACGGTACCGAGCCGCGCAATGTCTCTGGACTCGACCACAATCTCCGCGCTTCGCCGGTCGTCCCGTCGCCAATCCAGATGCTCCAGGGGATGTGCCGCCGGACGAGTATCGAATCCGCCGGGCCGCCGCTCCCCGGCCGTCGGACGAACGCGATCTCGCGCCCGTTAGGCGACCACCTGGGGCTGCCGTCTCGGGCGGTGGAGGGTGCAATCCAGCGAATGGGCGTCGAGTCGTTGACGTAGATGCCGATGAAGGCGTGATCGCCCCGGTTGGAGACGAAGGCGAGCCTCGTCCCATCGGGTGACCAGCGCGGCTCGCCGCTCGTGCCGCGTGCCGTGAAGAGCTTGCGAGCGGGCGCCGACCCATCGATCGGCGCGACCCAGATCTGCCGGTCCTTCTGGAAGACGACGTCGTCGCTGCGCGGCGAGATCACCGGCCCCTCCCCTTCACCGAGCGCGCGAGGCTCGCCCCCCGCAAATGGCACGGACCAGATCTGCACTTTGGGCATCTCGGGAGCGGCCGCGGGATTCACCGGCAGCGCGTCGTCCCAGTTCGATCCAAAATCGCCACCGCGCAGATAGACGACGAACTTTCCATCCGCGGAGAGGGAGAGGCTCGTCAAATCCTGGCCGTCGTCCGCCATGTAACTCGTGAGGCGGCGCGGGACGAACCCCGGCCCCTCGGCCACCCAGATGTTGCGCCGCCCCTGCTCGTTGAGCGCCCACGCGATACGTGATCCGGTCGCCGACGCGGTAAGTCCGGTTGGGAACGGGTAGCTCTTGACCTGTGAGACCGTGAAGGCCTCTCGACCGCGGACCGAGGATTGAGGAAGCGCAGTGGCCGGGATCGTAAGGACGGACGCTGCGATCAGGGCGAAGGCGGTGCGGCGCATGGGATCTCCGAAGGCGTGAACGGCTGGCTTATCGTCGGATGCGGACGCTGGCGTGGCAAGGGCTTCCCGACCGCGGCAATGCGCGCCATCTCAGGGGCCACCCTCGACACCCTCGACACCCCGACATCTTGGCCTTTCGCGTCCTCCTCGCCCTTCTCGCCGGCCTCGCCGCGGGCGCCATGATCGCCGCGATCGATGTTCCGGAGCTTCGGACGGTCGCAGCCGTCATCGAACCTGTCGGCACGATCTGGGTGCGAGGGCTCCAGATGACGCTCATCCCGCTCGTGCTCTCGCTGCTCGTGACCGGCGTCGTCGCCACTGTCGACACCGGAGGGGCCGGCCGGCTTGGCGCGACCGCGCTGGGCGTCTTCCTCGCCCTGCTCACCGGGACCGCATTGGTGAGCGGGTTGTTGGCGACGCCACTGGTGTCGCGAATCCCGATCGACCCCGCGACAACCGAGATGATGCGCGCTTCCGCAGACAGCTCGGTTCTCGCGACCGCCCGTCAGCTTCCGGCGTTCTCCGATTTGCTGGTGACCATCGTGCCGGCCAATCCAGTTCGCGCGGCGGTCGATGGCGCGATGCTTCCGCTCGTCACGTTCGCCATCCTCTTTGGGCTCGCGCTGGCACGCGTGGCCGTCGAGCGGCGCGATGCGGTCGCCGCCGTCTTTCGCGCGATCGCCGACGCGATGACGGTGATCGTCGGATGGCTGATCGCCGTCGCGCCGGCCGGCGTCTTCGCGCTCGCGATGACGCTCGTCGTGCGCACCGGTCTCGGCGCCGTCCGGGCACTCGCGCTGTACATCGCGCTCGTGACGGCTGTGATCATCTTCGTGACGGTTCTGCTCTACCCCCTTGCCGTCGTCGCTGGACGCCAATCGCTGAGGCGATTCGCGCGTGCGCTCGTGCCCCCACAAGCGATCGCGTTCAGCGCCCGCTCCTCACTGGCCGCTCTTCCCGCCATGGTGGAAGCGGCGCGTTCGCGCCTCGGCCTCCCCGCGCCGGTGACGAGCTTCGTGCTTCCACTCGCGGTGACGACGCTTCGGCTCTCCACACCGATCATGTGGAGCGTGTCGATTCCATTTCTCGCACGGCTGTACGGCATCCACCTTGGACCGGATCAACTGATTCTGCTCGTCGGCGCGGGAATTCTGCTGAGCTTCAGCGTTCCCGGTCTCCCGAGTGCGAGCATCTTTCTCATGGGTCCGTTCATCACGGGGCTCGGGATTCCGATCGAAGCGCTCGGTCTCCTCATCGCTGCCGACTCGATTCCCGATCTATTCAAAGGCGTACTGAACGTCACGGGACACGTGACGTCATCGGCGATCGTCGCGAGACGAGTCACTCGTCTGGAGCCGTAGCGTGACTCGTCTGGCATCTCGCGGCATCACGGACAGACATCATTCGGCATGCTGCTGATCTACGGCTCAACGGGCTACACGGGACGCCTCATCGTCGCCGAAGCGCTCGCGCGCGGACTGCGTCCGACGCTCGCTACCCGCAACGCCGACGCCGTGCGCGCTCAGGCCGATCCGCTCGGCCTGAAATGGCGAGTGGCGAGCATCGACGACCCCGCGGGGCTGGACGCCGCGCTCGAAGGCGTCACCGTGGTGTTGCACTGTGCCGGACCCTTCGTGCACACGTGGCGCGGCATGTCCGACGCCTGCCTGCGCCGGGGTGCGCATTACCTGGAC
>DASTYE010000009.1:0-38828 GCA_035765135.1 Gemmatimonadaceae bacterium | reverse complement strand
CTTCACCTTCACGGTGTTGTTAGGCACGCTGTTTCCGCTGGTCGCCGAGGCGGTGCGGGGCGTGAAGGTGAGCGTCGGCGAGCCGTTCTTCAACAGCATGACGCTGCCGTTGAGCATGGCGCTGCTGTTCCTGATGGGAGTGGGCCCCGCCCTTCCGTGGCGGGTAGCCTCGCGTGGCATCGTGCGGCGCGAATTCGCGATGCCGGGCATCGCGGCGGTGCTCGTCGGTCTCGTCATCGCCGTGGTGGCGGGCGGCGGTATCTACGCCATTGCCGCGTTCACGTTCGGGGCGTTCGCGATGGCGATCAACGTGCGCCAGTTCGTCGTGGGTGCGCGGGCGCGCATGCGCGCGCACGGCGAGCAGGCCCCGGTCGCGCTGGCCCGGCTGATCGGGGCGAACCGGCGGCGCTACGGCGGATACGTCGCGCACCTGGGCGTGATCACCGCCGCCATCGCGATCGCGGCGTCATCCGCCTACAAGGCGGAGAGCGAGAGCACGCTCCGCAAAGGCGAGACGATGTCACTTCGGGGCCGAACCATTCGACTCGATGAGCTGTGGGGACGGCAGGAACCGCAGCGATTCGTGGTCGGGGCGACGGTCAGCGTCATGCGCGACGGAGCGGCCATCGACCAGATGGATCCACGCCTGAACTTTTACACGACGTCCGAGCAGCCGATCACGACGCCGGCGGTGAGAAGCCGGCCGACGGGCGATCTCTACCTCAATCTGATGGCGGTCGAGCGCGACGGATCGACGGCAACCATCCGCATGATCGTCGAGCCGCTGGTCCCGTGGATCTGGGCCGGAGGCATGATCATCGTGCTCGGCGCGGTGATCACGATGTTGCCGGGGCGCGAGCGCGAGCGTGAGCGTGTGGTCGCGCAAGCTCCCATCCCGGGAGTGCCGCCGCGCGTTCCCGGTCTCGTACCGGCGTCTCCGCTCATCATGAGCGAGCCAGACGCGCGGGGAGCCGGATCGTGAACTGGCGCCGCGCCGCGATCGCAACTGGCTTCGCGATTCCCCTCGTCGCGCTCTTCAGCTACGGGATGACGCGCGACCCGCGCGAAATCCCCTCGCCGTTGCCAGGACGGCCGGCTCCCGACTTTGCGCTCGAGGTGTTCCGCGCCGGAGATGACGCGCGCGACGGTCCCAGCCCCGGGGATACGATCAGGTTCGCCGACCTGCGTGGTAAGGTCGTCGTGGTGAACTTCTGGGCCTCGTGGTGTCTGGCGTGTCGCGATGAGCACGAGGTGCTCTCGAGAGTCGCGCGTGCCTACGCCGATCGCGGCGTTCAGTTTCTCGGTGTGCTGTACAGCGATCGTCCGGCGTCCGGGATCGCGTGGATCAGCGACATGGGTGGACAGAGCTATCCGTCGGTGAGAGACCCGGGATCGCGGACGGCGATCGAGTTTGGTCTCTATGGCGTTCCCGAGACGTTCATCATCGGCACTGACGGACGAGTCAACTACAAGCACATCGGGCCGGTGACGGAACAGCTCCTCATCGAGAAGATCGAGCCCATTCTGCCGCCCGTCGCTTCGCAATGATAGCGGCATTGTTCCTGATGGTCGCTCTGCTCGCGCTCCCGGTCACACCGGTCTTTTCCGCGACGCAGAGCACGCTGGCTGCGCAGCCTTCGGACACGCTGCTCGAGGCGCGAGTGCGCGCGGTGGCGTCGGAGCTCCGCTGCCCGGTGTGTCAGGGCGAGTCGATTCAGGATTCCCCCTCGGCGCTGGCCCAGGAGATGCGGACGATCGTCCGCGAGCAGCTCGCCGCTGGAAAATCGCCCGAGGATGTCAAGAGGTATTTCACCGATAAGTACGGGGAATGGATCCTCTTGCGGCCAAGGGCGGTTGGCTGGAACGTATTGGTGTACGTGCTGCCTGTGATCGCGCTGTTGGTGGGGGCGGCAGTCGTTATGCGGGCGACCCGGCGTTGGGCTGCGCAGCCACAGGGTGCGCCCGCGGGACCAGGGGAACCGGGAAAGGCGCAGACCGGGTAATCCACGCGGAGGGGAAGCGGTCATGAGAGCCACGAACACGCAGGGTCTGGCGGCGCTCACCGTGTTGTTAGGCGGCCTGAGTCTGGGCGCCTGTACCGACGTCACGTATCGCGATCGCCCACCGTTCGAGACACCGCCGGCTGCCGCAGCCGGCTTTCTTGGATTCAGGGACCGGCAACAGAACGAAACCGTCTGCGGGAACTGCCACGTCGGGCAGCAGGCGGAATGGGAAGAGACGGCTCACGCCGACGCCTTCACGACGCTCGAGGCGAGCGGCGGGATGCAGGGCTTCTGTCAGGGCTGCCACACCGTGAACCAGCGCGGCAACGCGTCGACCGATAGCACGGGCGGCTGGATCGGAACGCAGGACCCCCGCTACCACGACGTGCAGTGCGAGAACTGTCACGGCCCGGGCCTCACACACGTACAAAATCCCGACGCCACGCAGCCGCTCGCGCCACTGTCAGTGGGTCTCAACCTGACGGTCGGCTGCGGCGAATGCCACAACGGATCTCACCATCCCTTCGTCGAAGAGTGGGAACAGTCGGGTCATGGAGAAGTTCTCGCGAGCCCGGCGGGCCGCGCGGAGTGCCAAGGCTGTCACACCGGGCAGGGTGCGCTGCGGGCGTGGGGGATCACCGCCGATTACCTCGAGAAAAGCTCGGCGACGCATCTGCCGATCGTCTGCGGCGTCTGTCACGATCCGCACAGCAACCGGGCGAGCCGCCGCCTGCCTCCCGACCAGGACGTGGATGACCCGATCAGCATGCCGGAGTCGGGCGGACAGCTTCGCTTCTCGGTCGATGTGCCTGACGAGGAGCAGAACCTGTGCATGAAATGTCACCACAAGCGTGCGCAGCCCGACATCGATCCGACCACGCAGACATCGCGCGGGCCGCACTCACCGGAGGGACCGCTGCTTCTCGGCGAGAACGTCGGCTTCTGGTTCGGTGACAGCATTGCCGATGTCGACCGTATCGTTGCCACGCACGGAACGGGGCGGAACCCACGGCTGTGCGCGGGCTGCCACATGCCGCGGTTCGAGGTGACCGACGAGTTGTCGGGCGACTTCGTCTTCCAGGCGACCGGACACCTTTTCAAGGCGATTCCCTGCCTGGTCAACGGGGTCCCGACGCCTGACGAGAACTGCGCGCTCAGCGCGCGTACCTTCCGGAGCTGCACGGCGAGCGGCTGCCACGGCGACGAGAACGCGGCTCGGTCGGCGTTCAGCACGACGCAGGCCGACATACTGGACGATGCGGCCGAGCTGAAGCGACTCATCGATCAGGTTCGCGCGACCGCGATCAATGCCAACGACAAGAAGTGGACGACCGCGGAGGGGGCCGACTTCAACTACCAGCTCGCCGTCAAGAAGGGCTCGTCCGTGCACAACCCCTTCTTGATCAGGGAGCTCTTGCGCGTCAGCATTGCCGAAATGAAAGAGGAGTACGGCGTACAATGATGGCCTAACGCTTCGGTAATGATCGGGCTCGCGCTCGCGATGCTTCAGGGCCGCGTGGGCGGCGCCGTGGACACGGTCCGCGGCGCCGCGTCGCGGCCCCAGACGTCTCCGCTCGATTCGGTGACGCTCGAGGATCCGCCGCTCCCCGGCGGGATTGCCGCGGTCGTCCGCTGGTTCTTCCACGTTCCGCAATGGGTGCAGATCGGTGGCGCCATCCTCGGCGTCATCGCCGCCTTCGCGCTCCTGGTGTTCGCCTGGAAGCGGCGTCGCGAGATCCGAGGCTGGTTCGAGACCCGGTCCCAGGGCGCGAAGATCGCGCTCGGCGCGATCGCCGTCGTCATCCTGCTCACCGCCGCCGGATTCGGCGCGGCGAGCTGGAACTACATGATGCACGACAACGACTTCTGCAGCGGGTGTCACATCATGGCGCCGTCGTTCGGGCGCTTCCAGACGAGCGAGCACAAGGAGCTGAACTGTCACGACTGTCATCAACAGTCGATCTTCGCGAGCGCGCGGCAGCTCTACCTGTGGGTTCTCGATCGACCGGAAGACATCGGCGAGCACGCGAAAGTGCCCACTGAACGCTGTGCCGAATGCCACATTCAGGAACAGCCGGACAGCGTGTGGCAGCGCATTTCGGCGACCGCCGGGCACCGGCTGCATCTCGAATCAGACTCCTCGACGCTTCGAGATGTGCAGTGCGTGACCTGTCACGGGCTCACGGTTCACCAGTTCGTGCCGGCCGATTCGACGTGCGGGCAGTCGGGATGCCACACGGAGACGAACATCCGCCTGGCCGGCATGCGCAACCAGACGGATCTGCACTGCGTGGCCTGCCACCAGTTCACGGCACCCACGTCGGAGCAGACAGCCCTCGACACATCGCGCACGTTGCTCGTCCCGCGACAGACGGAGTGCCTCGCCTGCCACGAGATGCGCGAGCGCCTCGCGGACTTCGATCCTGAAGCCGAGCCGCACCAGGCGGTGTGCGGCGCGTGTCACAACCCGCACGAGCAGGAATCCCCGGAAGCGGCATTTCAGACGTGCGCGAACTCCGGGTGCCACGCGCGTGCCGACACGATCACTCCGTTCCACCGTGGGATCAGTGCGACCGCGCTCGCCGACTGCGCGCAGTGTCACAAGGCCCACACCTGGCACTCGGATGCGACCCAGTGTCTGTCGTGTCACCGGGGCATCCTGCAGGATCAGCCGCTCCAGCGGGCGCGCCCCAGCGCTGGTGCGCGTCAGGAGATTCCGTCAGGCATCGTGTTGCGCCCGGTCGCCTTTCAGCAGCAACAGCAACAACCGCGGAGCACGACCGCGGGGGCACCGGACATCTCACATCGCGTGCACCGCGAGGTCACCTGCACGGCCTGCCACCGAAGCGGCGACCGTCACGGAGAGCTGACCGTCCGAACGGAGCGCGACTGTCAGAGCTGCCACCACAGCGCCGACCGCACGACGCCATGCGCGGAGTGTCACCAGGCCGCCGAGCTGCGGGCGACGCCGAACGTTCCGGTTCGATTCGCCGTCTCCGCGCGGTCCGACGTGGAGACCCGGGACGTTCCGTTCCGCCACAGCTGGCACACCGATGTCACCTGCGCCACGTGTCATACCGAGTCCATCACGCGCGCATCCACCGCGGACTGCGCCTCCTGTCACACGGAGCACCATCGCGCGCAGGCTGACTGCCGGCTGTGCCATCGACCGGCGAAAGCCGATCACAATCGTCAGGCACATCTCGGGTGCGCGGGGTCCGGGTGCCACACCATGCGTCAGCCTCTGGCGCTTCAGGAGACGCGCAACGTCTGCCTGACGTGTCATGTGGACATGGTCAATCACAAGGGGCGTCGCGAGTGCGCGGGCTGTCACGAGGTCCGATGGCTCGCCGAGCGGCGCGGCGGCGCATGAGTATGCGCGTGAGCGTCATCATGACGCTGGCGCTCGCGGTCGGCCTCGCGGCCGCGGACTCCCTGCGTGCGCAGGGCGTTCGCATCAGTGGAACCACGATCACGCGCTACGTCGAGGTACGTCCGCTGGTCAACGACAGCGTGTCGATCGACTCCACCAGCGGAACAGAGAATCTTCGACGAGCGACGTCGCGCGACGTCGCTGTCCAGTGCGCTGCCGGTGAGCTGTACTGCCGTTACAAGCGGTCAGCCGACGGCAGCGAGTCCACCGTCTCGGTCATCCAGGATCTCGAGGCCAGCGTGTGGGGTCTCGGCCAGGGGATTCGCGCCTACGCGCACGTTCGCGGCCGCGCGGCGAGCGGAGTGACGAAGGACCTCTGGCCGCAAGCCGACGACGCGATGGACGTGCTCGATGCGTACGTCGAGATCGAACGTTGGCGGCTTCGCGGACGTGCCGGGCGGCAGTGGCGGACCTCCGGCATGGGATACTACAACTTCGATGGCGTCTCGTTGCTCGTCAGGCCCATTGATCGCCTCACCGTCGATGCGTTCGGAGGCTGGAGCCTGGTGCGCGGACTCAACGAATCGCTCACCAGCGGCGCGATCGCGGCGGTCGAGGACATTCCCCCCGACGCGCGCGGCCTGGTGTTCGGCGTCGAAGCGCGTGGCCGTCCGACGACCCGCCTCTCCCTGGCCGGCACGTACCAGCGCGAAATCCGCGATGATCGGGATGGCTTCTACTCGGAGCGCGTGAGCGCCGATGCCGACCTGCGCATCGGCCGCTTCGCCGGCGTGAGCGCCTCGATCGAAGCCGACCTCGCGACCGCCGAATTCAACGAGGCGCTGCTGCGCGGGCGCATCCCGCTCCCCGGCCGGTTCACGCTCACCGCCGAAGGACGTCGTCACGTTCCCTTCTTCGAGCTGTGGACCATCTGGGGGGCGTTCTCACCGGTGGGCTACACCGAGGCCAACGCCACCGTCGCGTGGAGCGACGCCAACTCCCGCCTGCTCCTCCAGGGCCGCGGGGGATGGCGCCAGTATGAGGAAACGGACGCCGGACTCGCGTTCCTTCCGATCGAGGACACGGGGTGGCGGATTGGCGCCAACGGAACCTGGCGTGCCTCCGAACGCTGGACGGTTTTTGGCGGCACGCACGCGGAGCTCGGCTTCGGCGCCGCGCGATCCGACGCCGACGCCGGCGTTCGCTGGGAACCGAATCAACGCATCTTCGCGGGGGCGCGGGTGGCGGGCTTCCAGACCGCGCACGAGTTTCGCGTCGGCAAGGGGCGCGTGTTCGCGTTAGGCGTCGACGGAGGGATCCGCATCGGCCGCGAGGCGAGAGTCCTCGGCGACGCGACGCTCTACCGCCACGACTACTCGGATTTCGCTCCGACGACCGACTGGAGCCAGACGCGCGCGTCGATTCGCATCGAGTGGACGATCGGCGGCGATCCAGGCATGCGGGAGGGCGGCTCGTGAGGCGGTGGCTCGGCGGAGCGCTCGCGCTCGCGCTGACGGCCACGTCAGCCGGGCTCGCCGTGTCGGGGAGCGATGAGGCTCGCTTCCCTCACATCGAGCACAAGGGCCTCTTCCCCACCTGCATTGGATGCCACGCGGGTGTGCTGGAGGAGCGCGAGACCGACCGTTTCCCCTCCCCACAGGAATGCGCGGGCTGCCACGACGGGCGCGACGTGAAGCGGGTCGATTGGGACGGCCCTCGTCCGGAGCCATCGAACCTCAAATTCTCGCACGTCGAGCACAATCGTGAGGCCAACCTCGGCGTCGATCCCGCGCTGAATTGCCGGGCCTGCCACGCGCAGCGAGGCGACACTGCCTTCATGGCGGTGCAGCGGGAGCGCGCGAGTCTCTGCATTGGATGCCATGCGCACCGGGCCACCGCGCACCTCGTCGATGCCGAATGCCGGACCTGTCACGTGACGCTGGCGCAAGCCAGGGCGCTTTCCGATTCGGCCATCGCCGCATTCCGGCGTCCTCCGTCGCACGATCGGCCTGACTTTCTCCAATCCCATGGCGTGACCGCGGCCGAATCGCAGGCGCGATGCGCCATCTGCCACGCCCGCGAGAGCTGCGAGCGATGACACCTGAACTCGGACAACGTCCCCGCGATCGCGGCGCTCGAGCGCGACCAGCGGGTGATGCGACTGGCGGTGTCGCGCGAAGGCGCCTACCCGGTGCCACCAAGCCACCTGGATCCGGACTTCCACATCGAGCACGGTGAGCAGGCACGTGCACGTGTGCAGGCGTGCGCCACCTGCCACACCCAGCCGAGCTGTCGGAGCTGTCATATCGGTCGCGGTGCATCCGATGTCATCTCCAGGTTGCAGCCCGCCACACCCGGATCGCGCGCCGGCGTTCAGCTGCGCGGACAGGATCCGACGCGGCCCGCCGTTCCCGTGCCCGCGCCAGACCGCGCAGGCGGCGGAAACGGATCGCATGAGGACCGCAATCTGGCCGTCGCCGCACCGGTCCCCGTGGAAGTCCATCCCGCGGGCTTCTCCGCGACACATGGGCCCGCGGCCGCCAGCGGTCAGCTCACATGCGAGGGCTGCCATGCGCGGAAGTTCTGCTCGGACTGTCATGGCGGCGAAGGCGAGCGACGCTTTCATCCGGCGAACTTCCTGGCGCGCCATGCTCCCGAGGCCTACGGCCGGCAGCGCGACTGCGCGAGCTGCCACAACACCGAGGCCTTCTGCCGCGAGTGTCACCAGGCGAACGGCGCGGGCGCGACCGGCCGTCGTGACGTCGCCTTTCATACCGCCCAGCCGCTGTGGCTCCTGCAGCATGGGCAGGCGGCCCGGCAGGGGCTGGAGAGCTGCGCAAGCTGCCATGCGCAGCGCGACTGCATGCAATGTCACTCGACGCTCGGGTGGGGCATCAGCCCGCACCGCCCGGGCTTCGATGCCAAGCGCATGGCCGATCGTAATCCTCAAACGTGCGGGTATTGTCACGTCGGCGGCCCGCCGCGGACGTCTCCCTGACGACCGCCGCCAGGCATTGCATTCTGCGGTAGGGCCGGGACGCCGCCTGGTCACCCCTGAGCGACCCACCACGGCGCACGCGTCCCCGATTATCTTCACACCATGGAAATAGAGATCACGACGAAGAAGTCGGACGGGGTCGCCCGCCATCTCGAGGTGAAGGTGCCGGCACAAACCGTGGCCGACGCAGAAGACAAGGCGGCCCGCCGATACGCGTCGAAGCTCCGGCTTCCCGGGTTCCGCCCCGGCAAGGCCCCCGCGGCGATCATCCGCAAGCGGTTCGGCCCGGCCATCCGCGAAGAAGCGCTCAATAGTCTTCTCAACGAGGCGTACAAGGAGGTTCTCGAGCGCGAGAAGATCCAGCCCGCGGGACAGCCACGGGTCGAGCACGTCCATTTCGACGAGGGGCAGCCCCTCACCTTCGAGCTGCATGTCGAGGTGCGCCCGGAGATCGTGCTCGCGCGCACCACAGGGTTCCGGGTCCAGCGGAATCGCCGCGCGGTAACCGATGACCAGGTCCGCGACCAGATCGAGCATCTGCGCGACCAGCGCGCGACGTGGACGCCCGTCGATGAGAAGCCGCTTCCCGGCGACCTCGTGTCGGTGGAGCTCTCGACCGCGGACGAATCAGGGGCGATGCCCGAGCCCAAGCAGTATCAGATCGTGCTTGGCGGAGGTCAGGCGATCGCCGGCGTCGAAGAAGTCATCATGGAGGCCGCGCCGGGTGAGACCCTCGAGCGCCCCGTGAAATGGCCTGATGACTTTCCTGACGAAGCCGAGCGCGGCAAAACGAAAGCGGTGCGTGTGAAGCTCGTGGACGTCAAGCGCAAGCAGGTTCCCGAGCTCGACGATGCGTTCGCGCGCGAGGTCGGCGATTTCGACTCGCTCGATGCGCTGAACAAGACCGTACGTGAGGATCTCGATCGGCATGCCGACCGTGACGCCGACGCCGAAGTCAGACAGAAGCTCGTCGACGAGATCATCTCGGCCAATCCATTCGACGTCCCGAAGAGCTGGGTCGATCAGATGGTCGAGGCCTACATCGAGGCGTACCAGGTGCCGGAGGAAGAGCGCGACCGGTTCCGCGGCGAATTCCGCGCGGTCGCCGAGCGCCAGGTGCGTCGCGACCTGGTGATCGACACGATCGCCGACAAGCAGAGCCTGCGCGCGAGCGAGAGCGACATCGATGCGCGCGTGGCGGAAGTGGCCGAGCGCCGCAACGCCGATCCCGGTCAGGTGTACGCGTCGCTGCAGAAGGCGGGGCGAATTCGTGAGCTGGAGCGGAGTATTACGGAAGACAAGGTGTTTGGATGGCTGATGGAGCAGAACATTGTCGAATGACGGCAGAGACGTCAGATATCAGGATTCAGAATTCAGATGTCAGACAACACCCTCTGAATTCTGAGATCTGAATTCTGACATCTGACGTCTCTGCCGTTCGGGCTCACACCAATCTCAGAATGACCATGTCCACGATATATCCTCCCTACGTCATCGAACGCTCGAGCCGCGGCGAGCGCACGTACGACATCTTCTCGCGGCTCCTCATGGACCGCATCGTCTTTCTCGGCACGCCGATCAACGACGATGTGGCGAATATCGTGATTGCCCAGCTGCTCTTCCTGCAGGCGGACAACCCGGAGCGCGACATTCACGTCTACATCAACTCGCCAGGCGGCAGCGTGTCAGCGGGGATGGCGATCTACGACACGATGCAGTTCCTCACGGCGCCGATCCGTACGATCTGCATGGGGATGGCGGCGAGCATGGGGGCGTTCCTGCTGGCGGCGGGAACCGCCGGGAAGCGTTCGGCCCTGCCTCACGCGCGTATCATGATCCACCAGCCGTCGGGCGGCGCGCAGGGAACGGCCGCGGACATCGAGATTCAGGCACGGGAGATTCTGTATCTTCGGTCGAAGATGAACGAGCTGTTCGCCAAGCATACGGGTCGTCCCGTGGAGCAGATCGAGCGCGACGTTGATCGCGATCGCTTCATGTCGGCCGATGAGGCACGCTCGTACGGCATCATCGACCACGTGATCTCGGCGGCGAAGCCGGTGGAGGTCGCGAAGTAGCGGGTAAGAAAAGCACAATGTGCGGTGCACATTGTGCTCTTGTGAAATTGTTCACGAGGCACGTTGGATGTCGTTACGCTTGACCGGGTCGGGGGTCAATCATTACGTATAGGCGCCCCCCCGCCCCGGCTTCAGACCGGAGCAAAAATGCGTCTGCGTTTCCCTGTCTCGAGCCACTAATGTCCCACGACAAACACCTCCGCTGCTCGTTCTGCGGCAAGTCGAAGGACTCGGTCCGGAAGTTCATCTCCGGCCCGTCGGTCTACATCTGCAACGAGTGCATCTCGCTCTGCAACGAGATCCTGGCGGAGGATGAGGAGCGCGAGGTCGCCGAGGCGATCACGCAGGTTCCGACACCTCAGGAGATCAAGGACGTCCTCGATCAGTATGTGATCGGACAGGAGAAGGCGAAGAAGGCGCTGTCGGTCGCGGTCTACAACCACTACAAGCGCATCAACTCGCAGTCGTCGCGCGACGACGAGGTGGAGCTCGACAAGTCGAACATCCTCCTGATCGGTCCGACGGGCACCGGCAAGACGCTGCTCGCGCAAACGCTCGCGCGCATCCTCGACGTCCCGTTTACCATCGCGGATGCCACGACGCTCACCGAAGCGGGCTACGTCGGTGAAGATGTCGAGAACATTCTCGTCAGGCTGCTCCAGGCCGGCGAGTTCAACGTCGCGGAATGCGAGCGCGGCATCGTCTACATCGACGAGATCGACAAGATCGCGCGCAAGTCGGAGAATCCGAGCATAACGCGGGACGTCTCCGGTGAAGGGGTGCAGCAGGCGCTGCTGAAGATCCTCGAGGGCACGGTCGCCTCGGTCCCGCCCCAGGGCGGCCGCAAGCACCCGCAGCAGGAATACATTCAGATCAACACCAAGGACATTCTCTTCATCTGCGGCGGCGCGTTCGACGGCCTCGACAAGATCATCGAGGCGCGCACCGGCCGCCGTCAGATCGGCTTCACCAAGGAAGAGATCCTCAGCGGCAAGGCCGACCAGGCCAAGCAGAGTCCCTTCGCCGAGGTCGAGCCCGATGACCTGCTGCGTTACGGGCTCATCCCCGAGCTGGTCGGGCGACTCCCCGTCACGGTCGCGCTCGACACGCTCGATGAGGAATCGCTCGTGCGCATCCTCAAGGAGCCCAAGAACGCGCTCACGAAGCAGTACCAGAAGCTCTTCGACCTCGAGGACGTGAAGCTGACCTTCGAGGAGTCGGCGCTTCGCGGCATCTCCCGCAAGGCGCTCAAGCGGGGCACCGGCGCTCGCGGTCTGCGCGCGATCCTCGAGGAGCTCATGACCGACGTCATGTTCGAGCTTCCGTCGCGTGACGATGTCGTCGAGGTGAAGATCACCGAGCCCTGCGTGCTCAACGGGACGCCGCCGTTGCTCGAGATCGCGCCGAAGAGGCAGAAGAAGGAAGCCTAGGGGCTCAAGGGGTCGAAGGCGGTCGAAGGCGGTCGATGGCGGTCGAAGGGGTCGAGGGGCGTTGCCCTTCGACCCCTTGCCCGTTGACCCCTTCGATCCCCTCGATCGCCCTCGAGCGCCTTCGACCCCTTAGATTCCTAACCCCATGGCTCTCGTCTCCCGCGACGCCGACACATTCGAGGTTCCGGAGCGGCTTCCCGTCCTGCCGCTCCGGGATCTCGTCGTGTTCCCATACATGGTCGTGCCTCTGCTCGTGGGGCGGGCGGCCTCACTCGCCGCGATTGACGCCGCTGGTCGGGGGGACCGGTGGGTTTTCCTCGTCGCACAGAAGAGCGCCGACATCCAGGAGCCGACCGCGGGCGACCTGTTTCGCGTCGGCGTCATTGCCCGGATCGTCCAGACGACCCGGCTCCCGAACGGCACGATCAAGGTGCTCGTCGAAGGAGTCGCGCGCGTCCGCGCAAGCCGCTTCACCACCGGCGAAGGGCACCAGCGGGCGACGTTCACGCCGTTCCCCCTCGAGGGCGGGGAGGATGCGACCGTACAGGCCGTGGAGCGACGCGCGGACGAGCTGTTCGAGGAGTACGTCTCGCTTCACCGGCGGCTTCCCGCTGAAGTGCTCACCGTGGCGCGCGAGGCAGAAACCGCGGATAAGCGCGCCTTCGCCATGGCGGCGCACCTGCTCGTTCGCCTCGAGGATCGGCAGAAGCTTCTCGAGGCGGCGTCGCGCGCGGAGATGCTGTCGCGCATCGCCGAGCTGCTCGCCTCGGAGCTGGAGCTGCTCCGCCTCGAGCGGAAGATCGAGGACGACGTCAAGGGAGCAATCTTCCAGAACCAGCGCGAGTTCTACCTGCACGAGCAGTTGCGCGCGATTCATCGCGAGCTGGGACAGGAAGAGAGCGACGATTTCGACGAGCTCGAGGCGACGATCGCGAAGAAGACGCTGCCGGAGCCGGTGCAAGCGCGCGCCGTCCGCGAGCTGCGAAAGCTCCGCCGCACGCCCGCGCTGTCGCCAGAGGCCGCCGTCGGACGAAACTATCTCGACTGGATCCTCTCGCTCCCATGGAAGGAGCGCTCGGATGATTCGGTCGACGTCGCTCGCGCGCGCGAGGTGCTCGACGAGGACCATCACGGCCTCGAGGAGGTGAAGGATCGCATCCTCGACTACATCGCCGTGCTCGGTCGCGTTGGCACCCTCGAGGGACCGATCCTCTGTCTCGTCGGGCCACCGGGCGTTGGCAAGACCTCCCTCGGCCGTTCGATCGCGCGCGCGCTTGCGCGTCGCTTCGTCCGCATGTCGCTCGGCGGCGTGCGTGACGAGGCGGAGATTCGAGGTCACCGTCGCACGTACATTGGCGCGATGCCGGGGCGCGTCCTCCAGGCAATGCGCCGCGCCGAGGTGATCAACCCCGTGCTGCTGCTGGACGAGGTCGACAAGCTCGGTCAGGACTGGCGTGGCGACCCCGCGGCCGCCCTACTCGAGGTGCTCGACCCGGAGCAGAACCGCGCCTTCAACGATCACTACCTCGAGGTCGATTACGACCTGTCCTCGGTGCTGTTCCTGACGACCGCGAACTCACTGGCGAACATCCCGGACGCGCTCCGTGACCGGATGGAGATCATTCGCCTTCCCGGCTATCTCGATCACGAGAAGCACGCGATCGCGCGCCGCTTCCTGATTCCGAAACAGCTCAGGGCACACGGAATCGAGCCCGAGTCGGTGAAGTGGGACGACGACGTCGTGCCGGCGATCGTACGCGGGTGGACTCGTGAGGCGGGCGTGCGTGAGCTCGAGCGCCGCATCTCGCGCATCGCTCGCAAGCTCGCTCGAGGACGTGCCGAACGGAGCGCGGAACCGGCTGCCGAGCACGTGCACGTGACCGACTTGCCGACCCTGCTCGGGACGTCGCCGTTCGACGAGGACGACGTGACGCTCGACGACAAGATCGGAGTGGCGGCGGGGCTCGCGTATACGACGGTCGGCGGTGAGGTTCTCGAAATCGAAGTGAGTGTCGTGCCCGGCCGCGGAAAGCTGCAGCTCACGGGGGCACTGGGTGACGTCATGAAGGAGTCGGCGACCGCGGCCATCAGCTATGCCCGGGCGCGCGCCAAACCGCTCGGTCTCGAGCCCGACTTCCACCGCACGCGCGATCTGCACATCCACATTCCCTCGGGCGCCACCCCGAAGGATGGCCCGTCGGCGGGAATCGCCATCGCCAGCGCGGTGGTCAGCGCGCTCACCGGGATCCCGGTGAGAGGCGGAGTCGCCATGACCGGTGAGATCACCCTTCGCGGCCGGGTGCTTCCGATCGGTGGGCTGAAGGAGAAGACGGTGGCGGCCCTGCGCACCGGGATTCGCGAGGTGGTCATCCCGAAGGGGAACGCGCGCGAGCTGCCGGAGCTGCCGGAGGACGTCCGCAGCTCGATCAAGTTCCACGTCGTCTCGACCATGGATGAGGTGCTCGCGCACGCGTTGCTGCCATTGGCCACGACGCAGAGCGTGATGGCGTCGCAGGTCGCGCACTGATGACGATGGCGCGCCAGGCCGATCCGCTCGTCATCAGGCGGCTCGAGTTCCTCGGCGGCCAGGCCTCGGTCGGCGGCTGGAAACCGGGGAGCGACCTTCCGGAGATCGCGTTCAGCGGACGGTCGAACGTGGGAAAGTCATCGCTGCTCAACAAGCTCGTCAGGCGGAAGGCACTGGCGCGGGTGAGCGGGACGCCGGGCAAGACGCGGGAAATCAATTTCTTCCGGGTGAACGATGCCTTCCACCTCGTGGACCTCCCCGGATACGGATACGCCCGCGTCTCCAAGGCGGCGCGAGAGGCGTGGCGGCCACTCATCGAAGGGTATTTGCGGACGAGCGAGCAGCTGCGCGGCGTCGTCCAGCTGATCGATGCGCGACACGCGCCATCGGCCGATGACCTGCGCATGATGGATTTCCTCGCCTCGCTGGGCGTCCCGACCATCGTCGTCGCGACAAAGGTGGACAAGCTCGGCAACGCCGAGCGGGCAGCGAGGCTGGCCGAGCTTGCGGAGCAGTTGGGCGTCGAAGAAGATCAGCTCATTCCATTCAGCGCGCGCACCGGCGAGGGACGCGACGACCTCGCCGAAGCCGTCGTGAGCCTGCTCGCCCAACCGTCGTGGAGGGAAGCGTGAGGATCTTCATCGCGGCGTTCGCGAGCGGGACGCTCGCGTGCGCGTCCGCTCCACAGGGCGGTGGTCCCGATACTCCTTCCGGTCCGACGCCCGCGCAGCAATCGACGGTCGATCTCCCGGTCGGGTTCGGCACGTTACACCAGGACGATCTCGCGCTTCGCATTCAGCTGCCGGCCGTGCTCGTGCGCGCAATCCCGCTCGACGAGACCGTAATCCGCGTGCTCGCGCCCGACTCGTATCGCGGCCTCCACGAGCTGGTCGCGAGCCGGCAAGCCGAGATCGACGAACGCGCGCGGCGATATGGCGTGCGTCAGCCGAGCCTGTGGTACTTCTCGTACTACGGCGTGCAGCCGGATGCGCGCTTCTCGCCCGACGAAGTCGTGATCACGAGCGCGGGCCGCGTGTTCCGCCCGCTGTCGATCCTGCCACTGACGCCGGGCTTCGGCGAGCAGCGCCTCGAGCAGCGCGGTGTGCAAACGGCGATCTACATCTTCGATGACGGCGTCGATGTGAACCTTCCGCTGACCGTGAGCGTTCAGGGAATACCGAGCAGCGGCTGGGAATCGAATCTCCGGCGTATCGAGCGCGAGCGTGCCCTCGTGCGCTCACGGGCGGCGGCGCGGTCTGGTCGCTGAGGTCCTGTTCGCGCCTCCGTTCCGGCGGATGGGCCGTTTTGGTTGGCCGCAGATGAACGCAGACAACGCAGATCGGTCTGGTGCGCGGATCTTGGATCGGTGCGGCCGTAAACAACAGCTATTGAAACTTCATTTTGACTGGAGCTATTTGCAGCTCGAGAAGTATCTGCGTCCTCTGCGTCATCTGCGGCCCACATAACTGCAAGCAGCCATGGTCCTTCGCCCACTTCGCCCCCTCTCGAGATCGCCTAACGCGCGTACTATCGACGCATGGATCGCGCAGCTGTCGGATGCGCTGGCACGGCCCGACGCCGACCGCGCGACCATCTGTCGGCGTGCGCTGGCGGAGCTGACGTATCCGGAGTACGCCGACAACTGGGAGACGGCGGTGGAGGACGAATCACTGCCGCTCGCGACGCGAAGCGCGCTGCTCGCGCTCGACCCCCGCAACGTGACGCTGGAACCGGAATACTACGCGGAATGCGATGACGCGAAGTTCCAGCGCGTGAAGCCACTGTTGTGGCTCTGGTACTCGTTCGATCGCACCGTGATTGGAGGGCAGAACGTCGACGCCGGCGTACGGCTGCGGCGCATGCTGGCTCCGCTCATCTTCAAGCGTGTCGGCGCGAACTTCAAATGCTTTCAGTTCGTCGAGTTCTCGTTCGGGTACAACCTCGACGTCGGCGATGATGTCGTCGTGCACCGTCACGTGCTCCTCGACGATCGCGGTGGCATCATCCTCGGCAATCGCGTGTCGATCAGCGACTACGCGAACGTCTACTCGCACACGCACAGCATCGTCGATCAGAAGGACGTGACGACGCTCGAGACCGTCCTCGAGGACGACGTGCGCATCACCTATCACGCGACGGTGCTCGCCGGCGTGCGAGTGGGGCGAAACGCGATGGTCGGCGCGATGGCGGTCGCCACCAAGGACGTTCGCCCCTTCCACGTGAACGTGGGCATTCCGGCGAAAAGCGTCAGGGTGAAGCCGAACGCGCCAGAAGAAGCGTACTCGACGGTTCGGAGGCCTCGGGAGGATTGAGCTCTGCTCGAGAGGAACGAGGAGCAGGGAGACGAACTCGATTGGGTTAGCTCCTCATCCAATCGAATTCCTCGGTCCTCGGTGCTCCCTCCTCATTTGACTCTGAGTACGTCCTCGACCGGTCCGGCATCGCCGCGGGCGAGCAGCGTCACCGCGTCGATCACGTTGGCGCGCTCGCGCGGCCAGGCGAATCGCTTCACGGCTTCCGGGATAGATAGCCAGGCCGCACGCGAATGCTCCGTGCCGAGGCGCAGCGGACCGTCGGTCACCACGGCCGCGAACACTACCGCGACGATCACGGCCTGTTCCTGGTGCAGGTAGAACGGCTGCACCGTGACGTTGTAGAGTCGCTCGACGGAAAGGCCGGTTTCCTCCCGCACTTCGCGCAACGCGGCATCCTCGGGACGTTCGCCGCGCTCGATTCGACCATGCACCGTTTCCCACGCGCCGGTGCAGCGCACTGCGGGCGCGCGCTCGAGCGCGAGCACCTCCCACTCGTCTGCGCGGCGGCGAAGTACGAACACATCGACGGCGCCGACGCGCATCGACGTCGCTTCGCTCAATCCACCTGACGAGTGCGCCCCAGGAGGGCGTGAATCCTGGCGCTCAACGCGCGCGGACGAAACGGCTTCGTGATGAAGTCGCTCGCTCCGTACTCGAACACGCGCACCTCGCTCGCCTCGTCACCCTTGGCGGTCAACACGATCACCGGGAGATCCGACGTCGCCGGACGGGCCCTCAGGTGGCTGAGGACGCCATAGCCATCGAGGCGCGGCAGATTCAAATCGAGCACGACGATGTCGGGCGCGCCGCGGTCCACTTCGTCGAGCGCGAGCACGCCGTCGCCCGCCTCGAGGACGACGTACCCCTCGTGTTCCAGCAGCTCTCGCAGCAACCGTCGGAGCGGCTCTTCATCCTCGACCAGAAGCACGGTTGCGTGTCGCCTCGCTGGTCGGGCAGCGGGCGTGAGATCGTCGAGCAGCTCGAACGCCGCATCGTGACCGGCGCCCGGCGCGGGCGATTCCTGCCGCTCGGCGCGCGCCCTGCCCCGTGCCCCATCGCGTCCGTTGGTCGGACGAGGGGACGAATCCGTCGTGTTCCGCCCCGACTGCGCCGGCGCCTCTTGCGGCGCTTCGAGCACGCGCAGCAGCTCTTCGATCGTCGTGTCACCCGCGATCACGCGACTCACCCCCGATTCCCAGAGCGAGCGCATCCCGCTCTCGCGGGCGGCATCGGCCACGCGATCGACGCTCTCCCCCGCCGAAATGCGCCGCTCGACCTCGGAGTTCGACACCAGCACCTCCACCACCGCCATTCGCCCGCGGTAGCCGGTCTGCGAGCAATGGTCGCATCCCACTGCGCGGAAGAGCGGTGTCCCGGCTGGGATCCACGGCCGCAGGCGATCGGGGATGGGATCCATCCACACCTCACGACACTTCGGACAGATGCGTCGAAGAAGCCGCTGGGCGACGATCCCCTTCAGTGCCGCCGCGAGCTTGTAGCTTTCGATGCCGATGTCCGTGAGGCGCGTGATCGAGCTCGCAGCGTCGATCGTGTGCAGCGTCGTCAACACGAGGTGCCCCGTCAGCGATGCCTGCACGGCGATCGCCGCGGTCTCGCGGTCGCGCACCTCACCGACCAGCACGACATCCGGGTCCTGTCGGAGAATCGAGCGCAGTGCGGCAGCGAAGGTGAGACCCGCCTTCTCGTGAACCTGCACCTGCACCACGCCCTGGAGCCGGTACTCGACCGGATCCTCGACGGTCACGATGTTCACACCGCGCGTCTGGATTTGTCGCAGGGCCGAATACAGCGTGGTCGTCTTTCCCGACCCCGTCGGACCCGTCACGAGAATCATTCCCTCACGCATCTGGAGCAGCAGCTTGATGCGCTCCAGCTCGTCGTGGCGCAGCCCCATGGCGTCGAGAGACAGCACGGTCGCCCGCGTGTCGAGGATACGGACGACGACCTTCTCCCCCTGCGACGCGGGCAGCGTGGAGACGCGCAGGTCGATCGGCGCGCCGTTGACCGCGACTCGGGCACGCCCGTCCTGCGGGCGCAGGCGGTCGGCGATGTCCATTCCCGCCATGATCTTGATGCGCGAGACGAGCGGAATTCCCGCCGCCCGCGGGAGCACCATCGTCTGACGGAGTACGCCGTCGATGCGATACCGCACCGCGACCCCTCCTTCTTCGGGCTCGAGGTGGATGTCGCTCGCTCGCGACGTGATGCCTTCCGCGAAGATGTGGTCCACCAGCCGGATGATCGGGCGCTCCGACGCCTTCTCGGCGCCAAGCTCCATGTCGTCATGCGCCTGAACGTCCGCGATCGCCTGGATGTCGTAGTTCGCGCTGACGTTCTCGAGAATCTTCGAGACGACGTTCTCCGGGCGGTACAGCTCGTCGAGCCGCTCCATGATCCTCGTCGGGGATGCGAGCGACATCTTCACCGTGCGACCGGTCGCGAACGCGAGCGTGCGCTCGCAATCGAGATCGTGCGGATCGGCGGTCGCAATCTCGAGCGCTGAGTCCGTGATCGTGAGCGGAATGATGCGGTATTTTCTCGCCAGCGACTCGGGCACGAGCTCACGCGCCTGCTGACTCGCGGCCGAGAGGTTCGCGATCTTCATGTGAAAGCGCGACGCGAGCGCCGTCAGGATCTCATCATCGGTGATGAAGCCGCGACGGACCGCGGACTCCCAGTAGCTGTCCTGGGCAGCGGACTTCAGCACCCCGGCGGTCTCCTGCGGCAGGAGCGCTTCCAGCGTGGGAAAAAGCCAGTCGTCGCGAATGTGACCCTTCGGCACGGCAGCTCCATCGGGGCCGAGGCGGCATCGCCATCGGGCAGGGGGAACGGTGGCTGTGCGTCGCATAGCGGGACGCGGCCACAACTTAGACGATTGAAGCAGGAACGAGATATTACATGACCCGCCACAGCTCGGGGGTCACGTCCACCCCAAAGGTCCATCGGCCATCACGAAGCCCCCGGGCGGCGTCGAGCCGGACCGTCTCGAAGAACAGCACCACCCCCGCCCCCAGGCTCGGATACCACCCAGGCCGCCGCGAACCGATGGGCCGAGCCAGGAAGACCGTATGCGCGTACGGGGCAAATGTCATCCGGGGTGGCGCCTCGCCGAACCTCCCCAGGGGGACCGGGATGAACGGCGCCGGCATCCGCCACTCGAGGCGCTGGCTCCCGCCGATCCTCGCCACCAGGTCATGAAAGGGATATCCCGGGCCGCTCACGGGGCCGCCGAGGTAGACGAGCCGCTGTGCGGGGACGGTTCCCCGCGCGGCACGGGCGGCAGCAATAGTCGTCCGAGAGACGAACCTATGCCGGCCAGCGGGGCGTTCGAGCGACGCGTCGATGAACGCGCGGATCGTCACGGGCCGCTCCTCCACGCGTCCCTCGCGCGGCCGGAACCAGGTGGCACCGACGTCGCCGGCGAGACGAAGCTCCGCGCCGCCGATGACGAGTGACGTCGGCCGGTCGAACGAAAGTCCAACGCGAGTCGCGCGCGCGTCGAGCGCGTCTATCACCGGCTCGTACCGTCCCCGCGATGGTGTCGCGGCCACGCGCACTGGGCGCTGCTCCTCGTACGCCGCCGTCAACCGCCACGCGGTGCCGGCAACGCGCCCCATCTCGAGCGTGACACCCGCACCGCGAACATCGAACGGTTCGGTGGCGTCACTCCCGAACTCCTGTGCCGCGATCGAGTTGATGAGACCCGATCGCTCGGTGATGTCGCCGGCATCGCGGTACTCCCGCTCTCCAAACGCGCGGATCCCGACGCCGTTCGCGCGCGTCCACGAGATCTCCGTGCGCGCCTTCACCTGCTCGTCGTCGAAACCGTACCGCGCCTGCAGCGCGGCACGCACCCCGCCGCCCATCGCGCGCGAAATACCGGCGCCAAGCGCGAGCCCCTCGGCCCGGCGAACACGCGCGATGTCGGAGATGCCGCGCGCCGCCACCGTCGCGCGGCGGCCGCGAGCGAGCGCCTGCGCGCGAACGAGCCGACGCGCTTCCTCCTGAATGATGCGCACCTCGGGATCCGTCGGCGCCCTGACGTCGGGCGGGAGTGAGTCCAGAATGGTGCCCCCCCACGCATGCACATCGAGCACTCGCTGAGGAGCCTGCACGATCTCCGGCCCGGTGAACAGCGCTTCGTCGAGCCCGAGGTTCACCTCGTGGCAGCAGACTTCCCACCGTCCGCGAATGATCCCGCGGACAGGAAAATCCATCCACGTGCCGGAGCGGCGGATCTCGATCTCCTGGTGGCGGGGAAGCCAATACGACCCGGCCACCAGCGCGTTGTCGAGAACGATCGCGAGGTCCTCGAGCTGTCGGTCCACGAACGCGGCGCGGGTGAAGTTGAACGCCATGCGCACGAGCTGCGCGGTCTGGCGCTCGATGAACAACGCGCCCACGACGCGCGGCTGCCGATCATCGACAGGTCGCACGCGCACGATCGCGACGGCGATGGTCCGATCGGGCAAGCGCATCTCGATCGAGTCGCCGATCGCAAACTCGTAGTCCAGCATTCCGCGGCGACTGAGCGGATGGGGGACATCCCTCACCTCGTCCCCGTCGCCAAGGCGGATGAGCTCGGGGAAGTTGTTCTGGACGATGCCGAGGTGGTCGCGATGATACGCGATGTCGGTCGGAAGCAGCAGCGTGTCCCGGCGGCCGATGATCCGCTGCTTGCTCAGCCCGGGCGCGCGCCAGTACACTTCCAGCGCGAGCTCATCGGCCTTGACGACCTTTGGCGGCTCGGTGAAGCCTTCGCCGAGCTGGGCGAGGAAGGTGACGTAGCCACGGGCGATAGCGCGCCAGTCGTGTAGCGCCGTGTCGGCGAGCTGACGCTCACGCACCTCGGTCGCGCGCTCGACGAGCGCCATGGTCCGAGGATCGTTCCATTCCGATTGCGCCCTCACGGGCACCACGAGCGGCCCCAGAAGACAGCACGCGGCTGCCATCGCCGCGAAGAGGCGGAGCATGACGAGCGAATATCGCGGGCGGTGCATGGCGCGGCAAGCGCGCAATCCGTGACGTCGGATCGATTTCTCGCACTCGCACGGCGCGCCGAGAGTGAACGGGCACTCGTGCCCGTGTGGCGCGACATCCTGCTCGACACGGACACTCCGGTGTCGGCGTTCGCGAAGCTTCGCCGCGGGCCGTTCGCGTTTCTCCTCGAGTCCGCGCCGGCGGGAGGCGAGACGTGGGCCAGGTACACGTTTCTCGGAACCGAGCCGCGCGGCGCGTGGCGGCTTCGCGACGGCGTGGTTGACGACTGGACGCCGACCGAGGGATGGCACGGTGCACGGCGGCCGGCCGACCCGATCACGGACCTGCGCGCGAAGCTGCTCTCGCACACGCCGGTCGATGTTCCAGACCTCGGCGGATTCTGGAGCGGCGCGGTCGGATACTTCGGTTACGATGTCGTTCGACTCATCGAGCGGCTCCCGCATCCGCCGCCGCGAGTGGTCGACGCGCCCGATGCGCTCCTCGTGCTGACGCGCGCCGTCGTCATCATCGACAACCTGCGCGCGCGAGCGCGGATCGTCATCGGCGTGCCGGTCGAGCGGTCGTGGAGCGATGCCGCGCTGCGAGGGGCGTGCGAGGAGGCGGAGCACGAGATCGACGCGCTTGCGGCGAGACTGCGCGAGCCCGTCGAAATGCCTCCCCTCGATGTCGAGTCCCCGCGCGACGCGGTCGATGCGCGAAGCTCAATTCGCCAGCGGGATTTCGAGGACGGCGTTCGGCGGATCAAGGAATACATCCACGCCGGCGACGCCTTCCAGGTTCTACTGGCGCGGCGGCTGGAGATGCCGCTCGACTTCGACCCGGCCACGCTCTATCGCGCACTGCGCGCGCTGAACCCCTCACCCTACATGTACCACCTCGTGCTCGATGGGGTGGAGCTGGTCGGGTCGAGTCCCGAGCTCCTCGTGCGCGTCGTGGGGGATCGCATCACGGTGCGTCCCATCGCCGGCACGCGGGCGCGTGGCCTAACGCCTGACGAGGACGCCGCCCTCGCCGCCGAGCTCCTCGCCGACGAGAAGGAGCGCGCCGAGCACGTGATGCTGGTCGACCTGGGGCGCAACGACGTCGGACGCGTCGCGCGGTACGGGTCGGTCGAGGTGAGCGAGCTGTTCGGCATCGAGCGGTACAGCCACGTGCTTCACCTGGTGAGCCAGGTGGACGGCGCGCTGCGTCTGGAATATGACGCGCTCGATGCACTGCGGGCGACGTTCCCGGCAGGAACGATGACCGGCGCGCCCAAGGTGCGGGCGATGGAGATCATCGACGAGCTCGAGCCGGAGCGGCGCGGACCGTACGCGGGGGCGGTCGGGTACATCGCCGCCGGTGCGAGTCGGATGGATCTCGCGATCACGATCCGAACCTGTGTCATCGCCGGCGGCGTCGCGTCGGTGTCGGCGGGCGCGGGGATCGTCGCGGATTCAGTGCCCGAGCGCGAGTGGGAGGAAACGGAGGACAAGGCACGTGCCCTCCTCCTCGCCATGGGCATGGCTCGGCATCCGCTAGAAGCGGGAGCCGGTGCACGCCATATTTGACGCCTCATGCGCCTGAAGCTGATGAGCACCGATGGCGCGCAGTCGTTCGAGCTGCGCGAGGGACCGCCACTCGTGGTGGGGCGCGCGCCGAACAGCGACATCCCGATTTTCGACCCGACGATCTCGCGACGCCACGCCGAGTTCGAATGCGGAAACGGCGCGTGCGCCATTCGCGATCTTGGCTCGAGCAACGGCACGTACGTCAACGGAGATCGCGTCACGCAGAAGGGCATCACGGTCGGCGACGTCGTCACCTTCGGGAAGGTGTCGTTCCGCGTGACGGAAGCACCCGATCTGCCCACACCCCCGCCGCGCAGCTCGCCCGTCCACCCCACGCCCGATACCGGAGGGCGACCGGCGGGCGGCACGATTCGGCGTCAGCTCCCAGCGCTCGGCACGCGCGGCATGCTCTCGAGCCGATTGCGCGCGCCGGACATCACCGTCTCTCCGACCGGGGACGAAAGCCGCGATGAGCGCCGCCTGGCGCTGCTCGTCGAGGTCGCCAAGGGACTCTCCGGGGCGGTGGACATCGACCGGCTGCTCGACAAGATCGCGACCTACGTCTTCCAGATCTTCGACGCCGATCGCGTGGCCATCAATCTCCTCGGTGATCAGGGCGAGGTCGTACCGCGCATCTCCCGTGACCGGCGCGGCACGGAGGCGGGGCGCACCATTCCGCAATCGATCGCACGCAAGGTGATTCAGGAAAAGGTGGCGGTGCTCACCGACAACGCGCCGCAGGATGAGCGTTTCGGCGGCCAGTCGATTCTCCTCCAGAGCGTGCGCTCGGCGATGTGCGCGCCGCTGTTAGGCAGCGACCATCAGGTGCAGGGCGTGCTCTACGTGGACAACCAGGCCGCGACGCATCAGTTCGGGGACGAGGACCTCGACTTCCTCGTGGCGTTCTCGGGCATCGGGGGAGTCGCCATCGAGAACAGCAAATTCGCGGAGCGGATTCGGAAGGAAGCGCTCGTGCGCAGCAACTTCGAGCGCTACTTCGCGCCATCGCTCGCGGCGCGCATCGCCAGCTCGCCCGACGCCGTGCGGCTCGGCGGCGACAAGCGGGCGATCGCGATCCTGTTCAGCGACATTCGCGGGTTCACGGCGCTCTCCGAGACCATGAATCCCGACGACATGGCCACGCTGCTCAGCGAGTACTTCACCGAGATGGTGGACTGCGTGTTCCGGCACGGAGGCACACTGGACAAGTTCGTCGGTGATCGCGTCATGGCGCAGTGGGGCGCGCCGATCGCCGGTGATGACGACGCCGATCGCGCGATGACCGCGGCGATGGACATGATGCGCGGTCTCGATGAGCTGAACAAGAAATGGCGCGTCGCCGGGAAGCCCACACTCCAGATCGGTATCGGCCTGAACTATGGTGAAGCGTTCGCGGGCAACATCGGGTCGGAGAAGCGGCTCGAGTTCACCGTAATCGGTGACGCGGTCAACACGGCGAGCCGCCTCTGCGATGCGGCCGGGGGCGGCGAGATCCTCCTCACGGAAGAGATGCGAGCGGCGCTGCGCCATCCTCCGCGCCTGAAGGAACGCGATCCCATGGAGCTCAAGGGCAAGGCGCAGCCTGTCCCCGTGTACGCCGTCGTCCGGGCGTGAGCCCGCACCGACGGGATGGCGGAACACCGCCGGGGTACGAGCGGCTGCGCCGGCCCGGCCTGGAGGCCGTTGCCCGTACGCCCCTTGCCGGCGTGATCAACGAAGCCCTCGCCGCCGGTTCGCTGTACGACTACGCGGCGCATCATCCCGAGGCGCGGGCGCTGCGCGGCCGCGGCGTCGCGTATGCCGTGCCGCTTCCCGATGGCGCCACCCGAGTCGTCGTGAGGCGCTCGCGACACGGTGGGCTGCTCGCTCCACTCACCGGCGAAATCTTCATGAGGCCGACGCGTGCACCACGGGAGCTCGCGATCTCCCTGCAGCTCGCTCGCGAAGGTATTCCCACACCGGAAGTGATCGCCTACGGCACGTACGAGGTTGCTCCCCTGCTCCGCCGGGCCGACGTCGTCACGCGGGAAGTGAGGGATGGCGTCGATCTGGCGACGGCGCTCGAGCGTGACCGCGATCCCGGGACCGTGCGCGAGATGGTGCGCGTGGTCGCACGGCTGTTCGCTCGAATGGCGGCCGCCGGCGTGCGCCATCCGGATCTCAATGTCCGCAACGTGCTGATCGCCCGTGATGACAGCGGCAACAAAGAGGCGTGGCTGCTCGACGTCGACCGCGCCTGGTTCGACACGCCCGGGCACCCGAGGGTGCGCGAGGCCAACCTGAGCCGCTTCGCGCGCTCGGCGCGGAAGCTGCGCGAGCAGGGGACGTTTCCGATCGGCGAGGGCGAGATGGCGCTTCTGGCGACGCTCGCGCGCGAGGAGGAGGAGGCCCTCCCCTGATCGACACCCCGCTGAACCGCATCTGCATCGTGATGATGAGCGCGGTGGGAGATGCGGTGCACGTCCTTCCGCTCGTCACCGCGCTCAAGCGTCACAATCCCCGCGCCCACATCACCTGGATTCTTCAACCTGGCCCGGCGTCGCTCGTGCGCGGTCATCCGGGCGTCGATGAGATCATCCTCTTCGAGCGCCGAAAGGGGTGGCGCGCGTTCCTCGACATCAGGCGGGTACTCCGTGACCGGTCGTTCGATGTCGTGCTCTCGCTGCAGGTGTACTTCAAGGCGGGCATCATCACCGCGTTCACCCGTGCGCCCGTGAAGCTCGGGTTCGACCGCGCGCGCGCGCGAGACGTCAACTGGCTCTTCACCACGCACCGGATTCCGCCCCGCCCGAACCAGCACGTTCAGGATCAGTACTTCGAGTTTCTGGATGCGCTCGGCGTGCCTTACGAGCCGGTGACGTGGAAGCTCGGCCCGTGGCCGCACGAGGCGGGGGCACGGCGAGCGTTCATCGAGACGCTCCCACGCCCCGCGGTCACGCTCGTCCTCGCCACCAGCAATCCGCAAAAGGACTGGATCCCCGAGCGATGGGCGGAGCTGGTCGACGTGCTTCACGATGACTTCGGCCTCGAGCCGGTGCTGGCCGGCGGGCACAGCGCTCGCGAACGTGCCGTCGAGGCCACCATCATGCGTCTCGCGCGGCACACTCCCCACTCGACGTTAGGCGTTCCGCTCCGGGAGCTCGTCTGGCTCATCGATGCCTCGGAGCTCGTGATCTCGCCCGATACCGGCCCGCTGCACATGGCCGTCGCGCTCGATACTCCGGTCATCGGCCTCATGGGCTACAACAACCCGAAGCGTATCGGGCCGTACCGGAAATTCCTCGACCTCATGGTGGATGCGTACGGTGACCCGGGTGAGGACTACCCGATCTCGCCGGCGCACCGGGAGGATCGAATGCCCCGGATCCAGGTATCGGACGTCATCGACCGCGTTCGCCTTTGGCGAGAGCGGTATCGATAAAGCGCCTACCCCTCGAGGATACGCGAATACACGGCGAGCGTTCTCTCGACCATCTTCTCCGCGGAGAATTGCTTCACCCGCTCGGATGCCCGCGTTGTCAGCGTCGCCGCCAGCCCGCGATCACCTAACAGGCGCAGCACGTTGTCCGCCATCGCCTGGGCATCGCCTGGTGGTGACAGCAGTCCGGTCTCCCCATCGATCACGACTTCCGGGATGCCCCCGGCCCGCGTCGCGGCGATCGGAATGCCGAAAGCCATGGCGTCGAGCAGCACGCTGCCCATCCCCTCCTTCATGGAGGTGAGTGTCGCCACGGTTGCGGCCGCGAGAAGCTCGTCCGCATCGCGACGAAATCCGGTCAGACGCACGATCCCGTCGAGGCCCAGGCGGCTTGCTTCAGCCTGGACGCCCTCGCGAAGCGGGCCATCCCCAACCACCAGCGCACGGAGCCTTGGCCGCTGTCGGCAGGCGATACTCATCGCGCGAACGAACGTGAGGGGATCCTTGTGGATGACGAGCGCGGCAACAAGCACGACGAGCTCCGCGCCGTCATCGATCCCTAACGACTGCAGCATCTCGCGCGAGGCAGGAACGACCCGCCGGGAGAGATCCACGCCGTCGGGCACGACGTGCAGTCGTCGGGGGTCGATGCCGCTGGCCATCGAGACAACGGCCACATCGCGTGAGATGGCGATCACCGCGTCCGCCCGATCGTACTTGAGGCGAGTTCCGAGGTTGCGTCGGAGCGGGAAATCGACTCGCCGCGCGACGACGACCTTCGCGACCGTTCCCGTCCGGGCGAGCGCGGCGAGCGCGGCCGCGTGCGCCGTGTGGGCATGCACGATGTCCGCACGGTGTCGCACGATCTCGCGGCGAAGCAACCAGGCGGACCAGAGGTCCAGCTCGCCGCGCGGTGCACACGGAATGACGTCCAGCCCGGCGCCGGCCGCGCGCCTCGCGAGCTCGTCCCCACGACGGGCGACGACGATCGCGCGATGCCCTGCCGCCTGCATCCCCGCCGCCAGCCAGAGCACCTGGCGCTGACCGCCGCGCCACCCTCGCTCCGTATCGACGTGCAGGACCGTCAACACCGGAGCGCCCTCCAGCTCACTTTGTCTGCCGATACTGCGGATCGTTGTACATCTTGAACTGACGATAGACTTTCGGGACGACGCGACCGGCGGTGATATCGGAGAGAAGCTGCGTCAACTCGGCGGCGAGATCGTCGCGCTGCATGCGAAGCACCTCGAGCCGACCGTGGCACCGCTCGCGAAATTCGGCAGTGGCGTCCTCGCGGTCGGCCTGCTCCTGCATGTGGTAGATCTTCAGCTCGACGATACTCAGCTTGTCGGCGAGCCAGCCCACGGTCTCAGCCACGGCGAGCCCCTGCGTCGCGCTGTGCGTCGCGCGCCGCGCGCATCACCGCTTCATCGATGCGCTCAATGAGGTCGTTTCGCCGCTGGTTCAGCTTGTCGACGTTGCGCTTCGCCGCCGCGACCTGATGATCGTCGTCGACACGCGCCTTGTCCTCCTCGTGCCACAGCTCGATGTTCGTCTGCGCAAGCCGCGCGATCAGCATGCCGATCGTTTCGTCCATCCTCACCTCTCGGTTCGACCCGGTTCGCGTGCGACGGACAATCTACCCCGATGAAGTCACGGGCGCATCCTCAGGCCTCGTTCCTCACATGCGATGTGCGCGCGAGAAGCGTGCGCACCGCGTCGAGAACGCGCGCGGGACTCACCTCCGCGGCCAGTGTGGCGGCTCGCGGATCGTGTTTCGGAACGAGCCCCAACGTACGGGCCGATTCGGCACGCAGCGCGATTATCGAGGGGTCGTCCGGAGGAGTCCACATGGCCGGCAGCTGCGGTCCGTAGATCGTCACCCGCGGCGTACCCAACGCCGTTGCGATGTGCGCTGGCCCGGTGTCAGCAGAAACGAGCACATCGCTCGCTGCAAGCGCGGCCATGAAATCCCGAATGGCAGGCACCGGAATCTGGATGATTGACGGTGCGGTCTCGCGGATGCGCGCGATCTTCGCCCCATCGCCAGGCATCTCGAACACCACCGTTTCGAAGCCTTCGCGGGAGAGCGCGGCGCTGAGGGCCGCGAAATGATCGAGCGGCCACTCTCTCGTCACATCCGCCGTGGAGATGACGAGCCCCACCTTCGGGCGCCTCGATACGACGCCGTGTCTGTCGAGCAGCCGGCGGCCGGCGGCACGCTCCTCAGCCGTCAGCACGAGGCTCGTGCGCGTGCGGCCGATCCGCACCCCGAGCATCTCCAGCAATCGCTGACGCTCTCTCGCCACGTACTCGGTAGGCCGGCCCGAACGCGGAAGTCGATGCGTATAAACCCACCCCCATCCCCGCACGGCAAAACCGGCTCGCACACGCGCGCCGGACATCAACGCCAGCGGTGCCGTCCGTGGGGAGGATTGCGGATCCACGATCCAATCGTACCGGCGTGCGCGCACGGCGCGCCAGGCGCGCACCGCCTGATCGCGGGCGTAGATGAGGCGCTCATGAATGAGTGGATGATGCTCCAGAAGCGGCGATGCATGATCACCGACCAGAAAGTCCACGGTAGCGTCCGGAAACTCGCGTCGGAGATCCTCGAGCAGAGCCGTGGTGAGCACGACATCGCCAAGCCGCCGAAGCTGGACGACGAGTACGCGACGAGGAGGGTAGATGCGTGGCGGCTTCACTCCACTCCTGCAGCCTCAGCGTGGTCGTTAGAATGGCAGCACGTCTGCGTGTGCGCGCGTCGCAACGCCGGCGGGAATCGTAGGGTTTCGGTGAACCGAGCGCCATATGCGCGAACCACGTCGGATTCTGATTTTTTGCCTCGACAATCTCGGCGACGTGGTCTTTACCTCGGCGCTGGTTCCGGCGCTGCGCTCGCGGTTCCCGCTCGCGCACATTGCGCTTTGGTGTAAAGCGTACAGCGAGCCCGTGGCGGCGCTGATTCCCGGTCTCGAGCGGATATATGCGGCCGACCCATTCTGGGACCGCTCTCCCATGCGCGGGAAAGGGAAGCTGGGGCCATTCCTGCGAACGCTATTGTCCGTACGGCGCGCCCGCTATGACGTCGCTCTCGTGACCACCGCGCACTGGCGCGCGCCGGCGACGATGGTGGTCGCCGGCATTCCTGTGCGCATCGGCCGGGAGCGCCGACACAATAGACGCCTGCTGACGCATGTGGTGCCTCCGCTTCGAGAGTTGCTCCCCGCCGTCAGCGAGCTCGGCCAACTCCTCGAGCCACTCGGAATCACCGACGCACCGACGCAGTATCGACTCGATGTCGCTCCACTTGCCGAACGACGCAACCATCTCCGCTCGAAGCTGCCTCGGACGCCGCTCGCCGCGGTCCATCCGTTCGCGTCCGATCTCCGCCGCCGCATGCCGCTCGACGTGTGGGTTCGCGCGCTGACTCAATTCTCCGCGCTTGGTCTCACCCCCGTGTGCCTCGGCAGCGCCGCCGAGCTGGCGGACCTTCGAGTCGCCGCGGGACTCCGTCCCGAGTGGGTCTTCGCCGATGATCTCGGCAGCAACTCGATCAGCGACCTTGCCGCACTGATCTCCCTGAGCGCCGTCTACGTGGGACACGACTCGGGACCCTTGCACATCGCGGCCGCGTTAGGCCTACCGGTCGTGGGGGTCTACACCGACCGTCCCGACGCCGCGCGGACGTTCCCACAAGGTCCCGCCCCTCGCTGCGTACTGGAAACCCGCAACGGCGTGACCCCGTCGTCCGAGGAAATCGTCCGCGGCGTGCGCACCCTCTGGTCGGGTCCGGCTCGCTAGCGCGTGGGAAGGGGCGCAGGCGAGCCGCGAAGAGTCTCGTCGAGCGCCGCGATCGCGCTCTCGACGGATACCGACGCGAGCGTCGGACCCTCGCTGTAGAGACTTCGTCCCGGCGTCTCGTACGGCTCGAAGATGCTCATCCCGGAAATCATCATGACCACGGAAGGCTTGCGAAAGGCGGAGGCCGCATGTGAGATGCTCGTGTCGGGAGTGAAGACAGCGTCGGCCAACGCCACGAGGGCAAAAGCGTCGCGCAGCTCCGGAATTACCGCGCGCGCACCCGTTGACCCGGCAATGCGAGCGGCCGCCTCCGCGTCGGACGGCGCCGCCATCACGAGCACGTGCGGACGAGCCGTGTATTGGCACAGGTGGCGAACGACGGCCGCGAAATGCTCGTCGGGCCACCGGCGACGGGCCTCCCCCGCCGAGATATTCACGAGGATCCGGGCGGCCTTGCGTTCGTTCCCGACCATCCACTCTCGCTCCGCACGAGCGAGCTCTTCGGTGCTGAGGAAAAGCTCCGGGCGCCAGTCCACACGTTCCGGATCGACGCCGAAAGGAATGGCCGTTGCCGCGGAATGAGCGATGTGATGCGAGTCCGCGGCCGGCGCGGGCACCGGAAGCGAATAGATGAAATCGTTCTCCCGGCCCCCGATGCCGATCCGGTATGGAGCGCGACTCGCGAGCATCAACAGCAGCATTGTCATCGAGGGCTTCAGCACCATCCCATCGATGATCACGTCGTAGCGCGCCCGGGAGAGTCGCGCCATCGTCTTCACGTACGAGACCAGGCTTTTGCGGTCGAACGTGCTCACGGCGCTGACGCGCGGGTTGTTCAGCAACACGGGCGCGTTCGATCTCGACGCCAGAACATCGACGACGATCGTGCGATGCGACTGCTGAATCGCGCGGATGAGGCTGGTCGCCATGATCATGTCGCCAATGCGGTCGTAGCGCAGATAAAGGACGCGGTAGGTTCGCGCATCCCAATCGGGCACCTGGGCACGGGCACGGCCCGTCATCATTCGCGCGAACAACCGCATCCAGCCCTTCTTCCACACCGCCTCCAGCCGCTTGAGCAGCGGCTTCTTCCCGTGACTCATGACGGCCTCACGAGGGCGATGTCGAGTGGACTGTCGTCGGCGCTCGCGGCGGGGTCACCGCCCTGGGCGAGCGGTCACGCAGCAGCCGATCGTAGAGCGCGTGCACTGCGTCCATGTGGCGATCGAATGTGAAGGAGCGGGACCGCGCGAGCGCCTCTTCGCCCAGCTGCCGACGCAACCCGGGATTCATCGCGAGGCAGCGTATCGCGGCGGCGAGCGATACCAGATCGCCCGGCTCGACGAGTAGTCCGTCGCGATACTCCCGGACTTGCTCGATGAGCGGACCTGCGCGGTAGCCGACCACGGGAAGCCCCGCGCACATCGATTCCACGATGACTCCCGGGAATCCCTCCTCGCGAAACGGTGCCACGCTCATGTCGAATGCCGCCATCAGCGCGGGCACGTCGTCACGATGTCCGAGGAAGGTCACGCGATCCGCGACCGCCAGGGATGCTGCCAGATCGACGAGAGACTTCGCGTATCCTTCGCGTCCCGGGGGCTCGCCACCGACGACGAAGAATCGCAGCCGGAGCGACGCGAGATCCGGATGCGCCGCGCTGCGCAGCAGGTCCTCTTGCCCTTTTCGCGGTTCGAGGGAGCCGAAGATGCCGATCGCGATGTCGTCGCTCGCAAGTCCGAGCGCCCGGCGCGTGTTCTCTCGCGCCGCGGAAGCGAGACGAAACGGCTCGGGGTCCGTCCCGTTGTAGATGACGTGCTGGCGTGTGGGGTCGACGCCCCGCGCTCGCCCGAGCTCCGCCAGCCATTCGCTCACGGCGATGATCGCCGAGGCGCGATTGAGGTACGGGAGAAAGCGTCGGCTGAACCACTTGCGTGTCGGATCGTGAACGTGTGAAACAACGGGGACACCCAGGGGATCGGCGGCGCGAACGAGCGGCCTGATCGAGCGATCACAATTCGTATGAACGAGGTCGACCGCGTGCGAGTGGAGAATGCGACGCAAGGCGCGCGGTCCTTTGACGTTGTAATCCCAGAATCCGGCTTTCGCGCGGAAGTAGCCATACGGGACCACCAGCGTCTCGACACCTTTCTCGCGAAAGCGTTGGGCGAGAGAATCCTCCTTCGACGTCAGCAAGAGTGGCTCGAACCGGGTACGATCGAGCGACGACGCCAGCTTCAGCAGGACCGCTTCCGCTCCGCCTCCCCAGTAGGGATGACTGTTCGCGTAGAGGATTCGATATGGGTGCGACGCGCTCACCGACGATAGACCGCCAAACGAGTGCCAGCGATGTTGGCGATGTCGTAGTCGTCGGCGAGATCATCGAGAGTTCGCGTCACGCCTGAGCACTCGGGGTATTTTCTGTCCCACAAGTAGTCATCCCAGACGATGACCCCCGTCGGCCTCAGCATTCTGAGCGCGTTCATCGAGTCGGTGCGGACGAATCGGTCGTCGTGATTGCCATCGACGAGGACGAGATCCATGGTCCCCTCGTACGGCCCAAAGTCGAAGGCCGTGGAGTCACCATAGAGCTGCGTGATCCTGTGTCGCTCCGCGCTATCTCGATAGGCGGAGCCGGTCTCGTCGGCGGGCCGGGAATCGCCGGGGCGCCATGGGAGGTCGAGAGTGAACACCGCCGCATCGTCGGGCGAATTCATGGCGATGGCGAGCGCCGTTGCTCCCCGATACGTTCCGATCTCGAAGGCGCGCCGCGGTGAAAGCCACCGGCAGATCGCGCCGATGACGAGCGTCTCGGCAAGCGGCATCACCATGTCGGGACGGTCAGGTATGTGCGAAACCGTGAGCTGCGCACCGAGGCGCTCGATACCCGGGAAGACCTCGGCGAGCGGCCGCTTCGGAAGACTGAACCGTGGCTCGATGAAGCGACGCGCCCGCCTTCGGTGGCGAGCCGCCGCGTACATGTCCGCCAGCCCGGCCGGGACGATGAATCGCGCGATGCGTGCTGAAAGTCGTCCTGCTCTCATCGTGAAAGGCGGCCCTTACCGCGCAGGGACATCGAGCACGCCTCGGAGGAAATCGTAGCGTGCTCCAATCGTCTCCATCAGTCGCACCATCCGGCCCAGCGGCAGCCCCATCACCGCGAAAAAATCTCCGTCGATCCGTTCAACGATCATCGCCCCGAATCCCTGTATTCCGTACGCTCCCGCCTTGTCCATAGGTTCCCCGGTGTCAATGTAGGCGGCGATTTCTTCGTCGGAGAGGTGACGAAACGTAACATCGACAGCCTCGATGGCCGACGCGGCTGATTCGCCGCGTCGCACCGCGACCGCCGTGTACACGACATGAGACCGGCCGCTCAGCGCGCGAAGCATACGGCCCGCATCAGCTCGGCTCGCAGGCTTCCCGAGGACGACCCCATCGACGACGACAATGGTGTCCGCGCCGACCACGATCGCCGCTGGATTGCGCGCGGCGACTAATGCCGCCTTCTCCTCCGCCAGCCGCTGCGCGTGGGCGCTGGGTACCTCGCCGGGGACATACGCTTCATCGATGTCGGCGGGGATCACCTCGTGTGCGATGCCCACCATCGTGAGAAGCTCGCGGCGGCGCGGCGAGGCCGACGCGAGGAGCACGGGCGGGTGCGTCACCGCTCCAGCCATAGCGTGACGGGCCCATCGTTGACGAGCTCGACGTCCATCATCGCTCCGAACTCGCCGCGCTCGACGCGGACACCGCGTTCGCGGAGCAGCTCCATGAATCGCTCGTAGAGACGTTCCGCGATGTCGGGACGCGCCGCATCGATGAAGCTGGGACGGCGTCCCTTCTCCGCGTTGCCGTACAGCGTGAACTGTGAGACGACCAGCAACGCGCCACCGATGTCCGGCAGCGCGAGGTTCATCTTCCCTTCATCGTCGCCGAAGATGCGCAGCCCGATCACCTTGTCGGCCATCCACGCCAGGCGGGTGTCGTCGTCCTCGTGCGTGAAGCCGACGAGCAGCAGCAGGCCGGCATCGATACTCCCCGTTCGCCGTGCGCCGCCTGCCTCCCGCACCCGCACCTCGGCGCGCGACACTCGCTGAACCAGAACGCGCACGCGGTTTTTGCCTGAATGCAGAGGGTGACAAGGTCGTCAAGGTCGTCGATGTGATCAAGGTGACTTCATCGCTGAAGTCACCTCGATCACCTCGACACCCTTGACACCCTTGACGACCTCGGGCTTACTCCACCGTCACCGACTTGGCGAGGTTGCGCGGCTGATCCACGTTCGCGCCGCGCTTCACCGCGATGTAATACGCGAGCAGCTGGAGTGGGATCGAGGCGAGCACCGGGGTGAACATGTCGATCGTCTCGGGGATCCGGATCTCGTAGTCGAGCAGTCCCTCGAGCGACGGCTCGTCGCGGCTCGTCAGCGCGATCACACGGCCGCCGCGCGCCTTCACTTCCTGAATGTTCGAGCAGACCTTGTCGAAGACGGAGTCGTGAGGCGCGATGAAGACGACGGGCATGTTCTCATCGATGAGCGCGATCGGCCCATGCTTCATCTCCGCGGCCGGATAGCCTTCGGCGTGGATGTACGAGATCTCCTTCAGCTTCAACGCGCCCTCGAGCGCCGCCGGGAAGCTGTAGCCACGGCCCAGATACAGGAAGTTCGTCGCGTCCTTGAATTCCTCGGCGATCGTCTCGACGGCGGGCGCCGCGTCGAGAATCTGCTGGATCTGTTCCGGAAGCGCGTGCATCGCCTGCACGATGCGGCGACCCTGAAGGACCGAGAGATTGCGCAGGCGCGCGAGCTTGAGCGCGAACATGGCCAGGGCGACGACCTGGCTCGTGAAGGCCTTCGTGGATGCGACGCCGATTTCCGGACCCGCGTGAATGTACACGCCGCCATCCGACTCGCGTGCGATCGTCGAGCCGACCACGTTCACGATCCCGATCGCGCGCGCCCCGCCCTTCTGCGCCTCGCGCATCGCCGCCAGCGTGTCGGCGGTCTCACCGGACTGCGAGATGACGATGCACAACGTGCGATCGGTGATGATGGGGTTGCGGTAGCGGAATTCCGACGCGTACTCGACCTCGACCGGCACCCGCGCGCACTCCTCGATCATGTGCTCGGCGATGAGCGCCGAATGCCAGCTCGTTCCGCATGCCGTGATGACGATGTTGTCGAAGTGCAGCAGCTCCTCGGCCGTCATGTTGAGGCCGCCGAGCTTCGCGCTCCCCTCGTCGGCGAGAAGGCGGCCGCGCATGGTGTTCTGTATGCTGGCCGGCTGCTCGAAAATCTCCTTGAGCATGAAATGCGCGAAGCCGCCGCGCTCGATCATGTCGAGATCCCAGTCGACGCGGCTCACCTTGCGGTCGATCTGTCCCGCCTCCTTCACGTCGAGAATGCGATAGCCATCGCGCGACAGCACCGCGAGATCGCCGTCGTCGAGGTACACCACTTCGCGAGTGTAGGCGAGAATGGCGGACACGTCGCTCGCCACGAAGTACTCGCCGTCGCTCAGGCCGATGAGGAGCGGGCTGCCTTTGCGAGCCGCCACGATCTTGCTCGGATCCTTGCTCGACAGCACGGCGATGCCGTAGGTGCCCTCCACGAGGCGCAGCGCGTCGATCACCGCCGTCTCGAGGTTCCCCTCGAAGTGCTCTTCGATCAAATGCGCCAGCACCTCGGTGTCGGTTTCCGACCGGAACGTGTGTCCACGTTTCTCGAGGAGCCGTCGAAGCGTCGAGGCGTTCTCGATGATCCCGTTGTGGACGACCGCGATCGAGTCATCACAGGAGTGGTGCGGATGCGCATTGCACGTCGTCGGGGCGCCATGCGTCGCCCAACGGGTGTGTGCGATCCCCAGCGTGCCGTGCACCGGGCTCGCGAGCACCACCGATTCGAGCTGAGAGATCTTGCCAGCCGCCTTTCGCGTCTCGACCCCGTTGCCGTTCATGATCGCGATGCCCGCGGAGTCGTACCCGCGGTATTCGAGGCGCTTCAGACCCTCGACCAGCAGCGGCGCGGCAACGCGCGGGCCAACGTAACCTACGATTCCACACATGGGGCGTACGTTCCAGGATCAGGGTTACCCATTTCGCTTCAATGCCTCCAGCGGCGCCCACGCGCGAGCCACCAGCTCTCGCGCCGCTTTCTCGTCCCGCGCCTCCGCGATCACTCGCACGATCGGCTCCGTTCCAGAGGGCCGAATGTGGACCCAGCGATCCGGCCACGAGAGGTGGAGGCCGTCCTGCGTATCGACCGTCGCGTCCACGAACTCGTCCCGCAACGCCTTGTACACCGCATCGAGCGATACACTCGGCCGCTCCATCTTGTCCTTGACGATCGAATATCGCGGGTAGCGATCCACGATCGCCGACAGCGACTTGTCCTCGTCCAGCAACAGCTGAAGGATCAGCGCGACACCGATCGGCGCGTCGCGGCCGAGGTGAATCTCGGGGAGAATCACCCCCCCGTTTCCCTCACCGCCCACCGGGGCGCGCTCGGCCCGCATGCGCACCGCCACGTTCACCTCACCCACCGGCGCGCGGATCACCTTCGATCCCGCTTCTCGCGCTATGTCGTCGAGGATGAGGCTGGTCGACAGGTTTGACACGACCGGGCCCTTTCGGTGTCGCAGAACGACACGCGAAGCGAGCGCCAGGGTGTAATCCTCGCCGATCGCCTCGCCCTTCTCGGAGACCAGAGCCAACCGATCGACGTCCGGATCGACCGCCAAACCCACGTCGGCCTCGCTTTGAAGCACGAGCCGTTCCAGTTCGTGGAGATTTTCGGCCACCGGCTCCGGAGGCCTCGGAAAACGTCCATCCGGCTCGAGGTGGATGGCGGTCACCTGACAGCCGAGGCGGTCGAGCAGGGCCGGTATGATCCGACCACCGGCGCCCCGGACGCAGTCGAGCGCCACCTTGAAGCGCCGCTCGCGGATGCCTTTCACATCGAGATACGGGAGCGACAGCACGAGACCGATGTGACGCTCGATCGCTTCCTTGTCTTCCGTCACGGTGCCGAGCTGGTCCCACGATGCCCGCGCGAATTCTCCGTCCACGACGCGCCGCATTTCCGCTCCTTCCGCGGCCTCGAGAAACGCGCCGCTCGCCCCGATGAACTTGAGCGCGTTCCATTCGATCGGATTATGGCTCGCCGAGATCATGAGCCCGCCCGCCGCGTGATGGTGCTCGACGGCCAGCTGGCACGTCGGCGTCGTGGTCATCCCGATGTCGATGACGTCGCACCCCACCGATTGCAGCGCGGCGACAACGGCCCGATGGAACATCGGTCCCGAGACGCGCGAGTCCCGGCCCACGACGATCGCTCGCGATTTCGTGCGACCCTTGGCCCAGGCCCCGAAACCCGCCGCGAATCGCGCGACGATCTCCGGGGTGAGCGCCTCGCCAACGCGGCCGCGGACACCGGACACACTGATCATCAACCCTTCGTACACGCTCCGCTCCACGTTCGGTCGGCGCGAAAGCTACCGAGCGCGATGTCGCGTACCAAGCGCGCGTTACGCCCGGGACGGCCGAAGCGTTCTATGTGTGCTGGCTACACGCGTATTTCTCTGGTCCGTCACCCGCTGACGACCATCCCGGAGGCTCCCCCTGTCCTGGTCGTTCAGCTCGTGGGCGTCGCGGCAGCCATTCCGCCGCAAGATGGTCGCGCTGACCGGCGCCGCGGTGACTGCGACGCTCGTCCTCGTGCTCACGCCGATCTACTTCGCCGGCCGCGAGCGCCTCGTCACGCTCAACGCGATGCGCCTCTCGGCCGTCGCACGCAGCGCGGCCGTCGCCATCCCGTCCGACTCGGTGGATGTCATCGCGCTCCCCGATGGGCATTCCGGCGCCGCGTTCGTGTTCACGCAGCGTACGCTGGCCCGTCTGTGGGTCGCGAACGGCGGAAATCTCGCGGAGCTCACGAACGGGCTCGCGATCGTTCGCCGTCAGCAGGCGCGCTACCGCTACCTCGTCCATTCGCAGTGGAAGGCGGGCCAGCCGCAGTACAAACAGCTGCTCGACGCGCCCGAGGGTCTCGCCGACTCGATCGCGAAGAACAAAGGCGGCACGACGCCGGTGTATCTCGACGCCGGCGGTGGCCGCGTGATCACCGCCGTAGCGCCGATCGTTCGCGCCGATGGAAGCGCGGCGGGGTTCGTCATCGCCACGCTCCGCGCGGACAACTTCCTCCGCGAGTTCGGAGTGCAGGTGCGCAACCTCGCGTGGCTACCGCTCCTGATCATGCTCTCGGCGATCGCCATCGCCGGGTGGACGGCGGGCCGTCTCAGCCGGGGAATC
>DASTYE010000008.1:0-6709 GCA_035765135.1 Gemmatimonadaceae bacterium | reverse complement strand
GAGTTCAAGCGGTCGGTGGAGTACCTGGGCATCATCATCGCGAACCACGCTCTGAGCGCGGTGGACGCATTCGTCACGCTTCGCCTGCGAACGCGCGAGGACATTCCGGGCCAACTCGAGCTTCACGGAGAGTTGCCCCTTGGATCGATCCTCCCGCGCCACTAGGGGTTACGTGTCACGCGCTTAAGTCGTCCCTCAAAGAATCACGTGATCGTGATGGCTTTTGACTAGGCGAGAGGCGAGCGGTAAGTTGGCGCGAGCACACAACAGGACCACCTAGCGTGGCCCCCTCCCAGGCAATCCTGTACGCGAGCGACGAGCGCGTCCTTCCACCCACGGTGCGCTCGTGGCTCGAGGCGCGCTCGCACACTCTCCTGCTGGTCACCGACCCTGACGATCTCATGGCGATCACGCTGCGTGGGCGCCCGCGGATGGTCATCTTCGACGCGCAGGGGTCGTTCGATGCCGCGCGCGAGGCGTGCCGGCGTCTCAAGTCCGACTCGTACACCGCGGTGATTCCGACGCTGGTCATCGTGCGCGAGGATCGCGCGCTGCTTCAGCAGGCGTTCGCGACTGGCGCGGACGAGGTGCTGGCAGCGTCGATGTCGGCCGAGGAAACGCTGGTTCGCCTCGACGCACTCATTCGCCGGGCGGACCGCGACCTCTACGTGCATCCATCGACGCGGCTGCCCGGCCCTCCGGGCATCGAGGCGGAGATCTCGCGTCGACTGACCACGCCCGAGACGTTCGCCGTCTGCTACGCCGACCTCGACCACTTCAAGGAATACAACGATCGCTATAGTTACTTCGATGGCGATCGCGTCATCCGCATTCTCGCGAAGATCCTGCACGATGTCGTGAAGGGAGTCTGTGGCGAGAACGGTTTCGTTGGACACATTGGCGGGGACGATTTCATCTTCATCATCCCCGCCAGCTGGATTGCCGAGACGTGCCAGGAGATCGTGAGCATCTTCGATTCACTGGTCCCGTTCCAGTACTCGGAGCAGGATCGGCGGGCAGGGTACTATTTTGGGAAGGACCGGCGCGGGCAGCTGCACCGTGTCCCGCTGATGACGGTCTCGATCGGTATCGTCACCAACGAGCGCCGACACTTCACGCATCCAGGACAGGTCAGTGAGCTCGCAACCGAAATGAAGAGCTACGCGAAAACGCTCCCCGGCTCCGTGTTCGTCGTCGACAGGCGTCACGACCCGGTTGTCGAGGAGGCTGCACCGCAACCCGCGCCGCTGGAGATCGGAGAACGGAAATGAACGTCTCCTGTCCGGAGTGTCGGTCGGTCTTCCGGGTCGATCCGGCGAAGATCCCCGCCGCCGGCGTACGCGCGCGTTGCAGCGTTTGCGGGGGTGTCATCACGATCGGCCAGGCTGGGGCGATCGAGAACGACTTCAGTGACGGGCGTGCGACGGCAACGCCGGTCTCGAGACCCGTTCCTCGCCCGCAGCCACCGCCGCCGCGCGCACCGACACCCTCGCGGCCAACGCCTGGTGTGGCGCCGTTCGCTCGCAACACACCGTTGGGCTCTCGTCCGGTGTCGCAGACGCCGGTCGTCTCGCGGCCGACGCCCGTCGTACCGCCACCGCCTCGTCCGTCCGCGCCGAACGTTCCCGGCGCTCGTGCAACTACGCAGCCGACTCCGTCGCAGCCCAGCGGCGCGCGACCACAGCCGTCGGCGCCAACGCCCACGGTTCCGCCGCGGGCGGTCGCGCCGACCGGGGCTGCGCCATCGGCCCCGCCGTCGCCTCCGCCTCCGACATCACCGCCGTCGACACAGGCGCCATCGCGAGCGATCAACCCGTTTCTCTCCAACGATCCGAACGTCAAGGCAAAGCGTTTGGCGCGCGCGCTCGTGTCGGACATCGTCGCGTACTTTCCGCAGAAGCGCGAGGAAGGATTGCGCAGCGGAACGCTCAAGCAGCTCTTCCGCGAAGAGATCAAGAAGAGCTACGAGGAGTACGTCGATCAGATGGGGAAAGAGTTCGCCGAGTCCACCACGCACTTCCAGGATGCGTTGAACGAAGTGCTGGCCGGAGGCAAGAAACTCTTCTAGGCGCTGGTAGCTCCCCTCGGGCGAGCATATATTTCCTCGACGCGAGCCGTCCGCCGCTGTGGCGCGACGGCTCGTCGCGTACCCGGACGTGGAGCGTCGATGGCTGAGTCGGAACGAGCTCGCAGGCTGCGCCAGCACGAGGCGCGCCTCTCCGAGCTGAGGGGGTATCTTTGACCTGGAGCGCAAGCGTGAAAAGCTGAGCGCGCTCGAGGCGCGCATGGCTGATCCTGGTTTCTGGAACGACCAGGAGCAGGCTCGTCAGGTGATCGATGAAGTGAAGGAGCTCAAGGCGTGGGTCGAGCCTTACGAGAGCCTGGCCGAGCGCGTGCAGAGCGCGCTCGAGCTCGAGGAGATGCTGGCCGCCGAGCCTGACGACGAGATGGAACGCGAGGTGGAGCGCGAGGCGGAGCAGCTCGAAGCGGAGATCGGGGCGTTCGAGCTTCGATCCATGCTTCGCGGCGAAGCCGACCATCGCGATGCACAGGTCGAGATTGCCGCCGGCGCGGGCGGTACCGAAGCCCAGGACTGGGCACAGATGCTCATGCGCATGTACACGCGATGGGCCGAGCGAAAGGGCTTCACCGTCGACGTCCTCGACATGAGCGAGGGGGAAGAAGCCGGCATCAAGGGAGCCGTGCTCGAGATCAAGGGGCAATACGCCTACGGGTTTCTGCGCCCTGAGGCCGGCGTGCATCGACTCGTCCGCATCTCTCCGTTCGATGCGCAGTCGCGCCGCCACACGAGCTTCGCCTCCGTGTTCGTCTATCCCGTCGTCAACGAAGAGATCAACATCGACGTGCGCGAGGAGGACATCCGCATGGATGTCTTTCGCGCGTCCGGCGCCGGCGGCCAGCACGTCAACAAGACGAGCTCGGCCGTGCGCCTGACGCACATTCCGTCCGGGATCGTGGTCGCGTCGCAGCAAGAGCGCTCGCAGTTCAAGAACCGCGCGACCGCGATGAAGATGCTGAAGAACAAGCTGTACCAGGCGGAAGTCGAGCGTCGTCAGGCGGCCAAGGCCGAGTTCGATGCGGACAAGAAGGACATCACGTTCGGCAGCCAGATCCGGAGCTACGTCTTTCAGCCGTACACGATGGTCAACGACCATCGGACGGAGCTCAAGGTCGGCGATGTGCACCGGGTGATGGACGGTGACATCGACCCCTTCATCGAAGCATACCTGAAGCGCTTCGGGGCTGGCGGGGAAGCCGCCGCGTGAGCGACGAGCTCAACTTCGTCATGCGGGCGCGACGCGAGAAGCTCGAGGCGCTCGCCGCGCTCGGAGTAGCCCCGTTTGCGTACCGATTCGAGCGCACGCATGAAGCGAACGAGGCGTTAGCCGCGCTCGGCGATGGCGATGAGGGTCCGGTCGTCCGAGTGTCCGGTCGCCTCGTCGCCTGGCGCGCGCACGGGAAGACGACGTTCGCCCATCTCGCCGACCAGTCGGGCCGCATTCAGCTCTACTTCCGGAAGGACACCCTCGGCGACCGCTACGCGATCGTCGATCATCTCGACCTCGGCGACATCATCGGGGTCGCCGGGCCGCTCTTTCGGACGCGCACCGGCGAAGTGACGGTACGGGTGGAATCGTTCGAGCTGCTGGCGAAGTCCCTCCGTCCGCTGCCGTTCGGGAAGGAGGAGATCGTTGACGGCTCGGTCGTGCGCCACTCCGGGTTCGCCGATCCGGAGCAGCGCTATCGGCAGCGGTACGCCGACCTCGCCGTGCACCCCGAGGTACGTTCGCTCTTCATGGCGCGATCGCGGATGATCACGGCGATGCGGGCGTTTCTCGATGCGCGATCGTATCTCGAGGTCGAGACGCCAGTGCTTCAGCCGCTGTATGGCGGCGCGGCCGCGAAGCCGTTCACCACGCACCACAACGCGCTCGACATGCCGCTCTTCCTGCGGATCGCCGATGAGCTGTACCTGAAGCGGCTGATCGTGGGAGGGTTCGAGCGTGTCTACGAGATTGGCCACGACTTCAGAAACGAGGGCATCGATCGCACGCACAATCCCGAGTTCACGATGCTGGAGTTCTACGAGGCATACGCGGACTACGGAGACATGATGGGACTTGTCGAAGAGCTGATCGTCCACGCCGCGGAGGCCGTGCGCTCGGTGCCGGGTCTCGCCGACGGCGTCCCGATTCTCCGACCGCCCTTCCGCCGAATGGAGTGGGTGCCGGCGCTCGATGAGGCCGTCGGCGTGTCGGTTCTGGCGCAGAGTGACGACACGCTCCGGAACATCGCCACCAGGCTCGGGGTGCAACACGTCGAGTCCTTGAGCCGCCCGAAGCTGATCGATGAAATTTTCCAGGTGGCGGTGGAATCGCGCCTCGATGAGCCCACGTTCGTCCTCGACTATCCGCGGGAGCTCTCGCCGCTGGCGAAGCCGAAACGCGGTAATCCCGCCCTGACCGAGCGTTTCGAGCTGTTCGCGCGCGGGCGGGAGCTCGCGAACGCGTTCAGCGAGCTGAACGACCCGCTCGACCAGCGGCACCGCTTCGAGGCGCAAGCGCGCTTGCGGGCGGCGGGAGACGAAGAGGCGTCGCAGGTCGACGAGGATTATCTTCGCGCAATGGAATACGGAATGCCTCCCATGGGTGGGGTGGGGATCGGACTCGACCGCCTGTTCATGTACCTCACGGGCACGGCCAACATCCGTGACGTGATCCTCTTTCCGACGATGCGACCCGAATGACTCGCCTCGAGCTCTCGATTGCGTGGCGGTATCTGCGAAGCCGGCGCGGCTCGAAGCTGCTGTCGCTGATCAGCGTGATCGCGATCGGTGGCGTGATCGTCGGCGTCAGCGCGCTGATCATCATCATCGGCGTGATGAACGGGCTTCAGAACGATCTCCGCGAGAAGATCCTCGTGGGCAGTCCGGACATTCGTGTCCTGCCATTCGGCGACGACATGACGATGATCGACTGGCAGGAGACGCTGGAGAAGGTCCGCAAAGACTCTGGGGTCGTCGCGGCGGCGCCCTTCGTTCATACGCAGGCTGTGGCCAATGCGGGTCATCGCTACAACGAGGGCGTGATGGTGGTGGGGATCGAGCCCGAGTCGCGCACCGCGCAAAGAGTCACCACCATTCGCCAAACCGCAATTCACGGCGACTTTCGCTTCGCCAGCGCCGACGGAAAGCAGCGCGGGGTCGTGCTCGGGCGTCGGGTGGCCGACCGGTTTGGCGTCTTCCCCGGCGACAAGATCGGCCTCATTGGCTTTGGGGGGACGACCATCAACGCCGCAACCGGCGCCATCATCCCGCAGGTGCAGCAGTTCGAGGTGACGGGAATCTTCGAGACGGGGATGTACGAGTACGACAACGGCTACATTTACATGGCGCTCCCCGTCGCTCAGCAGTTCGCCGGCCTGGGAACCGCGGTCACCGGTGTCGAGGCCCGCACGCCGACGCGCTGGGAGGCGCCTGAGGTCGCCGAGCGGCTAGCCGCCGGACTGTCCCACCATCGCGTTCTCGATTGGCGCGAGCAGAACTCATCGCTCTTCCAGGCGCTCAAGCTCGAGAAGCTCGGGATGGGAATCATCCTGCTTCTCATCGTGGTCGTGGCGGCGTTCAACATCGTGAGCACGCTGACGATGGTCGTCTCCGACAAGACCCGGGAGATCGGCATTCTCAAAGCCATGGGGATGACGGGCCGCTCCATTCGCGGCATTTTCTTCACCCAGGGCGTGGTGATCGGAATCGTCGGAACGGGGCTCGGCCTCGTGCTCGGGATTGCCGGAGCGCTCGCCCTCGGAAAGTACAAGCTCATCCGTCTGGACCCGTCGGTATATTTCATCGACCACCTCCCGGTGGCGCTCGAGCCGCTGGACGTTGCCTGGATCGTGCTGGCGAGTCTGGCGATTGCGGCGGCGGCGACGATCTATCCGGCGATGCAGGCGGCACGGTTGTATCCCGTCGAGGCAATCCGACACGAATGATGGTCATCGAGGCGCGCGATCTCGCGAAGATCTATCGCGGAGGCGACGGAGGGCCGATCCACGTGCTCGACGGCCTCCAGCTCGCGGTGCGCCGTGGTGAGATGGTCGCGATCGTCGGCGCCAGCGGAGCCGGGAAGAGCACGCTGCTGCACATCCTCGGCGCCCTCGATCGGCCGACGCGGGGGACGGTGCTACTCGACGGAGAGCCGCTGCATGCCCGCCCCGACGAGGAGCTGGCGGCGATTCGAAACCGGAAAATTGGCTTCGTCTTCCAGTTTCACCATCTGCTGCGCGAGTTCTCGGCCCTCGAGAATGTGATGATGCCGATGCGGATCGCGGGCATCGAGATCCGGCAAGCGCGCTCCCGCGCCGAAGAGCTGCTGTCTCGCGTTGGATTAAGCGGGCGGATGTCGCATCGCCCGGGCGAGCTCTCCGGCGGCGAGCAGCAGCGGACAGCCGTGGCCCGCGCGCTGGCGATGGATCCGGTCGTCCTTCTCGCCGACGAGCCGTCGGGCAACCTCGATCACATGAACAGCGAGCGGCTGCACGACCTGTTCGCGCAACTCGGGCGTGACCTGGAGATCGCGATGGTGGTCGTCACTCATAACCGCGCCCTCGCGAGCCGTGCCGATCGTGTGTTGTTGCTCGAGGATGGGCGACTGCGGGACACGGATGTCAGAGAGGTGGTGACCTGATG
>DASTYE010000007.1:0-18869 GCA_035765135.1 Gemmatimonadaceae bacterium | reverse complement strand
GCTGGGGATGTAGTAGATCCAGACTTCGGCGACCGTGATGACGAACAGGATGAGCGCGACCCACTTGTACGTCTTCCACGTCGGATGCGCGTGCTCGGCGGCGTGCGCCTCGCCGTGGGCGTCGTACGTGGTTTCGGAGTGCGAGTGATCGGCAGCCATCGCGGCCTCGTTACTGGATGAGGTAGATGAGCGTGAAGATCGCGATCCAGACGACGTCGACGAAGTGCCAATAGAGCGCACAGAGATCGACGTTGATCGCGTCGGCCGGCCGCAGTCCGCGCTTGAAATCAATGAAGAGCAGCGTCACAAGCCAGATGACGCCCGCCGTCACGTGCGCGCCGTGGAATCCCGTGAGAATGAAGAACGACGAGCCGAACAGGTTGGTCTGCGGCGTCAGGCCCTCGTGCACGAACGAGGTGAACTCGAACGCCTGGAAGCCGAGGAACGTGGTTCCCGCCAGCGCGGTCATCGCCAGCCAGAGCTTCGAGTATTTCCGGTCGCCGCGGACCACCGCGCCATGCGCCAGCACCATGAACAGCGACGACATGAGCAGCACGAACGTCGACGCCGAGGTGACGGGAATGTCGAGAATGGGCGGAAACGCCTGCCCGGTGGCGGGGTTCGTCCACGCCTCGTGGGGGAAGGGCCCGACCACCGACCGCCCCTTGTAAATGAGGTAGGTCGAGATGAGCGAGCCGAAGAACAGGCACTCCGACCCGATGAACGCCCAGATGGCGATCTTCCGGTGATCGAGGCCGGTGGTGGTGTAGTGGTGGCCGTGCTCGTGCGTTATAGCTGCGGTGCTCATAACCTCTGGGGATCGAAGGCGGTCAAAGGCGGTCGAGGGCGATCAACGGGCGAGACGTCGGGGCCCCTCGACCCCGTCGACCGCCCTCGATCCCCTTCGACCCCGTGCTTCAGTGATGCTCGGGTTCCAGCGGACTCAACAGCCACGAATACAGCGAAATCACGAAAAACGCGGCGCCGCCGATCAGGACTGGAAGCCACAGCGAGCTGTAGTTCACGCTGTGCTTCAGAATGAGCCCGATGAACATGATCGTTAGGCCGACTGACGCCACCAGCGGCTTGAGCGTCGGCGTCGGCATCGTGATGCCGAGCTCCTTCGCCGACGGGTGTGCCATCTCGCCGGCCATGCGCGTGTCGGACGGTGTCCTGATCGACGCGTGCGTTCCCTTGCCGCCGACGCTGATGTCGGTGCGCTTTTCGCCTTGCGGCGTGTGCGGCACATCGGCGGTGAGCTCCGGCGACGTCACGTCCCACAGCGGGTAGCGCGAGGTGATCGTCGGAATCACCGCGTAGTTGTATTCCGGCGGCGGCGATGGCAGTGACCACTCGGCCGTCGCGGCACCCCACGGATCGGGGCCCGCGATCGCGCCCGACCGGCGGCTCTTGATGAAGTTCCAGATGAACACGAGAACCGCCACCGCGAGAATGCGCGCCCCCCACGTAGCGACGAGGTTCTCGATATCCCACCCCTGGTTCGCCTGATACTGGTAGATGCGGCGGGGCATCCCGTTCAGCCCCATGAAGTGCATGGGGAAGAACGTGAGGTTCATGCCGATGAACGTCAGCCAGAAGTGGATCTTCCCCAGGCGCTCATCGAGCAACCGGCCGGTGATCTTCGGAAAGAAGAAATACGTCCCCGCGAAGATCCCCATCATCGAGCCGCCAAACAGCACGTAGTGGAAGTGGGCGACGATGAAGTAGGTGTCGGTCTGCTGGAGGTCGGCGGGCGGCGACGAGTGCATGATGCCCGAGATACCGCCGATCGTGAACAGCGCGATCAACCCGATCGCGAACAGCATCGCCGTCGTGAAGCGCAGCGAGCCGCCGTGCATCGTCGCCAGCCAGTTGAAGATCTTCACGCCCGTCGGGATCGCGATCAGCATCGTCGTCACGCCGAACACGGAGTCGGCGATCGGCCCCATGCCGACGGCGAACATGTGGTGCGCCCACACGCCGAAGCCGAGGAAGCCGATCAGGATCCCGGAGTACACCATCACCGGATAACCGAACAGCGGCTTCCGCGAAAACACCGGGAGCACCTCCGACACCAGTCCGAACGCGGGCAGGATGAGGATGTAGACCTCGGGGTGCCCGAATAGCCAGAAGAGGTGCTGCCAGAGCAACGGATCGGCGCCGGCCGTGATCGTGTAGAAGTTCGTCCCGAAGAACCGGTCGAGCATCAGGAAGGTGACAGCGACCGTGATGATCGGGAATGCGAGTACGAGCAGGAACTGCGTCACGAACGACATCCAGGTGAAGATCGGCATGCGCATGAAGTGCATGCCGGGCGCCCGGAGGTTGATGATCGTCGTGATGAAGTTGAATCCGGCCGCGAGGGACGAAAGTCCGAGGATCTGCAGGCCGATCACCCAGAAATCGATGTTCAGCCCCGGAGAGAACTGGTGCGTCGTGAGCGGTGTGTAGGCGAACCATCCTCCGTCAGGCGCCGCGCCGAACAACCAGCCCGCGTTCATGAAGAGCGCGCCGAGCAGGAACACCCAGTAGCTGAACGCGTTGAGACGGGGGAACGCGACGTCGCGTGCGCCGATCTGCAGCGGAATCAGATAGTTGAAGAACGCGGCCCCGAGCGGCATGATCACGAGGAAGATCATCGTGGTGCCGTGCATCGTGAACAGCTGGTTGTACGTCTCCGCCGAGACGAGCGACCCGTTCGGCCCCTTGAGCTGCTCGCGGATGATGAGGGCCTCGAGGCCGCCGATCAGGAAGAAGGTGATGGCGGTGTAGAGGTACAGCTGTCCGATCTTCTTATGATCGACAGTCGCGAGCCAGCTCCAGAGCCCGCGCTCGTATCTGGTGTGCGGAACGGCGTATCGTGGCGGTGCCGCGACGGTCGTTGCCATGCAGAATCTCCGATTACTTCAGTGACAGGAGGTAGGCCGCGAGGTCCGCGAGCTGCTGGTCATCGTAGCCGGCGGGCATTGCGGCGCTCTTGCCGAACGCGGGCATCTTGCTGCCGGGCTTCATCGCGGGCGAATTCTTGATCCAGAGCGCGAGATGTCTGGCATCGTTCGGGAACAGGCCGGCGCCGAGGGACGTGCGCGAGCCGAGGTGCGTGAGGTTCGGACCGACGATCCCGGCCGACACACCCTGAATGACGTGGCAGGCGATGCACGGCGCCGTGCGATAGATCTGCGCGCCCCGCGCCGCATCCCCGACGACGTTGCCGATGGTGAGCTCTTCCGGCACCGGATTGTACGATGCCGCGTAGAGCGGCAAGCGATCGGCCGGATAGGTCGGGAGCTGGCCGCTTGTTTGAGCCGGCGGGACCGACGGCGCGGACGCTTGTGCGGGCTCGGCCGCAGCCGGCGGTGTTTGCGTCTGCGCCGCGGGCCGCGTCGCCGAGGTATCGGTCTGCGCGCCTGTCGCCGCGGGTGCGGACGCGGCCATCGCCGGGCCGCTCTTCTGATGGTTCACCCACGCCTCGAACTGCTCCGCGGTCACGACGAACGTCTTGAAGCGCATGTTCGCGTGCGACGTGCCGCAGTACTCCACACACACGCCGTTCCAGACCGCGGTCGACTCCGGCGTGAACCAGATGTGGTTCGTACGATTCGTGATCAGGTCACGCTTGCCACCGAGCTGTGGAACCCAGAACGAGTGCAGCACATCCTGCGTCTGCAGCGCGAAGTTGGCCGTGCGACCAACGGGGAGATACAGCTCGTTCGCGGTCACGACGCCATACTCCGGATACCGGAATTCCCACCACCACTGGTGGCCGATCACTTCTACGGTAAGCGCGTTCGCCGGCGCGGGTCGCTGCGTGTCGAAGATGGTCTTGACCGTCGGCACGGCGATGATCGCGAGGATCACGGCTGGCGCCAACGTCCATGCGATCTCGAGCGTGGTATTGCCGTGCACGTGCCTCGGCGCCGGCTGTCCTTCGCGGCGACGGAAGCGGAGAATCACATAGATGAGGAGCGTCTCGACGAGGACGAAGACGATCGTTCCCCAGAACAACAGGTTGTCCCAGAGCTGGTCGATCGCGCGGCCGAAGTCGGTGCGCGGCTCCAGCGTCGTGTTCGGAACGGTGGTGCTGCAGGCGGCGAGGCCTGCGAAGATCACGGCCGTCAGCGCGGCGATGGCCAGCCGGCGCGTGCGGTAGTGAGAGGTCATCCCGGGTCCTGTGAAGCGTTCGTATGCGGGCGCGGAGGTGGTGCGCTCTCTATGGTAAGCGCAGGCGGAAGGTATGGCGGCCCGCCAGGAGAATCAACCCGGGAACATCAACGAGGAACGAGCACCGAGAACCGAGGAATTCGAGCAGGTGGCCTTTCAACCCTCCGATCGAATTCCCTCAGTCCTCGGTGCTCGTTCCTCATTCAGCGCCGGAGGCCTCCGTCGACTCCATCGCGTGGTGCTCATACACCTTGTTGATCGCGATCTCGAGTTGCGCCTTGAGCTGGCCGACACCCTCGCGCAACGCCGAGACCTTTCGTTGCTCGTTGCCGCCACGCGTCGCGACGAGGATCAGTCCCGAGACCTGATCGGCGATCACGCCGTACTGCATCTTCAGCATCCCGACCAGCGGCGCCGCGGCTCGGCGCAGCTGTTGTCCGAATGCGGCGGTCGGCTGCTGAAGCTTGTGGGCCATCGCCATCTTCTCGACGATGCCATGCAGCCGCTGCACGTGCGTCGAGGCGTCTTCCAGCGTATGGACCAGCTGCGTACCAACTCCGGTGAGCTGCGGGCGAGCCAATCCGACCTCCATTGCGTTATTTCACCTTTTCCAGCCGCTTGTTGGGCCGGTAGTCGCGCCCGACTTTGCCCTCGGGCTTTCCTTCTACAAGGACGATGTCGGCGGTGAAGTCGAAACGTCCGCCGAAGAGCGACGATCCGACACCGTACGCATCCACCGGCACCAGCTGCTCCTCGAAGAACCGGATCTTCTCGACCGTGAAGCCGCCGGATACCACGATCTTCACGTGACCGAACCCCTCCGAATCGAGCGCGTTGCGAACGTTCCACACGAGCTGCGGGTTCACACCCGTCGGCCGAAACGCGCCCATCATCGGGATGATCGACTTGTCCACGAGATTTTCCGACGTGTCGATGCGCACGCCCCATAGGCGGTCACCCAGCGCGCGCGCGACATCGAGACTCGTCGTCACGCAATCGTTGTCGTAATCCACGAGCGTGATGATCTGCACGTCGGGATCGATGAACTCGGCGAACTTGCGCGTCGCAAGCGTGGTATCGCCGTGGTAGGCGGCGATCAGCGCGTGAGGTACGGTGCCGATGCCTGACGAGCCCCACCAGCTCGCCTGCGCGTCGGTGGATACGCCGATCGCGCCCGCGATGTGCGCCGCGTATCCGTCGCCCGTCTGAACCAGCCAATGGTCGTGTCGTGCGGGGAAGAACATCACCTGCTTCGGACGTGCGGCCTCGACGACGGCCCGCACGTTCGTCCCCACGCGTGTGCGCCGAGCGAGCACACCCAGGTAGAGCGTTTCGAGATGCGCGAACGCCTGATACGGACCCTCGATCGTCATCACCGTCTCCCACGGCTCGATGCGATCGCCGTCGTAGAGCGCGTGCACATCGAGCGCGCTCCAGTCATCGCCACACAGCTTCAGGATCGCGATCGCTTCGTCCATCCCGCCCAGGAATGCCTGCGCCTTCCCGAACACCTGCATCGTCACCCTCGGCGAGTGCTTGTCGGCGGTGAGGATCTCGCGGGCGCGAACGAAGTATTTGTCGGAGTAGTAGCCCTGCCGCATCTTCTCGACAGGGAGATTGAATACGGCGGGATCGAGCCGCTTTCTACGTCGCGGAGGCATCAGGCATCAGGGAGGGTCTGACCGGGCGCATCCTTCAACCGATTCATCCGGTCGCGCGCCAGGCGGACCTGTCCTTGCAGCTCCGGGGCGGCGTCCTTCCAGATTTCTATGAACTGCTCGTAGGCGGCGATGGCGCGCGGCCGGTCGCCCACCTGCTCGTATAATTGTCCCCGCGCGAGAAAGCTGCGTGCGTACAGCGGCCACCGCGGGTCGGCGCCGAAGGTGAGGCCGAGGTCCTTTCGCTGCAAGGACTCGTAGATCGCGATGGCCCGACGGAAGTCACCGAGCCGCGCGAAAAGCTCCGCCTGCGCGAAGAGCGCGACCCCCGAGCCGGGGTCGGTCACCGCGCGAGCGGAGTCGGGAGAGCGGAAGCGCCCCGCGATGCGTGTCGCGCGCGCGGTGTCCCCGACCTCGAGCGCGCTCAACGCCTCGAGCTCGGCCGGCACTTGCCGCGATCCCCAGCGGCGGAGCGGGGCCAGGTAGGTCGTGTCGCGCGTGGTTAGGTATGCGATGAACGGCAGCCCCCGCGACTGCGCCTTGATGCCAGCAGCGATCGGCGTATTCATGCGATCCAGGGCGGCGATCGAGGAGTCCACGATTCGACGCGTGTCTCGCGAATCGAGCCCGAGGGCCAGGCGCGACGTCGCGCGCCACATTGCCGTGATGTACCGCATGGGCACGTTGGCGCCGGGCAACGTCGGTTCCACGCGATTGATGGTGGCCATGACGCGCTCGTGTTCCTGCAGCGCTCCGTGAAACGCGGCGACGTTGCTCGCTCCCGTTAGGCTCTGGAGCCGGCGGGATCCTCCCGCGGCAACCAGCGTATCCGGACCCGAGGTCGCGAGGGCGGAGCGCAGGGTCTCGAGCGCCGTCGGCGAGCCTGCTGACAGCTCCAGCATGGCGAGCGCGTAGGGCATGTCGGGCGTCCGGAGGTCAGGGCGCTCCATGGTCTGGCGCAACGCGGCGGCGGCGGAGTCGAACTGGCCCGCGGCCGCGTAGCTGTCGACGACCGCGACGTGCGCCTGCGGAGCCTCGGCGTCGGAATACCGCCACTGCTTCGCCTGGAGCAGGGCCATCTCGCGCGCGCGCTGCCGAGCCGTCTGCACGCGCTCGATGCCGATGGCGCGCGCGGCGGAATCGTTAGGCACGAGCACCACGCTGTCGCCGAGGATGATCATCGGCGACACGCGCCCGCCGAGCTGGTACATCGCCAGCTTGTGGGCATAGGCGAGATGAAACGTGGAGTCGAGCGCGAGCGTGCGGTCGAAGGCGCGCAGGGCCCGCGTCCATTTGCGGGAAATCCCGGTATCGAGCTGCGGGCCGGAGCCGCCGTGGTGAAAGTACGCGTCGGCCAGGCCGTACCACGCCTCCGCGTCCGTCGAGTCGCGCGCGAGAATCGCTTCGTAGCCGCGCTCCGCGGCCGTGAAGTATGCCGCACCCGCCGTGAAGTCGCCTCGCGTCTGCGCGGCGAGCCCCTGGGCGAGCTGCAGATAGCTGTCGATGAGCGCCCGCTCTCGCTGAGGCAACCGCGTGGCGTGCCGGGCCGCGGCCCGCGACAGACGAAGGTCGCTGGTGTCCGTGACCGCACGACTCCATCCCCGTGCCAGCGATCGTTTGTAATACGCCAGCGCAAACGTGCTATCGGCCTCGGTCGCGCGCCTGAACGCACTGTCGGCCTCGGCGAGCCGCCACCCGTTCAGCGCCTGGAGCCCGTGCAGGTAGGCGCGATATGCGTCGAGCGAGGTCGTCGTCGTGCGCGCGAGCTCGGGCCGCATCGGTGGCGCGCCGGCCAGGTCGAGCAGATCACGTGCGACGGCGTCGAAGATCGCGCGCGGATCGGACGACACGGGCGCGCTGTGCTGCGCCGCGTCGCCGACGCGATCCCCCTTCGACACGTCATAGGCTCGTGCCACCACGATCAGCGAGTCACCCACCCGGCTGATCTGCCCGAGCACCACCGTGCCGACGCCCGCCTCGCGCGCCATGCGCCGCGCGTCCTCGAGGCCGATGCGCGACGCCTCGTCGAGATCCGCCTCGCGTAGCAGATCGAGGCTTCGTTCGTAATCGACGACCGTGAGGTCGCTCCACGACGCGAGGTTCAACGTCAACATGTTGACGCTGCCCTCGCGAAGCCACGCGAGCGCGGGATCGTTCCCTTGAACTTCGAACGGGGCAACCAGAATGGATTTGCGGGGGTCAACGCCCGACGCGCCACCATCGAGGCTTCGGACTACCCAGACGGCAGCGGCCGCGACGACCAGCGCCACGGCGGTCCCGAGGGCCGCGACTCGACGTCGTCGCCTGGATGCCGGTGCCGCGCCCTGGGCGGCGCCGCGACCATCGACCACACCGCGGAGCGCTGCCGACATCTGCGCCGCCGTCTGCCAGCGCTCGTTAGGGTCCTTGGCGAGCGCTCGGTCGATCGCCTCCGCGAGGGCGGGCGGAAGCCCCTGCGCCCGCGTGGCGACCGGAGGCGGCACCTCCGTGATCTGCTTCGCGATGATCGAGACCGGGCTGGCGCCCGAGAACGTCGGCTCGCCGGTGAGCATCTCGTACCCGACGAGGCCGAGCGAATAGATGTCGGTGCGCCCGTCCAGGTCCCGGTCCCCGGCCGCCTGCTCCGGGCTCATGTACCGCGGCGATCCGATGATGAGGCCCGTACCCGTCATGCGCTCATCCGTCGGCTCGAGCGCACGCGCGACACCGAAATCGGTCAGGTGCGCCGTGCCCGTCCGCTCGTCGAGGAGCACATTCTCCGGCTTGATGTCGCGGTGGACGATTCCCTGCGCATGCGCGTACGCGAGCGCGTCGGCGAGGTCGCGCAGGATCACGGCGGCGCGTGCGGGAGGCACGCGCTTCTCGCGGTCGAGGTAGTCCCGAAGACTTTCCCCGGGAACGCACTGCATGACGAAGTACAGGAGTCCATCCGCCTCGCCGGCGGTGTAGACGTCGACGATGTGTGGATGGCGCAAGCGAGCGACCGTGCGCGCCTCGCGCAGGAATCGCTCACGCAGCCCCGCGCTCGATGCCAGATCGGGCGCCACGACCTTGACGGCCACCAGGCGATCGAGCGTCCGGTCGCGCGCGAGGAAGACGGCCCCCATCCCACCCATGCCGAGCACGCGCTCGACGTTGTACTCGGGCGCGAGGGCCCGGCGGAGCCGCTCGAGCAGGACGGAGACGCCGTCGCTCATGGACGCACGCTACCTCGTTGGCGCCGTCGCCGCGCCCGGCTCGGCCATTCGCTCCGGATTCAGCGCGCGATCGAGCTGATCGCGGGTCACGAGCCCTTGCTCCATGACCAGCTCGTACACGCTCCGTCCGGTTTCGAGCGCGGTACGCGCCACCGAGGTGGCCGTCTCGTATCCGATGATAGGGACGAGCGCCGTCACGATGCCTATCGAGTTCTCGACGAACCAGCGCATCCGCTCGGGATTCGCCGTGATGCCGGTGACGCATCGCTCGCGCAACACGACGCACGCGTTGCGCAGCGACTCCATGCCGCGCAGCAGGCGGAAGGCGATGATCGGCTCGAATGCGTTCAGCTGCAGCTGCCCGGCCTCCGCCGCGAGAGTCACGGTGACGTCGCCGCCAATGACGTCGAAGCACACCTGGTTCACGACTTCCGGAATGACCGGATTCACCTTCCCGGGCATGATCGACGAGCCCGGCTGCATCGGTGGCAGGTGGATTTCGGCGAAGCCGGCGCGTGGTCCGGACGACAGCAGCCGCAGGTCGTTGCAGATTTTCGAGAGCTTCACCGCGCTCCGCTTCAGGACGCCGGAGAGCTGCACGAACACCCCGGTATCCGCGGTCGCCTCGACGAGGTCTGGTGCGGTGATCACGGGGATCCCCGTGATGCGCTCGATGTGCGCGCGCACCGCCTCCGGGTAGTGATGCGGCGCGTTGATTCTCGTGCCGATCGCCGTGGCCCCCATGTTGATCTCGCGGATCAACGCCTGCGCTTCGCCGAGGCGGTCCACGTCCTCGAGAATCGTGTGTCCGAATGCTGCGAACTCCTGGCCGAGCGTCATCGGGACGGCGTCCTGCAGCTGCGTGCGTCCCATCTTCAGCATCCCGCTGAACTCGCGTCCTTTCGCCTTGAACGCGGCGGCGACATCGATCAGAGCCTGCTGGAGTCCGGAGATGCTGGCGTGGAGCGCGAGCTTGACCGCGGTGGGGTAAACGTCGTTGGTGGACTGCGAGAGGTTCACGTGGCTGTTCGGATGAACCACGTCGTACTCACCGCGTCGTCGGCCCATGAGCTCGAGCGCGCGGTTCGCGATCACCTCGTTGGCGTTCATGTTGGTCGAGGTGCCCGCGCCCCCCTGGATCATGTCGACGAGGAAGTGCTCGTGATGCCGCCCGGCGCGAATCTCCTGCGTCGCGCGAACGATGAACCCGGTGAGCTCGTCGGACAGCAGCCCGAGGTCGCGATTGGCGAGCGCCGCCGCCTCCTTGACGACGGCGAGCGCGTTGATCAGGGTGGGGAACTCGCGCACCGCGACGCCCGTGATCGGGAAATTCTCGAGGGCGCGCAACGTTTGAATGCCGTACAACGCTTCGTCGGGCACCGCGCGCTCGCCGAGCAGATCCTTCTCGACGCGCGTGCGGCCGCCCCCGAAGCCGACGCTCCGCCCACGGCCGACAATGGTGGCGTCGGCCGCGCGCAGACGCTCCGAGATGGCCCGCGCCGCGCGCGCCACGAGCGTGGCGTACAGCGTCGCGCGGTCCTTGAGGATGTCCTGAATGTCGGCCGCCTCGAGGTACGCGAGCTCGGTACGCTCGAGCGTTCGGGCGCTCGTGCCATGCGGCGAATCATCGAGGAGAATGCCCTCGCCGAGCGCCTCGCCGGCGCCCAGCGTCGCGAGGCGCTCCACGCGGTCGCCGCGCCCCTTCTCGATCGCCACGCTGCCGGTGACGATGATGCCGAACATCTCGCGCGGGTCGCCTTCGCGAAAGACCATTTCGTTCGCGTCGAACGTTCGCTCGCGCATGCGACGCGAGAGATGCCAGAGGTTTTCCTGCGGAAATCCGTTGAAGAACGAGAACGGGCGCAGGCGGTCGGCGAGGGACGTCGTCATGGTGCGTTGAAGGTACTGGCCGCGCACGGTAAGCTGCTAGGCGCGTGAGTGTAAGCTCCACGTGCGGGCGGGTGGCCCCCGACCCGCGAAGAGGGCAGATTCCGACCATTCATCACTGTGAGGGCGCCATGGGTTGGGTCTCGCGTCGTCGTTTCCTCGGCACCGGTGCCGCTGCGGCCGCCGGCTTGTCATTCGGTCGCATCCCGGTTGGTGCGGCACAGCAACGCACCGCCGCTGCCCGTGCGACCCGACCGACCGTGATCGCGTCGGCCAACGGCCTGCGCGGGGTCGCTCGGGCGTACGAGATGCTCACCAAAGGGGCTGACCCACTCGATGCGGCGATCGCGGGCGTCAACATCCAGGAGCTCGATCCCGAGGATCAGTCGGTAGGCCTCGGCGGGCTCCCCAACGCGGACGGCGTGGTTCAGCTCGACGCGTCGTGCATGCACGGTCCCACGCGTCGTGCGGGGGCCGTCGCGTCGCTCGAAGGGATCGCGACGCCGTCGCTCGTCGCGAAGGCCGTGATGGACTATACCGACCACATTCTGCTCGTCGGTCCCGGCGCGAAGCAGTTCGCGCTGCAGATGGGGTTCACCGAGCAGAACCTTCTCACCGAGAAGTCACGACAGGACTGGCTCAAATGGAAGGCGCGGCTCAACCCGAACGACAATTGGCTCGACCACGACGACGACGTGACGATCAAGTTCTCGACGGGGACGATCAACATGAACGCCGTCACCGCGAGCGGCGACATTGGCTCGGTCACCACGACGAGCGGGTTGTCGTGGAAGATTCCCGGCCGCGTGGGAGACTCGCCGATCATCGGGGCGGGGCAGTACTGCGACAATGCCGTCGGGGCGGCCGGATCAACGGGGCGCGGCGAAGCGAACATAAAAGTGTGTGGAGCGTTTCTCACTGTGGAGGGCATGCGGCGCGGGCTTACGCCCCAGCAGGCATGTCTCGAGACGCTACAGCGCGTCGTGGCGATGACGGAGCGTCGTCTTCTCGGGCCGAACGGACGACCGCGCTTCGACGTCAATTTCTACGCGGTGGCGAAGGACGGATCGTACGGGGCGGCGAGCATCTACTCGGGTGGACGCTTCGCCGTCGCTGACGCCAAGGGCGCGCGTCTCGAGGACTCCGCGTTCCTGTTCAAGCGGGAGGAGCGCCCGCGAGGGTGAGCACGTGGCTTCACGAACGATTTTCTGGGATGTCGACACGCAGTTCGATTTCATGGATCCGTCGGGCAAGCTCTACGTGCCCGACGCGGAGCTCATCAAGCCGAAGCTGAAACGACTCACCGATTACGCCCACGAGCGCGGCATCCGGATCGTCGCCACCGCCGACGATCACGAGTCCGGCCACCGTGAGCTGTCGGACAGCCCGGACTTTCACGACACCTTCCCGGAGCACTGCATGCGCGGGAGTCCGGGCGCGGCGAAGATCCCGGAGACCGCGCTCTCCGCTCCGGTGATCGTCGAGCCGTCGCCGACGCCGCGCGAGGAGCTGGCGCGGCTGCTTCGCACCCGTGACGGCGACGTGCTCATCCGGAAGCACTGGTTCGACGTCTTCACCAACCCGAATGCGGACGTCGTGGTCGATGCGCTGGCGCCGACGGATGTCGTCGTCTATGGCGTGGCGCTCGACGTGTGCAATCGTTATGCGATCGAGGGGCTCCTCGCGCGCGGCATCCCCCGCATTCACGCGGTGACCGACGCGACGAAACCGATCCATGCGCACAAGGTGGATGCTCTGCTCGAGTCGTGGCGGGAAAGCGGTGTGAGACTGGTGACGACGGAGCAGGTGGTGACCGCGGGCGTGGGTTGTTAGGCGGCGGTAACCCTCAGCCCTTGTCTCTCGACGCAGGCGTGTCCTTCACCGCCTTTGCCAATTGTCGTTCGAGCATTCCCGGGGACACGTCCGCGGCCTCCTCACTCGGGAGGTCGTACCGCCATTCCTCCCCCGCGTCGTTCACGAACGCGCGAACCTGCGTCTCCTCGAGAGCGTGTCCCCGGCGGTCGCCGGCGCGCCGATCGTAGACGAGCCACTCGGCCCCCTCACGATCGCGGAAGATGACGGTCCCGCCAACGCCCTCCCGAGCGGACGGGCGGCGACGGTCGCGACCGGATCGAGTGGCCTCGGGCGCGATCGCTTCCTGAATGACCCGCTTCAACGTTGCCCGGTTCACCGGCATCACGAACGAACACAGGTGCCGCTCCGCAGCAAGTGCACGCACCTCGGCCGCGGCGTACGGGGGTCCGAAGAGCACCACCGGCGTTCCCTTCGCCCGCGCGTGAAAGACGTCGGAGCGCGCCGCCTCGAGAGAAACTTCGAGCAGGACGACGAGCGCCGGCCGAATCCGGCGAACCGCCTCCTCCGGCGACTCGTCAGGAAGAGGGAAAACAGGCTCGTACGCGTCGAGCTCGAGTAGCATGCCAACCAGCGCAGCCACGAGGGGATCGCGAGCGAGGATCAGAATTCTCGTCGTGGCTGCTGAAATGGGAATCGTCCTCTGAGAGTGTGCGTCACCGAAATGACATGGGGGGTCTGCAACCGGCACGCCGCCAACGGTTTGACTCGTCAGGAACACGGGTGTATGATCCCCATGCCGCGCCTTCACGACGATGTGAGGCGGCCGCGGTGGTCTGCCATCACCCTCCGCCGCAATGAATGCGCCTGACCCTCTGAAGCCGGAGCCCCGCTCGCTAAGCGAGTCCACCCTCGATCGAGTCAGGCGGGCAATTCAGGAGCGCCGCGAAACGCCGGCGGCCGGTGACCAGGCCCTGCACGCCGCGCTGAAAAGTGTGGCGGCGGAGGCGCGTGAGCGATCGCTCCGCCCCGAGGAGCTCATCGTCACCCTCAAGCAGATCGTCGAAGAGCTTCCAGGCGCCCGCGCGAGCTCCATAGAGGAGCGGCGGCTGCGCGAGTGGATTGTGTCGACCTGTATCAGCGCGTATTTCGAGGACCGGTAACGGTTCTCGACGGCCTCAGACGTCGACGGGTTGCGGCTCTTCCGAAACAGTATCCACGGTGCCCTCGGGACCGGCCTGTTCCCCAGGATCCGCCTTCGCGAGCAGCTCGGCCAGCGATGACGCTTCCCGGTCGGTTCGGAAGGTCGCGACGAGCCGCGAGAGTTGCTGAGAGGCGTTGGCGAGCATGGAGGCGGCACCGGCGATCTCCTGTGTGCTCGCGCTCTGCTCCTGGCTCGACGCCGCCACCTGCTCCATCGCCGACGCGAACGCGTCCGTTCCGCGGGCGATCGCATCGATGCGCGTGGTCATCTCTCCGACGAGCGTGTTGGACTCACCCACCGATTGCTCGATGGTTGCCGCCCACGCCTCCGCCTCCGCTACGGCGCGCTCGATCTGCTCGAACGACGCCATCGCGTGCTGCGTGGCTGCCTGCACCCCGGTCGCCGTCTGCATCGTACGCTGACTCGACGCGCGCGACTCATCGACGCGTGCCAGCACTTCGGCGACGATGGTCTCGGTGCGCTCGGAGGCATCGGTCGAGGTCGCGGCCAACTTTCGAATCTCGCTCGCCACGACGGCGAAGCCCTCGCCATGCTCCCCCGCCCGCGCGGCTTCCATCGATGCGTTGAGCGCGAGGAGCTTCGACTGCTTCGCGAGTCGTCGCACGAGCGTGACGAACGCGCGGATCTCCTCGCTCGCCCGAACGAGCGCATCGGACGCCGCCGCTCCGGCCTGAGCGTCAGCGAGGAGCGTCGTTAGGGCCGTCGAGCCCTCGTCGAGGCGCTGACGGTTTTCCGACGCCAGCTGCCGGAGCCGCAGATTGCGCTCGACGCCATCGCGCGCGCCGGCGGTCAGCCGTTTCGAGATCTCCATCAGCCGCGCGGCATCGGCGGCGAGCCGCTGTGTCGTCTGGGCCATCTCGCTCGACTGGTGGCTGAGATCGTTGGACGTCTGCGCCATTTCCGAGGCCGACGCCGACATCTGCTCCGAGCCGGCGGTGATTTCGGCCGCCATCGCCGCTGTTTCGTGCGCGGCGGCACGAATCGCCGAGACGAGGCGCCGGAGCTCCACCACCATGGTGTCCACCGCGCGGCTGAGACGGCCGATCTCATCGCTTTCGTCGGAGGCGTACACCGGGGTGCTCAGGTCGCCCGAGGCCACCTGCTCGGCGGTGGTCGCGAGCGCGGAGGCTGGCTCACTCACGCGACGGGCGACGAACGAGTTCAGGAACGCCATCGACCCGAGGATGAACAGGAACAGCAGCACGGTGAGGCCGAGCGCCACCAGCTGAATGCGATTCAGCCTCGCGTAGGCGAGCGATTCAGACAGGTGTCCGACGACCCGCCACTTTCCGTTGTTGGCCAACGAGACCGCGGCGCGTTCGAGGTCGTCGGTCGCTCGCAGCGTCATCAAGCCCGAGGCTCGAGACTCGAGCCCATGTAAGCCCTCGAGCGGACGCATCCGCGCGGCGCTGCCTGACGCCGCGAGCACCAGTCCCTGGCTCTCGAGGAGCTCCATGCGAAAGCCGCCATCGGCGGCGACGCGCATGAGCTCCTGGTCCACACCGCGCAGGCCGAAGACCACCTTCAGCGCGCCTAACGGCGGCCCGTCGGCGGACTCGCGAATGACACCGGTCATCGAGATCGAGACCGAGCGCGCCGAGGAATCGTACGACGCCTCGGTTACAATGGCGCCCTCGCGCATCGCTTGCTGCCACCAGTCCTCGTCCGCCTGGACGAAGTCCGACGTGCGCCCCGTGGTCACGGCGTTGAAGCCATGCGAATCGGTGAGGATGATCTCGGCGATGTCTCCGGTGCTTCGGAGCTGCCGCAGGTACGCGCGCAGTCGGGTGTCGAGCTCGAGACTGCGGCTCCCATCGAACCGGGCTTCGAGCTCGGCGACGGATCGTCCCGGAAGGCCCTCGCGTCGTGAGTACGCCGTCGCCGCGCGAGCAGCGTCGACGATCGCCGGCGATGACGCGAGGACCGAGACCAGTCGCTCATGGTCCCCGAGATAGCGATCGACTCGGAGCGCGGCCCTGGCCACGGCGTCGCTGAGCTGGTGATCCACCCGCGCGCGCTCGTCCTTTCCGATCCATCGCGCCACCGGCCACGCGATGAGAGTCAGTGCCACGAGCGAGACGGCACCGACACCGAGCACGAGGCGGGTGTGGAATGTCCGCTTGTCCTCGCCTTCGAGGAGATCGGGATCCGCGGGGAGATTCTGGGTGCGGCTCATCAATCGCTTGTCTGAGCGGTCTCTGCTGCTAAATTGCAATTAGGCAAGCGCTTGCAGCGCTCGACATCGGCAGTGCACCCCGGAGCGGCGACACGGCCAACGCCATCCCCGCTCGCCCTCACATGACTCTCACGACTTCCAGATCCGTGGCCGACGAATCGGCGGGATACGACCCCGCCGCCGTCGAGGAGAAGTGGCAGGCCCGTTGGGAGGCCCAGCGAACCAACCGCGCCGACCTCGATGGCGGACCGCGGCCGCACTTCGTCCTGATGATGTTCCCGTACCCATCGGCGGAAGGGTTGCACATCGGCAACCTCTTCGCGTTCACGGGGAACGACATTTATGGACGATTCCAGCGGCTTCGAGGGCACACGGTCTTCGAGCCGATCGGGTTCGACGCGTTCGGCATCCACTCCGAGAACTACGCGCTGAAGGTCAACGTCCATCCGCTCGAGCTGATTCCGCGGAACATCGAGAATTTCCGGCGGCAGCTTCGCCGCGCGGGTCTCATGCTCGACTGGGATCACGAGCTGTCCACCACCGATCCGCGCTACTACAAGTGGACGCAATGGATCTTCCTGCAGCTGCTCGACCGCGGCCTGGCGTACAAGCAGCGAGCGGCGGTGAACTGGTGCCCGTTCGACAAAACCGTTCTCGCCAACGAGCAGGTCATCAACGGCGCCTGTGAGCGCTGCGGAACGGCGGTCGAGCAGCGATTCCTCGAGCAGTGGTTCTTCCGGATCACGGATTACGCGCCGCGCCTGCTGGAGAACCTCGACTGGATCGACTGGTCCGACTCGACCAAGACCGCCCAGCGGAACTGGATCGGGAAGTCCGAGGGAGCGGAGATCATCTTTCGAGTCAACGAGGACCGAGGATCGAGGACGGAGGAAGGTGCGATCCGAGTCTTCACCACGCGGGCCGACACAATTTTCGGCGCCACCTACCTCGTGCTCGCACCGGAGCATCCACTCGTTCGTCCGTTGACGACCGAGGCCCGGCGCGCCGAGGTGGATGCGTACGTCGAGCGGACGGCGCGTCAGGACCTGACGACTCGCAAGAGCGTTCAAGCGCGCCAGAAGACCGGTGTCTTCACCGGTTCGTTCGCGAAGAATCCGGCGACCGGCGAAGCCATCCCGATCTGGATCGCCGATTACGTGCTGATGGAGTACGGAACGGGCGCGATCATGGCCGTCCCGGGGCACGACGAGCGCGATTTCGAGTTCGCGACGACGTACGGGCTGCCAATCCTCCGGGTGGTCGCCGAGGACATCTCCCGGGCCGAAGTGCCGCTCGAGGCGGCGTACGCCGATGACGAGGGCGGCGTGCTCGTACACTCGGCTCAGTTCGATGGGCTGACCGTTCCCGAAGCGAAGCGGCGGATCATCGCGTGGCTGGAAGCCGCCGGCTCAGCGAAGCCGGTGGTGCACTACAGGCTGCACGACTGGTGCATCTCGCGGCAGCGGTACTGGGGGCCGCCGATCCCGATCATCTATTGCGATGAGTGCGGCATGCAGGCCGTGCCCGAGAAGGATCTGCCGGTGATCCTGCCTAACGTGCGGGACTTCCGCCCGGATGACACGGGGATTTCACCGCTCGCCCGGCACGAGGAGTGGTACCGCGTCCCGTGTCCCGAGTGCGGGAAGATGGGGCGCCGCGAGACGGACGTCTCTGACACCTTCCTCGACAGCGCCTGGTACTTCCTGCGCTACCCGAGCACGGAGTTCGACGACCGGCCATTCGACCCGGAGCGCACGCGCAAGTGGCTTCCGGTGGCGTCGTACATCGGCGGCAACGAGCACGCGGTGCTGCACCTGCTTTACTCCCGCTTCATCACGATGGTGTTGCACGACCTCGGGCACATCGACTTCGAGGAGCCATTCAAGCGCTTCCGCGCGCACGGTATGATCGTGCGCGAGGGCGCGAAGATGTCGAAGAGCCGCGGCAACGTCGTCGTGCCTGACGAGTACATCCGCGAGTGGGGCGCCGACGCGTTCCGGACGTATCTCATGTTCCTCGGTCCGTTCGAGGAGGGCGGCGACTTCCGCGACCAGGGCATCTCGGGCGTGAAGCGCTTCCTCGACCGTTTGTGGGTGACCGTGCTCGAGCGGCGGGAGGATGGCGAGCCCGACGCGAACGTGATGCGCAAGCTGCATCAGACCATCAGAAAGGTGGGCGACGACATTCCGCGCCTGAGCTACAACACGGCGATCGCCGCGATGATGGCCTACGTCAACGTATTGCGGGCCGGCGAGCGGCGCGCGCACCGCGCCGAGGTCGAGCCACTCGTCCAGCTCGTGTCACCCTTCGCGCCGCACATCGCCGAGGAGTTGTGGGAGCGGTCGGGCCGCACCGGAAGCGTGTTCGACGCGGGCTGGCCGGCGTTCGACGCGAGCCTCGCTGCCGAGGAGCTGATCACGGTCGCGGTGCAGGTGAACGGCAAGACGCGCGGCACGATCCAGGTGACGCCGAACATCAGCCAGGACGGCGCTCTCGCGGCGGCGATGGCGGATCCGGGGATCGCGAAATTCGTCACCGGTCCGCCGAAGCGCGTCATCTACGTCCCCGGACGGCTCCTGAACATCGTCGTCTGATTCGCGCGCGCCGACCCCGGTGTCAGAACCGAATCCCGAACGCCAGCGGGACCGTGGCGTAGGCGTTGTTGTCGGTGAGCACCTTGTGGAGCCGGGCCTCGAGGTGCGCGGCGATGCCGGCGAGCGGGATGTCGATCCCGACGCCGAAGTTCAGCCCGG
>DASTYE010000006.1:0-5195 GCA_035765135.1 Gemmatimonadaceae bacterium | reverse complement strand
CCCAGATCAACCTGGTGATGCTCGGCTCCGAGCTCTTCTACAAGTTCTACTCACCCACGCATCACGGCATCAACGCGCGGTACCTCTTCTTCGGCCTCGACGGGCACAACGCGCTGGTACCGTGGATATGGACGGCGATCGCGCTGAACACGCTGGCGACGGTCGCCCTCATGATCCATCCGATCAGACACAATCACCGATGGCTGATGCTCGCCTGCGCCGTGCTGTTCATCGGCATCTGGGTGGAGAAGGGGATCGGTCTGGTCGTGCCCGGGTTCGTCCCGTCACCGCTCGGGGAGATCGTCGAGTACACGCCGACGCTCGTCGAGCTGGGCGTCACCGCCGGGGTCTGGGCACTCGGCATGTTCGTGCTCACGGTGCTCGTTCGTGTGGCGCTCCCGATCGAGCTCGGCGAGTCGCGCAGTCCCTACATCGAGGAGGAGCGCGTCGAGCGAATCATCCGTCCACGCAGTACGCGTCCACAATACAGGGACGACCGCCCGGTGCGAATGCGCTAGCAGCGACCGGACGCCAGCATTTTTTCTCATGAGGTGACACCGATGAAGAAACATTCTCCGAACGACACCCGCTACTCGATGGCCGCGCTCGCCGCGGGGCTGATCGGTGGTGCCGGGGTCGCTGGCGCGCTTTTCTTCGCAGGGGCCCCATTACCGCTGGTGGTGATCGGTGGCGTGGCTATCTGGATGCTCCTCGCCGCGTCGATCAAATACACCGACCAGTGGGAGAAAGCGGTGCTCATGCGCCTCGGCCGCTACCGCGGGCTGCGCGGTCCGGGATACTTCGGTATCGTGCCGATTCTCGACCGCGTCGCGTACGTCATCGACCAGCGTATTCGCACCACCGCCTTCGGCGCGGAGTCGTGCCTCACGCGCGACACGGTGCCGGTCAACGTGGATGCGATCGCGTTCTGGATCGTTCGCGATGCCGAGCGCGCCGCGCTCGAGGTGCAGGACTACGACGAGGCGGTGATCCTCTCGGCCCAGACCGCGCTGCGCGACGCGATCGGCAAGCACGATCTCGCGGAGCTGATCCAGTCACGGGTCGAGCTGGGCCACGGGCTGAAGATCGCGCTCGAACAGAAGATGCAGACGTGGGGCATTCAGGTTCAGTCCGTCGAGATCCGTGACGTCATCATTCCGGCCGCGCTCGAGGATGCCATGTCTCGTCAGGCGCAGGCGGAGCGGGAGCGGCAGGCCCGTATCATCCTCGGGACGGCCGAGACCGAGATCGCCCACAAATTCGTCGAGGCCGCGGATGCGTACCGCGACCACCCCGCCGCCATGAACCTGCGCGCGATGAACATGCTGTACGAGAGCATCGTCAAGCGCGGGTCGCTGATGGTGGTGCCGTCGGGGCTGGCCGACTCATTGAACGTTCCGTCACTCATGGGGGTCATGGGCGCCACCGGATTCGTCCCGCGCGACGGCGCGACTGACAAGGGCGTCGAGGCCGTCGAGGTTGCCGCCGCCGGCGAGGTGGTCGAAGAGCACGAAGAGGACGGAGGGAACGAAAAGCGCGAAGTGGCGACGCCGGGGAACAGAGTGAAGGCGGCGCTGTCGTAGACGCGCCGCCGTGCCCCGCCGACCCGCGAATCATCCGCAGGGTCGGCGTCCGGCCGGTCCAAACCTTCTCCCGTCAGGGCTTGAACGCCAACCTGGCAACCATCGGCGTGTAGCGGTGCTCGATCTGCGCGTTGTCGAAGATCGCGACGCCGAACGCGTACTGCCGCGTCAGATCGTCGAATTGCACGTCGTTGGGGTCGCCAGTGACCAGCTTCCGGCGAATTTCAACACCCCAGGTGCCGCTGTTGTGGAGCCCTTTCGCGTCGACGTCCGCGCGGTTCCCGGTGGGACCGCTCGTGATCATGTTGGCGATCTCGGCTCCGACGGGCAGAGCGTCGAGCTCGGCGGCGGTGAGGAGTACCTTCTGGTTGTCGAAGATGTAGTAGGGGGGAACGCTGAGGCTTGGGCCACGGTACTGCGGCCGCCCAGAGACGGCTGGGTTACTGCCGTAGCCACCGGAGCCGGCATCGCTTGCACGCCCGCCGTCTCCCGCTCCAGTTGGTCCGGGGACCCAATAGCGCACGTACTGGTCATCAGCCTTTGCATGCTGGTTGCCGCGGACCAGCTTCCAGTGCCAGAGGTCGGCGACCTCCGCCGGCGCGTTCGTGTACATCTTGGCCGCCAGCTCTTGCTTGGTAGAGTTGTACGTCGTACCGGGCCCGTTGGTGTTGCCGGGGTCGTGGCACGTCGCCGCGCAGCCGCTCTGTTCGAAGCCCGCCACCGTGCTTGCCCCGTACGTGTTCCACATGATCGCCATCTTGTCTTCGTAGGCGAACCGCGACGCATCTTCCTCGTCGAAGCCGGTACTCATGTACTGGGCCCACGTTGCCCCATCGTCCGGGGTCGGGCTCTTACCACTGAGCGCTTTCCATGAGCCGCCGGCCTGTTTGACCCACGGCTGGCGCCGTACGCTCGCCTTGTCGTCAGTCCAGACCACCACCACGTAGAGGTACGTGGCGTCATACGCCGCCTGGACCGTCACGAACTCCGCATCGCCCCAACCATCCGCCACGCGGAGACGTACGCGAGCTGCCTGGTCCCAGACCGGATCGAAGAAACCGTCGATCGTTGGTGGTTGGATCGAGGTGCCGCTTCCGACCTTGATCGCCTCGACCAGGCGGGGCGTGACCGGCGGGAGCTTGGCGATCCAGTCGCCCACTCGCTCCTGGTCCGCCGCGGTGTAGCTCGCGATCAGGCCGCCCCCGTGCGGGGTGGCGTTGGTCGGTTTGAGCAGGATCAGGCTCTGGGTCGGGTTCGCTGGATCGACCAGTCCGGACTGCTGCAGCTGAGCGGAGTCCATCGTGACCTGAAAGAACCGCCCCGACAGGGCTCCGTGACACGCACCGCAGTTGTCAGCCAGAATCTCCTGAACGACGGCGAACGTCACGCCACCGCCTTCCGGTCCAGTGCCGTTGTCACCGCCGCAGGCAGCTATGAGAACCGGCGCCAGGAGTGCCGCCGGGGCCAAGAATGACGTGGGCTTCATCGGAGCGCCTCCGCGCGCTGAGGACGCAAACCGGCATGCCGCCGATCAAACGTTCCGTGCCTCGTCGGCGGGGGCCGCGATACTGCGGCTACCTTGCGCGTTGCCATCGCGCGCGGCAGTCGGGCAATCCCTCAGCGAACGTAGGTGAAAGCCTTGTCCCTCGTCGTGATTTCAGTGTACGCGCGACACCGTCCCCCTTCGCGGTCCGCCCAACGACACCGTCGGCCGGTGCGATCCGCCAAGCACAGAAGCGCGTGTCGGGAATCGGAGGAGCGTCGCCGTGCCCGGCGCGCGTCAGTGCGACGGCCGTGTCCGCAGATAGACGAACCAGTACGTCGCTCCGACGAGGACCACGCCGCCGATGATGTTGCCGAGGGTCACCGGCAGCAGATTGTCACCGAGGAAGGTCAACCAGTTCAGTGCATCGTACTCCGCCGGGGAGGCATCGATCGCGCGCCAGAATGACTCGGGCGCCCAGGCGCGGATCAGGATGCCTAACGGCACGAAGTACATGTTGGCGATGCTGTGCTCGAACCCGGCGGCCACGAACGCCGTAATCGGGAAGATGACGGCGAGAATGCGATCCGTCGTGGTGCGGGCGCTGAACGAGAGCCAGACGGCGAGGCACACGAGACCGTTGGCGAGTATGCCGAGCACGACGGCCTGCATGAAACCGAGCCCGACCTTGTGCGTTGCCGTCGCCAGCGCCGCCGCGCCAATGGCGCCTCCGTCGAACGTGTATTGACGGCTGAAGAAAACGAGCAGCACGGTGCCAACGGCGCCGACGAAGTTCCCCGTGTAAACGAGCGCCCAGTTCCTGAGCAGCGCAGCGTGACTGAGCTTGCGGCTCGCCCACGCCATGATGATCAAGTTGTTGCCGGTGAAGAGCTCCGCCCCGCCTACGACCACGAGGATCAGCCCGAGCGAAAACACGAGACCCGACAGCACTCGCGTGACGCCGCCCGGGAGCACACCGGCAGCGCCCGACGCGACGGTCGTGGCGAATGCCGCGCCGAGCGCGATGAACGCGCCGGCGAGAATGGCGAGCGCCATCGTGCTGACCGCGTTCAGCCCCGCCTTGGCGACGCCGATGCTCTCGGCCTTCCTCGCCATTTCCGCCGGAAGCAGCGCATCGAACCGTTGCGTTTCCACAGAACCATCCTTGGCGACTATGGTGTGATCGAGCACTGGAGGCTGAGTGTGCGTCGAGTCGTGCGGCATCAAGCGCCATCCGTGCGAGTCACGCCGGGGATTTCCAGAATGACGTCGGCGCCATACGCGCGAGACGGTGTCTGGAATCCCGCGCGAGTTTGGCCTCCAAGCGCCTTGGCGGCGAGATGAACGGCAGCCTGCGCAGTCATGACGTAGCCGCTCGCTCCACGCAGTCTCGCCTCGGCGCGCTGTCCGTTCGGCGCGACTGCTTCGCCCCACACAAGGCTCGCCCCGCGCGAGCGCTCGGACTCGCTCGGTCCAGCTTGGCGGCGGCGCACAATCGCTGAGAGTGTGCTTCGCACCACCCCGCTTCGCAGCACCGGACCGAGCCCGCGTGACACGACAAGCGCTCTGCGGAGCGCCGGCCGCATGCTCATGTACACTTCGATGTTCGGAATCCCGGTGCTGTGGAACGCGGTGGATACGTCGCCCCAGGGGATGGTCGTTGCGTCCCGCGGCTTCCCGTCACCAAAGTCGATCCGACGCGTTCGCCACGCTGGGGGCACCGCGACGATCATCCCGTTTCTGCGTACCGCACCGGGAGAGCCGAGGTTCTCGATCATCGTGGCGAGGGTCCCGCGCGACGCGCCCCCGAGCGAGCGGAACGCGAGCGAGAGACGCTCGGCGTTCGGCACGCGACGGGCGAGGTGTGCCGCGAGACAATCCGAGGGAACGACGTCGAACCCCACGCCGGGAAGCAGCATGATCCCGGCAGCTCGCGCGTCCGCACTTCGTGCCGCGAGTCCCTCGAAGACCGCGATCTCGCCGGTGATGTCCAGGTAATGCGCACCCCGGCGCAGGCAGGCGTCGGACATGCCGCGCCACGTGTGCACGAAGGGTCCGGCACAGTGCAACACCACGGTGACGCCTTCGAGCGCGGCGTCCAGCCCCGCGGGGTCGTCGATGCTCGCCAC
>DASTYE010000005.1:0-9219 GCA_035765135.1 Gemmatimonadaceae bacterium | reverse complement strand
TCCAGATGCCAATGGCGAACAGGAAGAGCAGCGAGCTCGAGAGGCTGAACAGTGGCACCACGAGGCCGCTCGTCGGCGCGCCGATGGCGAAGAGCTCGCTGACTGCCTGGTCTCTGTAGCTGAAGCCGGGATAGAGCGATGCCGCGACGATGTCCGAGAGCGGGTAGAGCGCGGCTCCGACGATCCCGCACACCAGGAGCCCGCGTCGCAGCGAGATGCCGCGCGCTTCGCTCGACGTCGCGGTCGAATCGTATCGGACACTTGCCGTTGTCATTGGACAGTCCCTCCCACGGCGGTGGCGGGCCGCTGCGCGACACGTGACTTCGTACGCTGCAGGAATTCCCGAATCACGTCCATTAGCGCGTCGGGGTTCTCATGCTGCGGGTTGTGCCCGGCCCGCTCGATGATCTCGAGCGTGGCGTTCGGCAGGCGATCTGCGAGAATCGCCTGGCACTCGGGCGGGAAGAGAAAGTCGTCGCGCCCCGCCACCACCAGCGTCGGTGTGTCGATCTCGCGCAGCCGATCCATGACGCTCCAGTTCTTCAGCAGCCGGCCAAAACCGACGATGTGCACCGCGGGCCGGCGCTTCATGCGGAAGCCACCCGCGATCATCGCCGGCAGATCGCGGATGCCGATGTGGTGGTAATACGGGAAGCGCATCGCGGTGATCCCGACCTTGCGTGGCTCGATGTCGCCGGAGTAGAAGCGCCGCGCCGCGGCCACCGTGGACGCGCGGTATCCGCGCTTGGCCAGCAGATCCGGCGCGTGCTCGGCGTGCCAGCGAAAGTCCGCCGCCGTGTCCATCAGGATCAGCTGCGACACGTGATCGGGATAGCGAAGCGCGTACATCAGGGCGACCTGCCCGCCGAACGAGTGGCCAAGCACTACCCAGTTCTCGAAGCCGAACGTGGCGCGCAGCGCGTCCGCGTCCGCCGTGAGGTTGTCCCACGTCATCGTCTCCGGCTCGCCACTCGAGCGCCCGTTGCACCGATGGTCGTAGAAGAGCAGTTGACGATCGCGCGCGAGCGGCGCGAGGCCGAGCAGGGTGGTGTGATCGAGCCCGGGTCCGCCGTGCATCAGCACGATCGGGGAACCCGCGCCCATCGTCCTGACAAAGAGGGCTACGTCGCGAATCCTGATGGTCGGCATCCTTCCCCCGAGGCGTCTTCTTTCGGAGAAGCATGCACGAACGACGTGGGATCGTCTGTCGGCGGTTCGCCGTTTGCCAGCCGGGGTCTGCCTTACTTCCGACGCTCAGTGAGCCGTCGAGACGCGTGCAGGCGTCGCGCGGCGGGGGGACGCAGCCACTCTGAGTCCCGACGGCTGTCACCTCTTCTATCGAAGCGCCTCGCTCCTGAGGGAGCGTGCTCCGCTCACACGGTCTGGGTTGCCTCGCGTGCAGCCGCGGGAAACCGCGATGGTAGAACAGGAGCGAGCTCCAACCCCTGAACGAATGAGAACCACTTGAAGGCAACTTTGTGGGTCTTGAACAAATCGAGTAGCATCGGCGACGGGTCTCCGTACACCGTCATGAAGTGATCGTCAGCGTACTCCCTGAAGAGCTTGGTGCGAGCTTCGAGGATGTTGGTGTTGTGCTCGATCAGTCCTTCGGGACCCGTGTACGCCTCACGAACCTCGCACTCGGTTCCATCGCTGCTGAGGAACCAGTCGTAGCGGAGTGTGTGTGTGTCCTTCTCCCTCGTGATGCGGATACACTCGGCCGCCTGCTGCTTGAAGCCGTCGAGGCAGCCCGCGCGCACTGTCATGTGTGCGCCCAATTCCAGGTAGGCCATGGCTCCTCCCCAACTTCGGTCGGTGTCGTCGCGAGGCTGTCGCTGCGGTCGACCGCGGACCACGAGTGGCAAAGCTTCAGGCCAACGCGAGGGGAATTGGTCTACAAATGCCGATCCCCAACAAATAACATCGGGTTGAACGGCACAATTCCTATGAACTAGATGTCGGCCTCGTCCTCAGGCGGTAGCGGGAGTGACCGTACTGCGCTGTCGGGAAATGCCTGAGGTGGCGGGGAAACAACCGTCGCGTATCCGGGCTGACCGCGGCGCGACACCTCAATCTCCCTGACGCCGGCGAGATCGCCGAGTGGTGCAGCTCTACGCTCGGTCGCCCAGGTGACAACCACCGTTCCTAACGGGAGGAAGCTGATACTCCGCATCCTGAACCACCTCTAGTGTATCGTCCGCGGAACGCCGCGTGCGACTGCACGCCGTCCAGCTGCAACGAGCGCGAAGGCACGCTTCGGGTGTGCGCGTAAGGGGTTCCCGACGTGATGGTTTCCACAGACAGCGCGCCTAACAGGTACAACCCTGGCTATGCCGCGCTGGAATCGGAAGGCGGGACCTCACGATCCTTGCACGTGGGCTCCAAGTCATAACCGAGGTATCGGTAGCGGTGCCACCGTCGCGGTGACGCCAACGGGACGCCCGACCAGACCGTGAGGTGAAGCCCCTCCATACTCGTGCAAATCCGGAAGCGCTCTGGTGTGTCGTCCCCGTCCAAATCCGCCTCGACCCGATCGTCCGCCACATCAAAACGTGCCGCCGGAGCGACAACCCCGAAGTACACAACGCCGATCTCAGGCGGGGGCCCGTCCACCAGGACCTCGTACGCGCGCTCGCTCGGCGTGGGCGGCAACACGGCGTCGCACGGCGCCTCGCGTGCGCCGCCGACCCGCGCGGCGCGCACGCTGGCAGCACCGCCCGCGAGCACGGGCACGTCCAACAGGGCGAGCTCGGCGCCCGGCGCCAGCTGACCGTCATACGTGAGGCACGGGCGCCGCAGGGAGTCGACGACGACGATGCCTATCGGCGGCAGAGGACGAAGGTTCGTCTGGCGCGGGGAGTCGGGCATGGCCGAGCGAGACTGCGGCGCAGGAGTGGGATCTCGGCCGGCCCCGGAGTCGGCGCCAGGAGAAGATGTGCGCGTGGAGCGATCGGCGACCCGCTCGCTGGACGGGCCGCACGCGAGGAGGACAGCGCCGCCGAGGAGTTGCAGAGCCGCGCGAAACCAGAGCGGCGGGGTGGGACGCATTCGCTAGTAATCCGTCGTCGGTATAACACCGCGGTCAACTGCGGGCGATCTTCTCGAGGGCACGCTTTACGCCATCGCGCGGAGGTCTCGATCGGGCGACGCCCGCGAAGAGGAGGCCGCCGACCAGGAATGTCGGCCACCAGACAGGATCGGACGCGCCATCAACGACAAGCCCTGCGACGCCTCGAACCGTCAGCAGACCCGCGGCGGTCCAGGCCATTAGTCTGAAAATCCGGTAGCGCCTCGTCTGCGCCGGGGCTCGCAACGCGAGCGCGACGATGGCGCCGAGAATGCTCAGGAGAATGACAACGATGTCGTAAAGGTATCGCCACCATGAGCTCATCAAGAGCTGGTGGTTTGCCGGTCCGCCTGGGAACCCAAATGGCAACCCGAGCGCCCACCATGTATGCGGCGCCCCAAAGCAGAGGGCCCACGCGAAGGCGGCGTAGTGCACCCATCGCTGGGGAGGGAGAATGGCGGGAATCACGGGGGTGCCTTGGTATCGAGAACCTGGGCGGCAAGCTTCGAACGGAGCGCTCCTCTAGAACGGCTTGAAGGCGGCAAAGTCGGGTTCGACAAGCTCTTCAGGAAGGCGCAACACCCAGTCTAGTTAGGCCGCCGTTCAGAGACACTTCAGGAGCCGCGGCTCGCCCCCACGACGTAGCTGGAACGGTCCGAGCGTGTCGGGTCGGCTGCCGGTGTAGACGCGGAGCGTCATAATGTCCCCCGTCACGCGGCCCACGTAGCGGGCAGGGAGGGAATCCGGTCGCTCCCCCTCGCGGACGGGCCCGCCGTGCTCACGAACATGGACGCCCGTTGCCTCGAACTCGCCATGGGCCCCACGGCGCACAGGTTGGGTGAGGCCGCCATGGGCGCAGTCGTATTCGATCGTACCTCCGGTCGGTGTGAGCTCGAGCGCCACGTGCTCGCCTCCCCAGGGGCCGGTGACGAGGCCCCCGGGGTCACCGTTGGTGGTGGCCGGCGCGCAGGCTGCGAGCACGGTTGCGAGGAGAAACCGGAGGGGCCCGCGCGCTGCTGCGATTGTAGATCCCATCCTGCCGACCTTCCCTTCGCTCGGCCTACGCGTTGATGGTTTCACCCCTGAGCGCTGCTTCGATCCTGGCGATGTCGATCTTCTGCATTGGCATCATGGCCTCGAACGCCCGCTTGGCGGCCGCACGGTCGGGATTGTTCGTCGCTTCGAGCAGCACGCGCGGCGTGATCTGCCAGGAAAAACCCCATCGGTCCTTGCACCAACCGCAGGCGCTTTCCTCTCCGCCATTGTCGACAATCGCGTTCCAATAGCGGTCGGTTTCTTCCTGGTTCTCGGTCACGACCATGAAGCTCACCGCTTCGTTTGGCGTGAAGTTCGGGCCGCCGTTGAGCCCGACAAACGATTGCCCGAGAACGGTGAACTCCACCGTGAGCTCCTCGCCTTCGCTGCCGCCTGGAAAGTCCGACGGGGCCGCATGGCGGGCGCCCACGTTCGAGTCCGGGAAGATCGAAGCATAGAATTCGGCGGCCTTGCGGGCCTCGCCTTTGTCGAACCAAAGGCACGTGGTCATCTTGCTGGCCATTATTCTCCTCCTTGATCCGGGACGGGTGCGCAGGACGAGCGCATCTCCGGGGGCCGCGAACTGCCGCAAAAAGCAATCCCCCACGGGGGCGAACCGATCGGTCTTCTACCCGCGGTAGAAGCCGAGCGCGCGCCGGATTGTTAGGCGGCGCATCCTACCCATGACGTCGCCTGGCTTCCGCGATTGACTCGACGACTAGCTTCTCGAGCACCGCCGTATCGAGATCAGCAAGCTGTTTGAAGTACAGGCAGGACTTGCCCATCTTGTGCTTGCCGAGCTTCGACAGCAAGGATCTTTGCTCCTGTCCTTTGGGCCACAGGTACACCACCAGCTCTCGCCCGCGAATGGCAAAGGCCGCCAAGGGGGCTTCCCCAGCTCGCCCGCTGTCGTAGGTATACCGATAGGAGCCATAGCCGACGATGCTCGGTCCCCACATTCGTGGGGTTTGCCGGGTGACCCTCTTGAACAGAGCCATCAGCTCACGGCAGTCCGCTTGCTGCTGCGCATTGGCTCTCGAGGCAATGTAGTCATCGACGCTGGCGTCGGTTGGCTTGGTCTTGTTCCCGGCCATCGAGATAGTCCCGTGTGCGGTGCTCTGCGCCTAACGCCGCGATTCAACTGCAGGCGGCCCTACGGCTGCAACGTCGGATTCAAAGGAGGTTGCCCGTAGTAGGCGACCCAAGATGCTGACGTGAAACGGAGCCGGCCAGGAGGCAGCCTGATGCATGCTGCTCCGGCAGCTGCAACGCTCTTCAGGCGCCGGGTCGTGGACGTGACGGGTCGCGGGCCACATCCGGCCGTTGAAACCGTCTCCCACCGGTCCGGTGTCTCATCGACGGTTCCTGCTTCGGGGCACGTGAGACAGGAGGCAAGCGATGCCGATAAGTAGACGCGATCTACTCCTCACGAGTGGCGTGCTCCTGCTCGGGGGGGCGCGTGCCATGGGACAGGACGCCACGCCCACTGGTGCGCAAACCCGGACGCGTGGTCCGGAAGCGGCACTTCTCGAGGCGCTTCAGAGAAACCGGCTTCCCCTCACGATGAACAACGGGCCCGCCGGGCGCGGATGGGAGTGGCTCGTCCGTGAAGCGCGGGATGCCCGCTTCACACTGATCGGCGAAGAGCACGGCGTCGCGGAAACCGCTCAGCTCTCGGCGGCCCTCTTCGCGGCGCTTCGCGCATCCGGCCACAGACGAATGGGCATCGAGCTTTCACCGATCATCGCGCAGGACATCGAGTCGGCGGCGAGGCGCAGCGGCCTCCAGGGAATTCTGGATTTCTTTGCCGCCCCCGGCACGTGGAGCCCGATGTATCTGCGCGAGGAGGCCGAGCTCCTCGCGGCTGTCATCAATGCCGCGCCCAAGGGTGAGCGAGCTCTCTGGGGATTCGACCGTGAGCTCTTCAGCGATCGCTATCTGATCTCCAGGGTCGAAGCGAGGGTACCGCGGGGCGCCCGGGAGTCTTTCGCGCGTCTGAAGGAGGCGTCGTCCGGTTCCTGGGAGCGGCGGGAGAAGGATCCGGGCGCGGGACCCCCCTTCCTCTTTGCGGAGGATCCGGCGTTGGTGTCGGCCGTGCGGGCCGCCTGGCCCAACCCGGACCGTGAAAGTGACATGATCCTGCGCACGCTCGAGGAGTCTCTCGCCATCAACGCCGTGGCGCGAACCGGCACCGCGTGGGCTTCCGCGGAGCGCCGCGCGCAATGGATGCGGGGCAACCTGGCCGCTCGGCTACGGGAAGAGCGCGCTCGAGGGTCGATGCCGAAGGTGATGCTGAAGGCCGGCTACAACCACATGATCCGTGGCTCGAACTACGTCAATATTTTCGATGTCGGAGCAATGACGGACGAGGTGGCCGCCCTCAGCGGGGAGCGCGCTTTCCACATAATCGTCCTGCCTGGTCCGGGTTCTCGTCAGGCGGTCCTCGGGCCGGGGCGCAGCTTCACCTCCGTCTCGAGCGACGAGTTCGACGAATTCCGAGCCGGCGACAATCGCCTCACACGCGTGCTCTCGAACGCCAATGCCAGCGGACATGAAGTGATCGACCTTCGTGCTCTCCGACCGCTGGCGATGCGTGGTCTCGAGAGCTGGAATTCCGACGTCGTCCGTACGATCCACGGCTACGACGCGGCCGTGATCTGGAAAGGAGCGCGTGCCTCTTCATCCTGAGTTGGTCGGCACCGCCTGATACCGTGGCTCCCCGAGGCGCCTGACCGCCTCCGCGCTCCACGCCTCGAGCGGGGTGCCCGGGTCGCGCGCGCCCTCTTCGCTGAAGCGCTTGAGACCAGCCGCTTCCATCGCGAGATACTGGTGATTGAGCTTTGCCATCCGCTTCCCGATCAAGCCGCCGAGCAGCCCGTCGAAGCGGAGTGCCAGCGTCGCTTTGGCGCCAAGCGAAGTCGGTTCGACGCTATGCCGCGCGTGCGCGTAGATGATACCCGGAATTCCGCTCGCCCAGGTGAAGCTCTTTCCGGGCTCGAGCGCGGTGATCTTGAACATCCCCGGGGGGATTTTCGGTTGGCGGATCATCGCGCGGCTCCCAACTCGCAGCGGCTTGTCGAGGATCTGGACGCTGGTGACCGACGGTGTCCATTCCGCCCACCGCTCACCGTCGGACATCACCTCCCACACTCGCGCCGGACTGGCGGCGATCTCTACCTGGATGCTGAAGTCTCTCATTGTCTGAGTTCCCGGCCCTTGAGCGAATCGGGAGGACCGGTTGTCGTTGCCTAACGCCGCCGGTAACTGCGGCGCGTCGGGGCAGCCAACACCCACCACCCGTGTTCGGCTATTTTCCTGGTGTAACGGGCGGCGGCGCGTTGGCGTTCCAAATGTCCTGCGCAATCCGCCAAGTGCCGTCTGGCTGTCGTCGGTAGACGTGGATCCCCTTCATCTGTTGTTCCATCGGAGGGCCGCCCGCTCGCGGCGTCAAGCGCATGACCCCGTCGTAGCGCTCGATCGCCCAATCCCCGGCTACGGTGACCTGCGCGTTGGTGTAGCGACCTTCGGCGGAGAATTCCCGAATGGTGTTCTCGTACCAGGTCCGGATCGCGTCGGCACCGGTGAGCGTCGGCTCGTTCGGGGGCATTACGACTGCATCCGCAGCGAGGACCGCCACGAGGCTGTCGGCCACGCCTGAGCTCAAAGCGCTGATCTCGCGGTCGCGCACCGCATTGATTGCTCGTTCCTCGTTGGCGGTGTCAACCGGAGTGGTTCTAGCGCACCCGACGGCCAAAAGCCCGAGGACCAACGCGGGGAGCAAACGGTGACGCCAAAGCATGGTCGGCCTCCCAGTTTAGAGGGGGCAGCGGCTGTCGGAGAGATGTGCGAGAAACTGGACGGGCTCGCAAGGGTGCGCTAGTCGTTACGGCGAAGGAGCAACGGAGCCCCTGCGGGCGGCATGACGCTAGTTAGGCAGCCGGTCACGGTGCTGGAAGGAACCGCCACCGCGCGCCGATCACAGCCTGGCGTCAGACGGCTGGACGCGCTCGGATTGCTCCCGACTTCGCGAGGCAGCTGTCGTAGCCGACCGCCACGCAATATTGTTTGTCAGGAGACCATGACGTTTTCGAATGTCTACGCCGACGGCCAGCGGGCCGAATCGTACGCGCGCCTCGAGTTCCCGGGAACGTACTATCTGGCGTATCGCGATCTCCCGGCGATTCTAGCCGAGCACGTGCACGGGAAGGCCGCGATCGACTTCGGCTGCGGCACGGGGCGATCGACGCGGTTTCTTCGACAGCTCGGGTTCGATACGGTGGGCGTCGACATCTCCGCCGAGATGATCGCGATGGCCCGGCGCCTGGATCCGGACGGAAGGTATGTCCTGATCGAAGACGGGGATCTGAGCGAGCTCGATCACCGTGCGTACGATCTGGCGCTCGCGGTGTTCACCTTCGACAACATTCCCGGCGAAGACCATCGCGTTCGATTGCTGCGTGAGCTGCGCGATCGATTGAAGTCCGACGGCGTGATCGTGCTCGTGGACTCGACCCCCGAGCTATACGTCAACGAGTGGGCATCGTTCTCGACCGCGGCGACCTGTCCATCCAACCTAACGGCCAAGGCCGGCGACGTCGTATACACGGTGATGCTCGACGTCGAGGACCGTCGCCCGGTCGAGGACATTCTGTGGCTGGACGAGGACTATCGCACTGCGTTCGATCGCGCGCGGCTGAGGTTGATCGAGACGTACCGGCCGCTGGGCAGGAGGGACGATCCTCACCGATGGGTGAATGAGACTCGCATCGCGCCGTGGGTCATCTACGTCGCGGGATCGCCCCTAGCGTGATCGCTGCGTGCGAACGTCGCGGACCCTGGTGCCATCCGACAGCCGCAGCTCGCCGACGAGACTGTCGCCGCGAATCGTGAACTGCCACACTGCGTCCGGTATCGGGCACGTGAGCCGGCCGCTCGGCGCGTCGAGCCGACACCCGAGGACGCCCATCTCCACTTCCGCCCCATTGACGATCTTGCGCCCGTCGAGCGCCAGGCTATCGCGTGTGGTAGTGCGGGTGATTCGGAAGACCACGCTCTCATCCTTGCAGGCGGATGGGCGCACCTGACAGAGTGACGTGCCGCGCCAGGTGCCGACCGGA
>DASTYE010000004.1:0-9713 GCA_035765135.1 Gemmatimonadaceae bacterium | reverse complement strand
AGGCACCTCCGCACCCCCGCATCCAGTGGCGCGTCGCACCTGGCGAGAACAGCGGAATCGAGGACGGCGCCTGTGATCTGGTGACCGTCGCACAAGCGCTCCACTGGCTCGACGTGCCCGCGTTCTTTCGCGAGGCGGAGCGCGTCGCACGCCCCGCCGGTCTCGTCGCCGTCTGGAGCTATGGCGATGTGCGCATCGACCATCCCGATGCGGATGCACTCGTCAGGCGTTTCTCCCGGACGATCGTCGGCCCGTACTGGCCGCCACAGCGCCGCATCGTCGATGAAGGCTATGGCTCGATCGTTATGCCGTTCGACGAGCTCGACGTTCCCACCTTCGAGATGGCGGCGCGCTGGACGCTCCAGCAGCTGGTTGGCTACACGCGCACCTGGTCCGCGACCAGCCGCTACCGTGAGGCCATGAAGGTGGATCCCACGATCGAGCTCGAGAAGCAACTCCGCGCCGTGTGGGGCGAGCCGAGTGAAGCGAGGCGCGTCTGGTGGCCACTCGTCGTGAGAGTGGGGCGAAACGGGAGCGGATGAGATGACGGAGACTGAAGCTCGCTCCTTCATTGTTTTCTGACGCCGCCAGTCTTGCGAGAACCGGGTGCGGCCTACCGATTTGACTGCTCACAATCGGAGGATCTATGCGTACAGTACGGTTCATGGTGGTTGCCGCCGCGCTTGCCGCCGTGGCGCCGGCGGCCACGGCCCAGGGAATGGGCGCGGCAGCGGCCGAGCCCACGACTGGGTATCGGGCTGAATTCCTGAAGGAGATCAAGTACTTCGAGGGTCGCTTCACGCAGCTCGCCGAGGCGATCCCCCCCGCGAAGTACACCTGGCGTCCCGCGGAGGGCGTTCGCTCGGTGTCGGAGGTGCTGCTGCACATCGCCGGCGCGAATCAGGGACTCCCGAATTTCGCGGGGATCAAGCCGCCCGCCGGCTTTTCCGGCGGACCGGCCTACGAGAAGTCCACTACCGACAAGGCGAAGGTCATCGCCGAGGTGAAGAAGTCCTTCGAGCACATTCGCGCCGCGGCGGCGCAGATGAGCGATGCCGACGCCGAGAAGGCGATGAAGGTGTTCGGCATGGATATGACCGGGCGCAGCTTCGCGTTCTTCATGGCGCGCCACCTCGGCGAGCATCTCGGACAGCTCATCGCCTACGCGCGCGTGAACGGAGTGGTCCCGCCCTGGTCGGATTGAGCCCTAAGGGATCAAGGGTGTCGAGGGTATCAAGGGTGTCGAGGTGGTTCCCCTTGATCCCTCGACACCCTTGACACCCTCGATCCCGTGAAGTCGATGTGATCCACCGCATTGCCATCGCACGACCTTTGCGTTCTCATGAATGCGACGTCGCAGCGAGGTGGAGTATGATCATGCGGTTCGTGGACAGCGAAGGGCGGGACTGGGCGGTCCGCGAGGTCAAGGATCCGAACCTCGCCATGATCCCCGCGCATCTGCTCACGCGTCCGGCGTTCGCCGACGGGTGGCTCCTGTTCGAGACCGCGGGCGAAAAGCGCCGACTCGCTCCGTATCCGGACGACTGGACTCATCTCTCCGTGGACCAGCTCGAAGAGTCCTGTCTGCATGCGACGCGGATCGACCCGGTGCCCTCGAGCTCACACTTCTCGCCGGTAGCGCGCGCGGCCGAAACGAGTCGCGTTTAAGGACGTCAGGATTCCGGAGCAAGAGGTTTGGCGCCTGACGAGGCGCCCGCCTCGCGCTCACCCACGGGCTCCGCGCGCAGTCGCAGAACCCAGAGCGCCGACCCTCCGCAGAACGCCGCGACCGCCAGCGAGGCAGCGACCGGAACTGTTCCGAGCGCGCCGAGTGCGACGGCGGTCACCGCGAGCGTGAGCTGCCGGGCGAGCTCCATCGAGAACGCCCACCCGCGCCCCTCGAGCACACCTCCGATGTTCGTGATGCTCAGGACGACGTAGAACGCCAGTGCGGCGGTCTGGTGGGTGGGCAGCACCGCCGCGAGCTCGAGCACCTTGACCGTCGCCAGCAGCACGACGATGAACTGCACGAGCGCATAACGACGCATCGCGCGGGGAACTGGCGGATCGAACTTCGCGTGCGTCGAGCGGGTCACTTCGCGCGGCACGACCGGCCCGCCGAGCTCGGCGGGGCGCCACCCCGGCGGGCCAAACACGAGGCGCACGCGATCACTCCACCGCCTCACACGCCGAACCCCCTGCGCGATCTCGGCGAAGACATGCACGTTCGCCCACAGAGGGCTCCAACTGGCGAGCGGCTTGGTGATGCCGTAGACAGGCTCTTCCTCCTCTGGCTGAAACGAGCCGAACATCCGGTCCCAGATGATGAACACGCCCGCGTAGTTGCGATCCTGATACTTCGGATTCACGCCGTGGTGCACACGATGGTGCGAAGGCGTGTTCATCACCAATTCGATCGGCGCGCTCAGCTTCCCGATCTCGCGCGTGTGGATCCAGAACTGGTAGATGAGGTTGAGCGCATAGGCCGTGACGAACATCCGCGGGGGCACGCCGACGAGCGCGAGCGGGAGGTAGAAGACCCAGGTGAAGAGCCCGTGCAGCGCGCTCTGCCGCAGCGCGACGGTGAGGTTGTACTCCTCGCTGGAGTGATGGACGACGTGCCCCGCCCACAGGATGTTCACCCGGTGCGAGAGCCTGTGCGTCCAGTAGTACAGGAAATCGACGAGGACGAACACGGCCGTCCAGCTGGCGAGCGCCATCCAGTCGATGCCTAACGTGGCGGAACCCATGAACGGAGACCGATCCACCCATCCCGGCGCCCCGAGCCGTTGCGCGGACCAGTGCGCCGCGACCCACGCATAGATGCCGAGCGTCGCCAGCTTGATTCCGATGTCGGCGATCTGGCTGAGGATGCCCAGGCTGAGATCGGCGACGGAATCGTTGAGGCGATACGTGCGGTTCCCCCGGGCGCGAGCGACGAGCAGCTCGATCCCGATGAGGAGGAAGAAGAGGGGGATGGAGGCCTGGATTACTGACATTTGGGGATCAATGTGCAGGAAGAGCGGGCCAGAGGCCAAGGGCCAAGGGCCACGCGGAGGGTCAAGGGAGAACGGAGCTGCGATTGACCCTTCACCCTCCCCGTGGCCCCTGGCCCTTGGCCCTTGGCCCTGTAAGTCCTCGGTAAGGCCCCGAACCTTCCCCTTCCGGGATCTGTCCCGGGCGCCATCATAGACGCGCACGGTTCTTCAGGACACCGGTTGGCGGGGGGATCCCCGGACTTCGCCCCCCGCCGCCGGCGCCCACGCCGACTCCCTCCCCGTCGTGCCATGAAGCCATCCATGATCTCCGCGCTCGTCGTCGCATTCACCGTCGGCGCCACGCCGTCGATCGCGCAAGACACCCCGCGCTCCACGCCGGGCATCGTCGCCTTCGTGGACGTCAATGTCATCCCCATGGATCGCGAGCGAGTCCTCGAACGACAGACGGTTGTCGTTCGCGACGGGCGCATTGCGTCGATCGAGCCCGCGGCGAACGCGCGGATTCCCGCGGGCGCGCTGCGGGTGGATGCTCGCGGGAAGTATCTCATGCCCGGGCTGGCCGAGATGCACGCGCACATCCCCGGAGCTCAGGCTCCTGAGCAGGTAGTGCGTGACATCTTCACGCTCTACATCGCGAACGGCGTCACGACGATTCGTGGAATGCTTGGCGCGCCGAATCAGCTCACGCTCCGGGCGAAGACGGCGAGCGGCGAGATGCTCGGCCCCACCATCTTCGTTGGTGCGCCGTCACTCAATGGGAACAGCGCGGGAGATCCCGCGACCGCCGCGCGACTCGTGCGCGAGCACAAGGCGGCGGGCTACGATTTTCTCAAGCTTCACCCGGGCATTCCGCGCGCCTCGTACGATTCCATCGTGGCCACGGCGCGCGCCGTCGGCATCACCTTCGCCGGTCACATCTCGGCGGCCGTCGGGCTCGAGCACACGCTCGCGAACCGTCAGTCGACGATCGATCATCTCGACGGCTATCTCGAGGCCGCCGTCCCCGAGGCCGAGCGTGCGCGCGTACTCGCCGACGACGCGTCCCTGGGCGATCTGGTCCGGGCGATCGATGTGACGCGGCTCGCGCGCTTCGCCGGCGAGACTCGTAAGGCGGGGACGTGGAACGTGCCGACGGCCTTCCTCTGGGAGAGCTTCTCTTCTCGCGAACAGCCGGAAGCGATGGCGAGCCGCGGCGAGATGCGGTATGCGTCGCCTCAGTGGATCAAGGGTTGGTCGGACCAGAAGCGCAACCGTCTTCAGCAGGATCAGATGGACGGAGTCACCGCCGAAGATGTGGCCACCTTCCTCTCGCTGAGGCGAGGGCTGCTCAAGAGCCTCGCCGACTCCGGCGCGAAGCTGCTGATGGGAACGGATTCGCCGCAGATGTTCAACGTGCCGGGCTTCTCGATTCACCGCGAAATCGCGGTGATGCAGGAAGCGGGACTCACGCCCTGGCAAATCCTCGAGTCGGGCACGCGAAACGTGGCCGAGTATGCGGCGAAGGACCTGAAGCTCGACGGGAAGTTCGGAACGGTGGCGGTCGGGAATCGCGCCGACCTGATCCTGCTCGACGCGAACCCGCTCGAGGACGCTCGCAACATTGGGAAGCGCGCTGGTGTGATGGTGCGCGGACGGTGGCTCCCGTCATCCGAGCTCGATCGGATGCTCGCCGAAATGGCCGCGCGGCACTCCGGGGCGCCGCGCGGCGAGTAGTCCACAGGAGACCCAGGATGAGACCTCTCTTCGCCGCGCTCTTCGCGGTAATCATCGCGTCACCCTCGTCCGCCCAGACTTCGAGCGGCACCCCTGAGGAGCGCGCGGCGGTTCTCGCAGTCGTCCAGAAGCTCTGGGACGGCATGCGGACACACGACACCGCGCTCGTCAGGTCGGTGTTCGATTCATCGGCGACGCTCTCGCGAGTAGTGGATCGCGGTGGCGTAGCCCGCGTTCAGCTCACGCCGGTCTCTCGATTCATCGAGGCGCTTGGACAAGCCAAGGAACCCTGGAACGAGAAAATGTTCGACCCAGAGGTCCGCATCGATGGGCCGCTCGCCACGGTCTGGACGGAATACGACTTCCACCTCGGCACGCAATTCAGCCACTGCGGGGTGGATGCCTTTCAGCTCTTGAAGACGAGCGCGGGGTGGAAGATCGTCGCCCTCTCCGACACCGCGCGGCGCGAGGGCTGCGCGAAGCGATAGCGCGAGCGGACTACGCGACCGCCGTTCGCGGGGACGATGAGCGCTTCGGCGAGCGCTTTACTTCGCTCGTCGACGGCGCGAGCGTGAGCTTCGTCCAGGCCTTCGTGCGGAAGGTGAGACGGTCCGGCGCGTAGCCACGCACGAGCCGGTTGTCGGCACATGCATCGCGGCCACCCGCGCGCGCGCCGACCGCGGCCCACGAGCCGATACCTTCCCCGCGCCCCTCATCCTCGAGGAAGAACGCCACGCCTATACGGAGGTCGCGCGGATCGAGCTGGTCGAGCGCGATCTGCATTTCCGCATGGCGAGGGTCGCCCATCGGGACGGTGCTCCCAATCCAGCCGTGCTCGGCGAGGAAGCGGGCGCGACTCCGCTCGACGTGCGGACCCAACGTGCGGGGCGGAAACGTCCACTCGAACGGTGCGCGAAGATTCCACGCCCCGCCGCTCCTGGAGTACGCCACTTCGCCGAGCGCAAAGGAGGCGTGGGCGACGCGAACGGTGTTGCCGCGCGCGAAGCACACGCTCGCGAAGCCTCGACGTGTCGCACGGACGCCGACGTACAGATACTTCCCATCATGGCGCAGAAGGAGCTCGCCCTCCGGGCGTCGTACCACGACGCTCCCGCGCCATTCCTCCTCGTCGACCGTTCCATCGATCAGGACCGCGCGAGCGCGCGGAACGGGGAGCGTCGCGTCGTCGCGGGACCCTTCTTCCTCGACGACGACGATCGTGGCGAGCGCGATGAGCGTCAGGACGGACATGTGCGTTCTCCAGTCGGGCGACGGATCACACGAAGTCGACCCCGAAAATGTGAGTCGGACGGGAAGCGCGGGTGGTGGCCACGTCTGGAGCGTGTATGGTTTCGGTAAAGTCCAGGCGTTCGCCTAACGTCCGCGGGCGCCCGAAACGTGCGTCCGCCGGCATGGGCCCCTCATCATCGATTCCGTGCGTGACGTCCCTCGGGCGATGTGAAAGTGTCGGGTGTCGGTCATCTTCGGGCCGTGAGCCCCCCACCGGCCGCACCCGGGCCATTTCGCGCCGATAGCGAACGGCCGCCATCCTACGACGGGAGACGTTTCCGCCTGACGCTGAATGGGGGAATGCCGGCCCCGTGCGACGTGGTGCTCGAGTGCCAGCAGGATGGCGAGGTCGTCAGGGGGAGCTACCGCGGCGACGTCTTCGAGCACGGGACGCTGCTCGGCATCGTGCGAGCGATGGGCTGTCTCGAAGGCCGCTTTCAGCACGTGAATGGCCGCCTCCGCATCGAGACAGGTCGGTGTTGGGCGACGCCGCAACGGACGTCGGCCGGGCGGATGCGCCTCTACATCGAGTGGCACATGAGCGGCCAGGAGGGGGTGGCGGTGATGGAGGAAGCCTGAGCGCTTAAGGTGTCGAGGGTGTCAAGGGTGTCAAGGTGAACTGCTTTCCAACTCGACACCCTCGACACCTCGACCCCTTGGGCCATCCACCTCGACGCGGCGCATCGCCCTGCTCAGCCTGATCCGCACCCGGATCAGCAAGCCGAGACCCACCGCGGCGAGGCCGATGACGAGTCCCCACCACAGGCCGGCGGGGCCGTGACCCTGGCGCATTCCGAACCACAGGCCTAACGGGAGGCCGATCACCCAGAACCCCGCGATGTTGGCGATGAGCGGGGAATGCGTGTCGCCGAGTCCGCGGAGAATTCCGCCGCAGACCACCTGCATGCCGTCGAACACCTGGAAGAATCCCGCGAGCGGAATGAGCACGAGCGCGACGGCAATGACGTCGGCATCGCTCGTGTAGATGCGGGCGATGAGCCCCGGGGCAACCAGCAGAACGATCGCCATCATCGCCATGAAACCGACGCCAGTCATCAGCGCGGAGGCCGCGGACCGTCGGGCGTCGACAGGATCCTCTCGTCCGACTGCGTGACCCACGAGCACCGCTGCCGCGGCCGCGATTCCCATGGGCACCATGAACGTGAAGGACGCGATGTTGAGCGCGACCTGATGCGCGGCGAGCGGGGTCGTTCCAATCGTCCCCACCAGCAATCCCACGACGGCGAAGATCCCATACTCCAGCTGGAACTGCGCGCCAATCGGCGCGCCGAGCGCGAGCATGCGGCCGAGTGGCGCGAGCGCGAAGGTGTCGGCGCGGACGGGCAGCATGTATGGGCGCAGACGACGCCACGCGATAACGAAGAGGATGATCACCATCACCCATCGGGCGGCGCTCGTCGCCCAGGCGGCACCGGCGACTCCGAGTGCCGGTGCGCCGAGCTTGCCGAAGATGAGCATCCAGTTGAGCAGGACGTTGGCGAGGTTCGCCACGACGATCGTAATGACGATTGGCCGCACCAGCGCCATGGCCTGGAGCGTTTGCCGGAGCACACCGAACGCGAGAAAGGGCAGGACGCCCGGAATGCAGATGACGGAGTACGCGGTCGCGAGCGGAATGAGATCTTCGGCTTGCCCGAGCGCGCGCAGCACCGGAGCGGCGAACAGCAGCGCGATCGAAATGGGGAGCGTGAGGATCAGCGCGATGATGAATCCACGCTGGAATCCACGAGCGACGGCGACCTGATCATTCGCGCCGACGGCCTGCGCGATGACGGGATCGAGCGCCATGATCACGCCCATGCCGAAGATCCCGCACGTCCAGAAATACACGTTGCCCAGCGCGACGGCGGCCAGCCCCTGCGCCGAGAGGTGCCCGACCATGATGGTGTCGATGACGCCCATGAACATCATCCCGAGCTGCACGGCGGCGATCGGGACCGCGAGGCGAAGCAGAGGACGAAGTGAATTCATGTCGGCCGGGATGGATGCAGGAAGTATATTACGCTCTTCCTTCGAAGGATTGGCGCCCCGTGTCCGTTCCCATCAAGATCGGCCTGCTGGTCGCTGGCGCGGCGCTGGCGTCGTCCTGCGCTACGGCACGAGTGCCCGCATCCGATCAGCGCATGAACGCGATCGCCGAATCCTATGTGAAGCTCGTGCTGGCGGTGGGGCAGCACGATCCCAACTACGTGGACGCCTACTACGGCCCGCCGGCATGGAAGGCGTCCGCCGACTCGGCGAAGCTTCCGCTCGATGAAATTCTCCGGCGCGCCGATGCCGCGGTGGCGCAGCTCGGTGATGTTTCGCTCGTGCGGGAGGATCTCCCGAGTCTCCGCGCTCGCTACCTGAGCACGCAGCTCGGTGCATTGCGCGCGCGTGTCCGCATGCTCCAGGGGGAGCGCTTCACGTTCGATGAGGAATCGAGGGCGTTGTACGACGCCGTGGCGCCGACGCACGATGATGCCTACTTCCAGCGGGTGATCGACACGCTCGCGCGCATCCTTCCGGGCACGGGGCCGGTTCCCGAGCGAATGGAGGCGTTCCGCAGCGCGTTCGTGATTCCGCGAGAGAAGCTCGACACGGTGTTCTCGACGGCGATCACGGAGTGCAAGCGGCGTACGCAGCGCCATCTCGTGCTGCCGCCTGACGAGCGATTCACCGTCGAGCAGGTGGTGGACAAGCCGTGGAGCGGGTACAACTGGTACCAGGGGCATTTCCGCTCGCTCATCCAGGTAAACGTCGAGCTTCCGATCTACATCGATCGGGCGGTCGATCTGGCGTGTCACGAGGGCTATCCGGGTCACCACGTCTACAACACGCTGCTCGAGGACCACCTCGTGCGCGAGCGCGGATGGTGGGAGTACTCCGTTTATCCGCTGTTCTCGCCGCAGTCGCTGATCGCCGAGGGGAGCGCGAACTACGGGATCGAGATGGCGTTTCCCGGCAGGGAGCGTGTGGAGTACGAGAAGACGGTCCTGTTCCCGCTCGCCGGACTCGATGCCTCACGAGCAGATGCCTATTACGCCGTGCAGGAGCTGATGCGCGAGCTGACCTACGCCGGCAACGAGGCGGCGCGACGCTACCTGAACGGTGAGATCACGGCCGCGCAGGCCGCGGAATGGCTGGTGCGGTACGCGCTGTCATCGCCGGAGCGGGCTCGCCAGCGCGTCCGGTTTTTCGACACGTATCGGAGCTACGTCATCAACTACAATCTGGGCCAGGATCTGGTGAAGGCCTACGTCGAGCGAGGGGCGACGAGAGAGGAGAGGTGGCGGAGGTTTGGCGAGCTCTTGAGTACGCCACGGCTGCCGTCGGATTTGGGGCGTTAGGCGGAGACGCCGCTCCTCTCCCTGAGGTGTGAGGGACGAGTCGAGAGGGCAGAGACACGACAGGTGAGGAGGTAGGAGCCACACCAGGGAAGCGGGAAGGGGGAAGCGGGAAGAGGGGACGGGCGCCCAATACTCGCAGCCCCCTCTGCCCGCTTCCCTCTTCCCGCTTCCCTTTGAGTCCCGCCAACCTCGTTAACTCTTCCCTCTTCTCGTCACTCTCTCCCTCCCGAGCTCCTCCCTCTCTTCACATGATCCTTACCTCACCTACAGCTTCCTTACCACAGAGGGTGCCAACCATCTAGCACTCCCTCGTTGTCGCATCCCCGGTCAACCGCGGCCGGCACGTCGATACCACGCTCGA
>DASTYE010000003.1:0-6220 GCA_035765135.1 Gemmatimonadaceae bacterium | reverse complement strand
AACGATCGCATGAGCACTGGACGCCTGTTCGACGACGAAGACCTCGCGTTACCCGTCCGCGATGACGCGGCCCTGACGGACACCGTCGAGGAACCGCGGCTCCGCACGGCCAACCGCCGGCAGGTCCAGCTCCGTCCGGTGGACCTCGAGTCGCTGATCCCGGCCGAGCACGACGCGCGGGCGATCTGGGAACTGCTCGGCCGTCTGGACTTGTCGGGGTTCTACGACGCGATCCGGGCTCGCGGGAGCGCTCCGGGACGGGCGGCGACGGATCCCCGGATCCTGCTCTGTTTGTGGCTGTACGCGACCAGCGAAGGCGTCGGTAGCACCCGGGAGCTGGCGCGGTTGTGCGACGAGCATGACGCGTACCGCTGGATCTGCGGCGGTGTGAGCGTGAACCACTCGATGCTCGCCGAGTTTCGCGTCGGCCATGGCGAACGGCTCGACCAGCTGATGACGCAATTGCTGGCGGTGTTGCTCGAGCGCGGCCTGGTGACGCTCCGGCAGGTGGCGCAGGACGGAACGCGAGTGCGTGCTTCCGCGGGAGCGGCGTCGTTTCGGCGCGCGAAGACCCTCAAAGATTGCCTCAAGCTCGCCCGACGACAGATCAAGCACGTGAAGAAGCTCGCCGACGAGGATCCGGCGCGGACGCAGCAGCGCGCCGCCCAGGAACGGGCAGCGCAAGATCGCCTCGACCGGATCGAACAGGCGGTAAAGCGGCTGCCGGAGGCTCAGCGGCGGATGAAGAAGGATGACGAGGCCCGGGTCTCGACGACGGACCCTGATGCGCGAGTGATGAAGATGGCTGACGGCGGGTTTCGGCCCGCCTACAACATCCAATTCGCGACGGACGTGGACAGCCGGGTAATCGTCGGCGTCGACGTAACAACGAGCGGCGGCGACCAGGGACAGCTCGTCCCGATGCTTGATCAGATCGAGGAACGTCTCGACGTGATTCCGGAATCGATGCTCGTCGACGGCGGCTACGTGAAACTCGAGGCGATCGACGAAGCAGAGCATCGCGGGGTGACCGTGTACGCGCCTGTCCCAAAGCCACGACAAGAAAACGTGGACCCCCACGCTCGCAAGGAGCTGGATACAGACGCCACGGCGGCGTGGAGAGCGCGGATGGCGACCGACGACGCCAAGGAGATCTACAAGTCGCGCGGCGCGACAGCTGAGACCGTCAACGCCGACCTCCGGAGTCATCGCGGTCTATCCCGGTTACCAGTGCGAGGGCTGGCGAAGGTCACGTCGATCGCGCTGCTGATGGGCCTCACGTACAACGTGCTGCGGGTGATCGCAGCTGGCCCTCTGGGATAGGCAGCGAGCGACCGAGTCCGCGCCCGGTGCGCGGTGCGCGGCGCGACGAGCCGGTACGAACCGCGACCACCGAGCTCAGCGCCAGCGCCGTCCGGCCGATCGCCGAGCCGAAAGGATTACAGGCTCTGAGGGGTCACGCGCGAAGCGCGTGCCCCGAAGTGTTGCAGGGAGAAAAATTACAGGCTCTGACTCGTGTTTCGCCGTTCACGCGGCCTCGCTGTGGCGTTTATCGCGCACGGCTCGACGAGGCCGCTGCGTCCGTGACTTCCCGCGGGTGAGTTCGCGCAACTTATCGTCACGATGGGCTGGATCGAGAATGTCGACATCGCTGAGCGCGCGGCGGGCGGTTCGAACGATGTCCGCGAAGCTGCGGCCGCGCTTGTGGCGATACCACGGCCGCATAGGCGGCTTCGCGTCAGCTGACTCCCAGGCTCCCTCCGCGTACCAGACCACGAGCGTCGAGTAGACGTAGCCGACGAACGGAGCCGTTCTCTCGACAGCCGCTCGCTTCCGTGCTGACGAGTCGGCGAAGCCGAGCTCTTGCTTGAGATCGCGGAACGCCACTTCCAGCGCCCATCGGTCTGCGTAGGTCTCCAGAATCGTCCGCACGTCGATCGACGGGTCGGTGCACATGAACACGCGAATGTCGAGCGTGCCTCCGTCGACGCGCACGACCACAACGCGCACCAGCTGTGCACCGCACACGTGATACCACTGTGCGTCGACAGTCTTGAACGAGACGGTTCGTTCTCGCCCATAGAGCTGCGCGCGACACTTCTGCCACGGATGACGTTCGCTGCGCGCTAGCGCGTCAGGCTTCGGAAGTACCCGTCCGCGCAAGCGGCGGCGTCCGGGCCCTCGCCGACGCTGTCGGGGTGGTAGAGCGGTCAGCACTGCATCGGGTCTCATCGCGCCGAACACGGTCACCGTGCTCGGTAGCCCTCGGATCAGGGTGTCGTTGCAATAGGCCACGTCGGTCGCGAGATGGATGCGGCGTCCACCCGCCCACTGCGCCACCTGTTCGACGAGTTCGCGTCCCAATTGGGTCTTCTTGCGGTACGGATCGCCCTTGCGCTCGCACTCCGCCTTGTTGCGGTAGAGCCGAAACAGCACGGGGATGGCCCATGGCCGACGAGAGAAGGGGACGCGCACCACCACAGAAACCACGACCCAGATGTGTCCGAAGCTGAATACGCGAAATCGACGCGTCGAACGAACAGCGTCGAGATGGCTACCGATGCCGAAAACGTGCGCCCCCTTCTTTGGGGTCAGCGTATCGTCGAGGACGACGTGTACGGACGAGCTCACTGATGACCAGGTCAGCAGCCGCAGGAACAACAGCTGGCCGAGCGCGTCCGGCGACCAGGCTCCTCGCGAGAAGAACCGATGGAAGCGCTCGTGATGCCGCCGAGCGGCGACATCGGCCGCCAACAGTGCTTCCGTGATCGCGCGCCGGCCTGTAGCCCGAACCCAGCCGACAAATACGACGAGTGCGTTCTCGTAACCAGGTCTCGTTAACGCAGGTCGAAATACTTCCACGCACGCGAGCAGCGTGCGAAGAACGGGAAGAGCCACGGCGACCTCCTTCGGTAAGGCTTCAGCAACCCCACCGTCGGATCGCAGCCGTGGCTCGTCCACTTTTCGGCTGGCCCGCCGTCCAAAACGGCGAAACACGAGTCTGAGGGGACACGCCGCCCAGCGGCGTGCGCCGAAGGTTGCAGGGAGAGCACGTGGCGAGGGCCGAAGTCGCGGCACCGCTGCGGACGCCGGACCCACCGCCGGGGAGCCACCCACCCACCCATGAGCCACCCTGTCGAGTAGCCCCGGCCGTTACCGGCCGGGGCCCTCCCCAGATCCGGACAAGGAGATTTCCACCATCCGGCTCTTCTGTCGGAGCGTCTTACGGAGCGTTCCAGATCTGCACCCGGATCTTGGCGGGCGGCAGCGGGTGGAGCCGGAGTAGCTCGGCGAACCGCTTCCATCCCATCCGCGATCTCTGACTCCTTCGATCCAGCCAACGCTGCCAAGCGCGGGCCACCATGCGCAGCACGGTGGCAATCGCTCGGCTGTTGCCGTTAACGGCGAAGTAGTTGTAGTGCCCGATCAGCTTGAGCGTGAGCATTCGGTGTTGCTCCTCGATCGGTCGGTGCCGGTGACGCCGGCACCATTCGTCGGCGGATTTGATTGCCCGCCGGAGGCGCACACCACGAGTCCGTGCCGTCACCCTCCAGGCTCCCCCGTCGAGCGTGCGCTGCCAGTGCAGCGTGAAGCCGAGGAAGTCGAAGGTCGGGCCTCCCGCATCGCCTCCCTCCTTAGGAGGACGAAACGAGAAGCTGCGAGTCTTCTTTGGGTGAAGAGTCAAGCCATACGCTGCGAATCGCTCGGCAAGCAGTCCCTCCACCCGCGTCGCATCGTCCGCGTGTTCGAAACACATCACGAAGTCATCCGCGTAACGGATCAGCGTTGCGCTTCCCCGAAACTGCGGACGCAGCTCGCGTTCGAACCACGCGTCAAGGACGTTGTGCAGGTACACATTCCCGAGCAGTGGCGACAGGCTCGACCCCTGGGCGGTCCCTTCCGACGTCTCGAGAAACCTCTCTCCGTCGAGGATCCCCACATGCAGGCATTTCCCGACGAGCCTCATCAGTGACTCGTCGGCGATCCGTCCGCGGAGCATCCCCATCAGCATCGTGCGGTCGATGCTGTCGAAGAAGGACACGATGTCTGCCTCCACGATGTACTTCGCGTTCCCTCCCACGAGCACCCGATTCAGTGCGCGGATCGCGTCGTGAGCGTTGCGGCCGGGCCGAAAGCCGTACGAGCAGTCCAGGAAGTCCTGCTCGTAGACAGCCTCCAGCACGTCATGCAATGCCCCCTGTACGATCTTGTCCTCAACCGTCGAGACGCCGATCGGCCGGGTTGCACCGTTCTCCTTCGGGATGTTCACTCGGCGGATCGGCTGATGACGGTACTGCCCCGCCTTCAGCCTCGCTCGCAGCGCTTGCAAGTTCGCTGCGAGCTCCGCGCCGTATTGGTCGACAGAGACCCTATCCACTCCGACCGCAGCTCTGCGCCGCAGTCGTCGGTAGGCTCGTTCGAGCGCTCGCTCATCGATGTACTGCGCGAGCGCGAGGATTCGCTGATCCGGGTGTCGTCTTGCTCTCTCCGCTACCTTCCGAAGTTCTGTTGACACGCTCCACGACGTCTTAGCGCCGCGCATGGTTCCCTCCTGAAGTTCGTCCCGACGCGGGCTCGCTTTGCTCGGCAGGGTCCGGCGTCATTCGTTCCCCTGCGTCTTCGCTCGTACCGAGCCCTCCGACTCCCATCGCGCATGCGGCCTCGGCTGCGGTCTCCCTCGCCTCCGGCCTCCGGTGTTCCACCGAGTGGATGGGTATCCCAGGTTCCTGGGTCATCTCCTTCGTCCGCGCCACGCTCCAAGTCCCCGCCGAGTGCGACGCCACGATGTGCCAGTGGGTCGTGACTGTCGCTGTTGCCTCCGGGCCCGAGACCCCGTTGGCACTCAGCACTTCAACATTTCGGGGATGACTACACGTGGCTCGTTCGCTCGCGTGCCTACGCATCGGCGACGGTGTTGCCACCGTCGCCGCAAGGCTCGCTACCAACCTCCCTGGCTGGACTTGTTGGACGGGGCTCGCACCCGCTAGATGACACTTCCGCATTTCTTGAAGGACTCGCACCTCCTGTTCCTTGCGGACCAGCCTTTCCTGGTCGCACCCCGGGCGGTTGATCTTGTCCCGATCCAGAGCCCGGAGCGCCGTGCACGTCGCCGTGAAAAGGTCGTTCTTGTCACGGCGACGTGCACGGGGCTCCGCGCTCTCCGTCGAAACCAGATCAACCGCCCGGGAGGGTGGCTCATGCGTCGGTGGGTCGCTCCCCGGCGGTGGTGACCGCCGATACGCCATATGAATAACCTCGGCGAAAATCAATTGACAATTCCTCGTCGGTGACTATCATCGTTCGCGTGATCACCCGTTCGAGCAGGAGGGTGCTGGCCCGGAAGCCGGTGCAGCTCGAGCTGTCGATGAAGCGCGACAAGAACGGGCAGCGCCGCGGCGGCGCCCGGCCGGGTGCAGGACGACCGCGCAAGCCCAAGGGCACGGCCAGCGAGTGGCACAAGCGGCGCGCCGACGTAAACCACCGGCACCCGCAGCACGTCACGCTGCGCGTCCTCGGCGAGGTCGGTCATCTCCGCAAGCGGTTCATCTGGCGCGCGATCCGGACCGCGCTGCTCCGCACGGCGGAGCGCGCCGACTTCCGGATCGTGCACATGAGCGTCCAGGGCAACCACATCCACCTGATCTGCGAAGCGGACAGCAAGGCGGCGCTGACCGCGGGCGTGTGGGGCTTCGAGATCTCGGCGGCCAAGCACATCAACGGCGAGCTCGGCGGTGACGGCCGGCGGCGCAAGGGCCAGGTGTTCGCCGACCGCTATCACGTCGTCGCCATGAGCTCGCTCCGCCAGACGCGCCACTGCGTTTCTTACGTGCTCAATAACTGGCGCCACCACAAGGGCGAGCGCGGCCCGTCGCTCTACGGCGGCAAGATCGATCCGTACTCGAGCGGCGTGTGGTTCCCGTTCTGGAAGGAGCGAACGACGCCGGACATCCACGTGCCGGCGGGCTACGACCCGCCTCCGGTGTGCCGGCCGATGACGTGGTTGCTCACCGAGGGGCTCAAGCGCGCGGCGCCGATCTCGGTCTGGGAGGTGCCGCGCTGAGGCGTCACGCCGCGAAGCGGCGTGCGCCGAAGTGTTGCAGGGAGAAAAGCTTACAAGCTGTGAGGGGCCACGCCGCGAAGCGGCGTGCCCCGAAGTGTTGCAGGGAGAAAAATTACAGGCTCTGAGCGCCCGACGCGCTCGTCAGGGCGACACGACGTC
>DASTYE010000002.1:0-3601 GCA_035765135.1 Gemmatimonadaceae bacterium | reverse complement strand
ATGGTCGGCGCCAGACGCTCCGACCGTTGATGGAGTCGGTTGTGCCGACGGAGGGGAACACCTACATTCGTGCGCCCGACATAGACTGGCGCGCCACGGTGACTTCGCCCTGATCTCCGCCTGATCCGGCCTGTCGCCGCGCCATCTCGCGGGGGTTTCCGTGGTCCATCTCCGTACGCTCGGCTCGATCGACATTCGGGGGACGCGGGGCGAATCGTTGGATCCCGTCCTTGCGCAGCCAAAACGGCTCGCACTCCTCGTGTATCTTGTCCTGGCACGTCCGCGCGGATTCCACCGCCGGGACGTACTTCTGGGAATGTTCTGGCCGGAGTCGGACGCGACGCGCGCGCGCGAGGCACTCAACCAGGCGCTTCGCTTTCTTCGCCGGGGACTCGGAACGGATGCGCTGCGTAGCCGAGGAGCGAACGACGTCGCCGTAGAGCCGTCCTGCTGTTGGTGCGATGCAATCGCGTTCGAGGAGCGGATTGCCGCTGGAGAGGACGCGGAGGCTCTTGCGCTCTACGGGGGCGATCTCCTCGGGGGATTCTTCCTTTCCGACGCACCGCTCTTCGAGCGATGGCTCGACTCCGAGCGCGCGAGACTCCGCGAGATGTCGTGCGCCGCCTCCGGCAGGTTGACGGCACGTTGCGAATCGACCGCGGACGTGACCGGCGCGCTGCACTGGTCCAGTCGCGCGCTCGATCTGTCGCCCTACGACGAGGCGGCGCTTCGACGTCGCCTCGGGCTGCTCGATCGTTCGGGGAACCGGGTGGGGGCGGTGCGCGAGTACGAGGCGTTCGCGACCCGCATGCGGGATGACCTCGATGTCGAGCCCTCGCCTGAAACCCGGGCGGTAATCGAACAAATTCGTGCGCGGCCCAGCCCGAATGGGCCCCCGCCGTCGGAACGCGGGACACCGCTCGTTAGGACGCCGAGCGATCCTGCACCCGCGCCGTCATCGCGGAGGCGGAGCGTGCGTGTCGCCCGGATCGCGCTGGCAGTCATGTTCCTCCTGCTCGCCGGCGGAGCGGCGAGTATCGTCGCGCGCCAGGGCAATGACCTCGAGGCGCGGCGGATCGTCGTTATGCCCCTGGAGAACCGGACCGGTGATCCGGCGCTCGAGATGGTCGGGCAGATAGCCGCCGACTGGATCGTCCAGGGCCTCTCCCGGACCGAGGTGGTGGATGTCGTACCGGCGGTTCATGTGTCGCAGCTGCTTCGCGAGTTCAAGGCGGGAGCCGATTCGTCGAATGCGCTCCGCCGCAGCCAGATGCTCGCGGACGTGCTGAATGCCGCTACGGTCGTGGTCGGGAGCTATCATCAGCGGGACGAGAATCTCGAATTCCAGGCCGAAGTCATCGACGTTCGCCGCGATCGCATTCTGCGCGGCATCGACGGAATCCGCGGACCGCGGAGCGATCCCATGACGGCGATCGACGAGCTCCGCCGGAGGACTGTGGGTGCCGTCGCCTTTCACTTCGATGCGCGCCTGGAGCCGGTGATCCCTGACGCCGTACGGCCGCCCAGCTACGAAGCGTACCAGGCGTTCGCCGCTGGCATGGATCAGCGCGGTCAGCGCGGGCCGCGGGAGGCCCTGGAGTACTTTCACAAAGCGTTCGCGCTCGATTCGTCGTTCACCACGGCGATCTTTCTAGCTGCGATCCAGCACCTGAACCTTGGCGAGCAAGCGAAGGCGGATTCACTGACCCGGACTTTGGCCCGGTCGCGCGAGCGACTGCCGGCACTCGAGCGGCAACTGTTGGAGTGGATCGAAGCGGAGGTGCGCGGCGACCTCCCGGCCGCCCTCGAGGCGGCGCGAAGCCTGGTCCGATTCTCGGACGTCTACCGCGGCCAATTGGCACATAATGCCCTGCGAGCCAACCGCCCTCGTGAGGCAATCGAGGCGAACCGCGATTTCAACATCGAGTCGCAGCCGACACGATTCAAGCTGATCTACAGCCGGCGCATCACGGACGCGTACCATCGTCTTGGCAGTCATCGGCAAGAGCTGGCGGAAGCGACACGTTCGCGCATCCGACACCCGGAGCTCGCCGAGCCGGTGGTCTGGGAGATGCGCGCCTTGATTGGGATGGGACGCACACGCCAGGCACGCGAGCGAATGACAGAGGCGTTATCGCTGCGACCGAGCCCCGACTGGCCGGGCGGTGAGATATTGGTTCGCGCTTCGGACGAGCTGCGGGCCCACGGGCACGCCAACGCGGGCCGAGAGATCCTGCTGATGGCGCTCGCCTGGTATCGTGCTTTGCCGGATAGTCAGGCCACACTGCAGCGTCACCTCCGGTATCGCGCGGCGGCCCTGCTGAGGGCGGATAGTCTGGATGCGGCGGAGGCGGCCTTTCGTGCACTAGCCACCGACTTCCCTGACGACCCCTACTACATCGCGTCGGTCGGTGTCGCGCGCGCACGGCGTGGCGATCGGCAGTCGGCCGCCCAGATCGCAGGAACGATGCTGAACAGAAACCCACCCTATGATTTCGGACACCACGTGTACGAGCGAGCGCGCATCGCAGCCCAGCTCGGAGGCGTCACTGAAGCGCTCGAGCTGCTACGCGAAGCGGTCGCGAATGGATTCGATTTCGCCTTCGTAGGCGGCGCGCGCGGCCACACCGCTCCCGCGTCTCCGGACGGGGGGCCTCATCTCGACCCCGCCTTCGATGAGCTACGCGCGCTCCCGTGGTTCCGCGAGCTGGCTCGCGGTCAGGAGGGTGCGGCGCCTTGACCGTCTGGTCTTCGCGAAGTGCGGGGAGCGCCGCGTCCTTTGCCTGTACGGGTTGACGCGCGCGCCTCCACGCGGGATCGAATGGGACAAGACACGACGCGAACTCTGTTGTCGATGTCAAAATCGTAGGACCTGCATTCCTTCGCGCAATTGGCGACGCACGCCGCGCCATTCCAGTACGCCCGTCAGTCCCGGCGGCAGCGTGACCTGCGCGTGGAGACCCTGAGCACCGCGCCGCTCCAGGCGCACTTCGATGTCGCCTGCTGGGTGCGGCACGCGTCCCTCCGCGCGCCGCAACGGCCCGAGCGCCGGTGCGATGCTGACCGTCCGAAACCCCGGGCTCGACGGGCGAACGCCGAGCACCGTGGCGAGCAGACCGTAGTTGGGATGCGCCGCCCACGCATGGGTGTCCGACCGCGTGGGCTCGGGATTCTCGGGCGTCGACGTCAGGCCAAGCCCCAGCATCGTTTGCCATGGCGCGAGCTGCTCGACATACCGGTCGGCCAGGCCGGCCTCGCGCAATGCCTCGAGCGTGTAAAAAGAAAAATAGTAAGACGCGCGCGTCAGCGTCGTGTCGGCGAGCACGCGCTGCATGAGCGGCGCCCGATCGTTAGGCCGTACCGCGTCGGTGAGGATCGCCAGCACGTTCGTCTGCTGGCTGAAGGTGACTGTCTCGGGGGAGTCGCGGAACAATCCCCGCGCGCCATCCCACGCGCGGGCGCGCACGGACCGGATCACCGCGTCGGCGCGGGCGCGATAGTCTGCCGCCGCCCCGCGCATCCCGACGGCATCCTCCAGCTCGGCGGCCCGGCGCAGCGCGTATGCGTACAGCAGGCTGATGGTGGTGGAGTGGCCGTCATC
>DASTYE010000001.1:0-2128 GCA_035765135.1 Gemmatimonadaceae bacterium | reverse complement strand
CCGCATCCGCCGAGGCGCGTGCGGACGCCGAGGCTGTGGCGCGCGCCATGGGTGGCTCGCTCGGTCCCCTGCTCGACGCCACCACCAGCGGCCAGTATCCGTACCTTGTCCAACGGCGGGCGTATTCCGGCCTCGCCGCGGGGCGCGCCGACTTCGCCGCCCCGCAGATTACGCCTGCGGCCATCGAAGTGACGGCGGTAATCAGCGCGCGGTGGCGGTTCCTTCCGGCGCCGTGAGCGGCCTGCATAAGTAGCGTTTGCGCCTGACGAGCGCGCTATTCGGATTCGTGCGCCGATGGTTTGCTGGCAGCCTCTCGAGGAGGAAACATGGCGAAGCAGACTCGGGACCATCTCACCGCGCTATTCCTGCTCGTGCTGCTTGGCGCGGTACCGGCTGCGGATGCACAAGTCGACCCGCAAGTTGCCCAGCGCTATTTCGAGGAAGCCAAGAGGCTTTGCGAGCGAGACGCAGGCCGTCTGTGGGGCGTGTCGGTCTGCGCACCGATGGTGATCGGCGACATGCGGACGCAGACCTTCGCCACGAGTCAGCCGCCGCCGGATGGGCCTCGGCCGCCAGTTGTCGGTCTCGTGAACGGACCGGTCAAGTGGGGCGGCGTCACCTGGGCCGCGTACGCCTGGAACGACCTGGTCAACCGATCTGCGCAGAGCCGGAACGAAGTGCTACTCCATGAGCTGTTCCACGGAGTGCAGGCGCAACTCGGACTGTTCGTGCCGCTCGTGGAGAACGAACACCTCGATGCACTCGATGGACGCTATTGGCTGCAGCTCGAATGGCGCGCGCTCGCAAGGGCGCTCAAGGCCTCAGGAGCGCAGCGAAACGCCGCCGTTCGCGACGCGCTGGCGTTCCGGCGGGCGCGGCGACGCATCTATCCGGCGGCTGCGGAGACCGAACGAGCTCTGGAGATCAACGAAGGGCTCGCGAGTTATACGGGCACCGTTCTCGCGGCATCATCGAGGGCCGACGCGACAGCGAGCGCGCTCGAAACACTGGCGGGCTCTGAAAAAGGGGAGAGCTTCATCCGCACCTTTGCCTATGCGTCCGGGCCGGCCTATGGGCTCCTGCTCGATGAGGCATCGCCGGGGTGGCAGCGAATGCTGCGCAGCAGCGACGACTTCGGCATCCTGCTGATGAACGCGCTCGCCGTTCAGCCGACGCACGACGCCGCAGGCGCCGCCGCCGCGTACGGGGGCGTCGAGCTTCGCGCGGCCGAGCGGCAGCGCGAGCAGCTGCGGCAGGATCGCATCAACGAGTTGCGACAGCGGTTTGTGGACGGTCCCGTCCTCGTGATCCCTGGAGGGGGCAGCGGCATGTCCGACTCCCGAGGAGCGACCGTGATTCCCGGCAGCGGGACTGTGTATTTCCACGCGTACCGTGTTTCGGGAGATTGGGGCACGCTCGAAGCTGAAAAGGGCGTGCTGCTCGCGAGTGATGGCCGCTTGCGTCGGGTGCCAGCGCCCGTCAGGCTGGACGACGGTACCTTTTCCGGAGACGGATGGACCTTCAGGCCAAAGCCCGGATGGACCGTTCGCGAAGGACCACGGCGTGGCGACTACGAAGTCGTGAGGCAACCATAACGTAACGTGCATCCGAATGAGCACTCGCTTGCGGTCGTTCGCCGTCGTTGCCGCTCTCCTGACGTGCGCGTGCGCGCCACCGGCGCCTGGCCGTGCGAGTGCGCCCGAGCCGGCGCGCCAGCCGTCGGTCACCACGGATGTGGTCTACGGGCACAAGGATGGCCTCGCGCTGACGTTCGATGTCTACCGTCCGGCACACCCTAACGGCGCTGGCGTCATCTCGATCGTGAGCGGCGGGTGGCAATCGAGCGTGGAGATGAGCGGCTTTATCGCCGCATACTATCCCCCGCTGAACGAGAAGGGGTTCACCGTATTCGCCGTGAGACACGGCAGCAGCCCGAGGTACCCGATGTCCGCGATCGTGGCCGACTTGCGGCGGGCGGTCCGCTCCAGATTCGCTTCGTCTCCCCAGGGGCGGCTCCGTCGCTCATCGTGCACGGCGACGCCGATAGGGTCGTCCCGATCGTCGAGGGAGAGACGATGTACGAAGCGTTGGCGAAGGCCGGCGTGCCGGCATCGTTCATCCGAATCGA